>JAAERE010000336.1 GCA_024230675.1 bacterium | reverse complement strand
TCCTGCTGGTTTACGTCAATCTCGGCCGTCAGGTCGCCCTTGGCAACCAGCCGGGCAAAAGTCACGCCCTTTACAAGCGGACCGGCAATGCTTACGGCCACGAACAGGGCGATTGCCGCCACGATGGCCGCTATTATCAGGCCGGCTATGATTACCGCACGGATCAGGTTGTTTATCGGCTCCAGGACTTCAGCTTCATCAATCTCGGAAAGCAGGGCCCAGGTGATATCGCCGATCTTAAGCGGCGCATAAGCCGAAAGCACCGGGTTGCCGTTATAGTCCATGATAATTTTAGCAGCCGTATTGCCTGCCAGGGCCTCTGCTGCTGCTTCGGTGTCGACCCCGTTTTTGGCAACTGTGCCGGCAAAAGAGGCTTTAACTGTATGGCCCTGGGGGTCAAGGAATGAGTCCGAGCGCATCAGCTTATCGGAACCGACAAGATAGGTCTCACCGGTCTTGCCCATGCCGGCACGCTCCTGCATAATTGAATTGATCGCCTCAAGGGGCAGCTGCAGAGCCACCACTGCCTCGACCTTGCCATTGGTGACAACCGGCTGAGCGATAAAGCCGCAGGGATCACCGTTTGAGGGTGCATAGGGCGCAAAGTCGGCCATACCGAACTGCTTGGTGCTCAGGACATTTCTGACCAGCTTGCCCAGGTTGGAGCTTGAGTATTTACCGCTTACGAAATTGGTCTGGTAGTCGGCTTCCTGGGCCACGGTATAGAAGCAGTAGCCGTCGGGGTTCATCAGGAACAGGTCATAATAGCCATACATCTGCTGATATTTTTCATAGAAGTATTTGCCGGATTCATCCTTGGGACAAAAGGCCTCGGACACGTCCATCTCGGCGATAATAGCCCATTTTAAGCCCTCGATTTCAAGCGGGCCGTAGGCCGAAAGCACCGGGTTGCCGTTGTAGTCGAGAATAACTTCTTTTGCGCTTTTACCAGCCAGGGCATTATTGCTGGCATCGGTTTTAACGCTGCCCTTGCCGGGGTCGGCAAAGGAGGCATTGACTGAATGGTTTTGCGGGTCGAGAAACGAATCCGAGC
>JAAERE010000335.1 GCA_024230675.1 bacterium | reverse complement strand
GAGGCCGGTTGTGGCCTGGTCAACTGCATCCCGGTATTTATCGCCCGCGAGGCCTACTGGCAGAAGCGGTTCAAGGAGAAGGGGCTTCCGGTCATCGGCGACGATATCAAGTCGCAGGTCGGCGCCACCATCATGCACCGGGTTCTGACGCGCCTGTTCATCGAACGCGGCGTGATTCTCGATCGCACTTCGCAGCTCAACGTCGGCGGTAACACGGATTTCCTGAACATGCTGGAACGTTCCCGTCTGGAATCCAAAAAGATCTCCAAGACCAACGCCGTTACCAGCCAGCTCAACTACGATATCGCCCCCAAGAACATCCACATCGGTCCCTCGGACTATGTCGAATGGCTCGATGATCGCAAGTGGGCGTACATCCGTATGGAAGGTACCACTTTCGGCAATGTGCCGCTCAATGTCGAGATGAAGATGGAAGTCTGGGACAGCCCCAACTCGGCCGGCGTGGTTATCGATGCCGTCCGCTGCTGCAAGCTGGCTCTGGACAACAAGCTCTCGGGCGCTCTCATAGAGCCCTCATCCTATTTCAAGAAATCCCCGCCGGTGCAGTACACGGACGAGGAAGCCCGCCGCATGACCGAGGAATTTATCGCCAAGTACGGTTGGAAGCAGACGGGTCGCAAGTCCCGTCCGATGAAAGCCGCCGCCAAGAAACCGGCCGTCAAAAAGCCGGCTGTCAAAAAGCCCAAGAAAGCGGCCACCAAAGCCAAACGGGTGGTGAAAACCAAAAAATAGGTTTTCCCCTCGGAGCATATTGACTACCTTAACCGGCGACTTTGAGTCGCCGGTTTTTTTGCGTGCTTTTATACGGATATGAATAATGACGACACGGAAGAAATCATCCAGGGGTCTGTTTGTAACGTTCGAGGGGATTGACGGTTGCGGTAAGACGACCCAACTGCAACGCTCCCATCGGTTCCTGGCCGGTCTGGGTTACAGAGTCGCTCGTCTGCGAGAGCCGGGATCAACACCGGTGGCCGAAAAAATCCGCAAAATCCTGCTAAGCAACAATTCCTCCATCAACGATATCACGGAACTTCTGCTGTACGAGGCGGCCCGCAGTGAAATCACCGACCGGGAGATAGCCCCGCTCCTCAAGTCCGGTCACATCGTGCTCTGCGATAGGTTCTATGACAGCACCACGGCCTACCAGGGCTATGGCCGGGGACTTGATGTAAGCATGGTCAAGCGCCTGCATAAGGTGGCGGTGGGGGACATAAAGCCCCACCTGACCCTGTTGTTTGATATCAATCTCAAGACAGCTTCGGCCCGTCTGGGCGGCAAGCGTGATCGTCTGGAATCGCAGCCCCGGGCCTTTTTCAATCGTGTTCGCAAAGG
>JAAERE010000334.1 GCA_024230675.1 bacterium | reverse complement strand
GGGAAACTCTACCCGATATCCCCCAGGTCGTCTCGGTCACTCCGATAAACGATTCGAATTGCGATTCGTTTTCTGTCATCACCGGTACCTTCAGCAAGGATATGGATGCGTCAACGATTACCGACCAGACCTTTTTGATTAACGACGGCAGCGGCAATATATCCGGTAACATTATATACGAAAACTCAACCAATACGGCCATTTTTACTCCCTCTAGAAATCTGGAATCCGACACTACCTTTACCGCAACGATAACCGTCGCAGCGAAAGATCAGGAAGGCTACGCCATTCCGGAAGACTACACTTGGAGTTTCAAAGCAGTCTTGTCGAGCATTTTAAAGTTAGGAGACTACCACTCCTGTATTAAACCGAATAGCGGCGATATTCGTTGTTGGGGCTGGAACAATAAGGGGCAACTGGGGCAAGGGGGCACAGCGGAGATAGGAGACGATCCGGACGAAATGGGAATTAATCTCCCCTCCATTGATCTGGGAACGGGACGAACAGTCAAGCAAATAGCCATCGGACAATACTTTAATTGCGCTCTATTGGACAATGGAGCTGTAAAATGCTGGGGATACAATACCGATGGGCAACTCGGTCTGGGAGATATGGAGAGTCGCGGAGACGATAGCGATGAGATGGGCGACAATCTGCCTGCCGTCGATCTTGGAACAGGCAGAACGGCGGTGTACATCTCAGCCGGGACAAAACACACCTGTGCCATTCTGGACAACGAAAAGGTAAAATGTTGGGGATATAATAAGTATGGGGGGCTTGGTCAAGACAGCACAGGCGATATCGGTGACGAAATCGATGAAATGGGGGACAATAATCCTTACGTAAACCTTGGAACCGATAGAACCGCAAAGAGCATCGATGCCGGTCGATACCATACATGCGTTATTCTTGACGACGACTCTGTAAAATGCTGGGGAGGAGGCAGCAAGGGGCAGCTGGGATTGGGAGATACCGAAGATCGCGGCGATGGAATCGATGCTTCAGGCGATTCCATCGATGAAATGGGAGACAATCTGCCTGTGGTAAATCTTGGCCAAAACAGAACGCCCGTAGAAATCGCCGTCGGCAACTATCACACGTGCGCACGTTTAGACAATAGCACTGTAAAATGTTGGGGATACAACAGCAACGGACAGCTTGGACTTGGAGACGATAACGAACGCGGCATCAATCCGAGCGAAATGGGAGATAATCTCCCCCCATTGGATCTGGGCTCCGGGAGGACGGTACGGGAAGTTTCCGCCGGTGCGTCTCATACGTGCGCCCGTTTGGACAATGGACACGTAAAATGCTGGGGATCGGACAATGGTGCCAGATTGGGACGAGACGTCAGCGACGATATTGGAGACGATCCCGGTGAGATGGGAAACGATCTACCACCGGTGGACCTGGGAACAGACAGAACCGCCGTTGAGATTGCCGCCGGAAGTGCTCACAACTGTGTTCGTCTTGACAACGATACGATAAAATGTTGGGGCACCAATACCAAAGGGCAGTTGGGACTGGGAGATACCGATAATCGTGGGGATGAGGCCAACGAAATGGGAGACAATCTTCCAGCCGTTGATATCGACACGGACTAGTAGCAAAAGATCCCCTATCCGGCCAACGAAAACCGCGGACTTTTTCGGGTACCCGCCGCTTGACTGTACACACGTGTTGGGTGTGATTCAGGCTTGTTCCAAAAAGCAGAATATCCCAAAAATTGTACTGGACTTAGTATCACCAGTTAGGTAGTGTACGAGAAATCAACCAATTGTTATCTCAATCACTACGAAAAACGGTGTCTTATGGATCTGGAAAAGTACAAGGAACTGGTGGAATTGACAAGCAAACAAATCGCGGAGAAGTTTTTGAGCGAAGAAACGGATCTGACCGATCGAGCATTGCTTCTCGACGCCGACATGGAAAGACTTGTCTCGGAAATCGGCCTGGAAGCGATGAAGCGCGTATTTCGGGAAACTCTCGATGGAAACGTAAAAAAAAAGAGTCCGAAGGACTGAGGATCAAAAGAAATCCGGCAATCGAGTTTTACGTCGTTTTCGGGAAACTGGAAATGGAATCGCCGTATCTTTGGAAACGCGGGCATGTATCCAAGCCGTTGTACGATTCGATGGGAATCTATCATCGCGGACGAAGCGAAGCGGTTAATCGAGCCTTGGTCGATTTCGGAGCCGAAGATTCTTTCGCTCTCGCTGCGAAAAGGTTCGCAGAACACTACAAATTCGAACTGCCTTCGAGCACCGTTGCGCGGGTGACGAAGGAAACGGCGGCGAAGACCCGCAAGTATCTCGACGATAAACTTCGCGACGCCGGATCGAAGTTCGGGAGCGACGACGGGAATCCTAGGGAGGTCGACAATATGCTCGTCGAAGTCGACGGTTGCGAAATACGAACGGCAACCCTTTCCCTCGCTGCGGACGACGATGGAGCTGGATCCGGCGGGAAAAAACCGGCGAAAAAGAAGACGATCAAATGGCGCGACGTGCGAGTAGGGTTTGCCAGACCTCTGGATTCGGCATCGAAGACGTATATCGGCGGCATGGACAAATACGAAGAGGTGATCGGCCGGCTTTTCGACGCCTCGGTTTTATCGGGAATGACTGCGGATACGAAAGTGATCGGCGTAGCCGATGGAGGTATTGGAATAATGGAGGAACTCCAAGCGCAATTTCCGGGGATGCAGTTCATTCTGGACAAAACCCATCTTAAAGACCATTTATACGAAACCGCCGAAGAACTTGGGATAGCGAAAAAGGGAAGACCTTGCTGGGTGGAAGCGCGTTTGGATCGTATTTCCAACGGCGAGGTAGCGGAAGTCAAGGAAGAACTCGAAAGGGACTATTCCGAAAATCGAAACGACCGGCTAAGAAAGCTGATTGGGTATGTAAGTCGGTTCGAAAACTCTTTGAACTACGCGGATTACGCAAATAAAGGATATCCGATCGGATCGGGAGAGGTCGAGAGCGCTCACAAGTACGTACCGCAAAAAAGAATGAAAATCCCGGGAGCCTGCTGGCATCCCGATTCCGTCAATCCAATTCTGGCTCTTCGTGTTTTAAGAGCCAACGATTGGTGGGAAGAATTCTGGGTAGAGCATGGTAAAAGGAAAAAAGCAGCATAGAAAATGGAACAAGCCTGAATCACACCCCCGGCGGACTCGATAGTTGACCTGACTAGGATAACATGATACAGATTTTCACAACGGTAAAAAACGCGGGTCGTGAAACCCCCCCGATCTTGGAGAGAGACATGTCGGAAACAACAGG
>JAAERE010000333.1 GCA_024230675.1 bacterium | reverse complement strand
CGAAAGAGAATCCAAAAAACCAGCGTCCAGCCAGTAGAAATGGGTGTCGTCGCTGGGATACTGATTGCCCACGCATCTCACGAAACAGAGATACCGGCCATCGGGGGACATCGACGGGAAACGCTCGAAGTAAGCCGTATTTACTCTTCCCCCCAGACTGACGGGCTTCCCCCAGGTGCCATCTAGCTCCCGATAGCTGATGTAGAGATCGGTGATACCCAGACATTCGCGCTGCGATCTCGATGCAAACAGTATGAACTTCTCGCCTGGGTCAACGTAAGGATCAACCGCATCAAAGGCGTTGATATCGCCGGTCAGAAGTTCTGGCGCGTAATATTCGCCGTCGACCAGGAGGCAGCAATATAGCTTGGGTTGACGCTCGCCGCTTTGGCGGCCCGCAAAGTAGATATTGCCGCTTAGAGCAACCGAAACCTGGCCGGTTGACCTCGTAGAGTCAATGGTACAGGCTAGAGGTCGTGGATTAATCCAGCCAGTTTCGGTTAGCTCGACATACCATATGCCCGGAAGGGCACCTTTCGCTTCGTTACTCCCTGTACGATAAGAGTTGAAGAAGAGTTTCCCGCCATCTTTACTAAAAGCCGGTCCGCCGTTGCCGTAGGACTCCACGGCCACAGCAAAGGAAGCCGGGCGTGGTGCGGTAACCCGGCGGCCGTCGAACTCGGCGAAGTATATCGTCTGCTCAGGACCTTCGTCGAGAAAAGCCGACCAATAGGCAGCGTTTCCGTCCGGCGTGAAAGTCAAGCTTCCGTGCGGGTGTTTGTCTGCCGAGATTAGCTCCGGAAGGAACTTAACCGCTTCCCGTCCGGGCGGTTGTTGTCCCAGTAACAATGTCGATGACTCCGGGTCGGTCGAGGTGCAGGACAGACCGGTCGGGGCGTGGACGACAGCTATGGTGATCCACAGCACCGCCGCCCAGGGGGCGCGAGCATAGGTCATTTCTTAAATCCTCTCTGGTGCGTAGTATAGACGGATTAGTCCTGAGATCGTTCAAATCGCCGCAAGGGCTGGATAAAGCCAGCACAATTAATTTGTATCACAAAAGTCTGTTCACTAAGTTGACGATGGGGGTTGGAAAGGAAATCATGGTGACCAAGGGGCTTGAGGTTGATACCTCCTATCTGGTTAAGACGCTCAAACGCATGGTCTCGATCAACTCGATCCTTCCCCACGAGCAACGGCTGGCGGAATTCATCGCCGATGAGATTCGGCAATTGGGTGTCGCACCAGAAGTACACGAAGTCTCCCCCGGACGCCCCAACGTGTACGTGAGCGTACAGCTCGGCAATGGGGGGCGGTTCATATCCTTTTCAGGACACTCCGACACGGTCGGGGCAGTTTCCGACTGGCAGACCGATCCCTTTGAGGCCGTTGAACGCGACGGACGACTGTACGGGCTCGGAGCGATCAACATGAAAAGCGGCCTGGCCTGTATGCTGGCGGCCTTCAAGTCGATCGTGGAGAATCGTGAGCGGCTGGATGTCAACGGCCGGGTGGGACTGATGATCGTGGTTGACCAGGAAGGTCTCAGCACCGGCGCCGATGCTGCTCTGAAGACAGAGCACGCCAAGTGTGACGCCATGCTGCACGCCGAACACTTTTTTGGAGACTCTGAGGAAAACTATCTGCCGATAGCCGTTACCGGAAAGGTTTTGTACAAACTAACCGTTCACGGACGTTCGGCCCACGCCTTTCGACCTCATGAGGGCGGCATCAACGCCATAACAGACGCCGCGTCTATCGTCAAGGCGATGGAGAAGCTTGAACTCGGTCGGCACCACCTGTTTGGAGAAGGAACTTATTGTACGTTGAAGATTGCGGGAGGTCCGAGAGAATACTCCGCGGTTGTGCCTGAGCTCTGCGAAGTCGTCGTTACGCGTCTCACCGTGCCGGGTGAATCTCGCGAGTCGGCGGTCGAAGACATGCGTCGGCTGATAGATGATCTTGGGCTTGAATCGTCGGTGGACATCGCTACGCCGCCGCCAAGCTATGATTCCTACCAACTGGATCCTTCGACGCCGATCGTGCCGGTGTTCAAGAGCGTATACGAAGAGGTCATAGGGAAGGCTCCGTACTTCGCGGGTCATCGGGGGATAGTTGACGCCAACGTTTTCGTCAAAGCCGGTATCCCGACGATTGTATTCGGCCCCAAAGGCGCCTATCACCACAGGGCGGGGGAGTACGTCGAGATCAGTTCGCTCGAACCCGTGGCGCGAGTTTTTGTGGAGACGGCGCTGCGATTCCTGAAAGGGGAAGCATAAGATGATAGAGCGCGTAGCTGTACTGGCGGATATTCACGGCAACCGTCTCGCGCTGGAGGCGGTCCTCCGGGACATTCGGGGGAGAGGCGTTGAGCACATCGTCAACCTGGGAGACAGCCTCTATGGACCGCTTGATCCGGCTGGGACCGCTGACATACTGATGGCTCTCGGCGCTCCGACCGTGTGCGGTAACCAGGATCGCGTCCTGATCGAATCTCCTCCCAACGCCGCCGCCCACGCCTCGCTCGATTTCACACTGGGGCGACTGACCGATATGCATCTGGCCTGGCTATCATCTCTGGAGTCTATCGCGGTTGCCTATGACGATCTCTTCCTCTGTCACGGGTCGCCCACAAGGGACGATCAATACCTGCTGGTTGAGGTAGAACCGGACGGATTGATCCCCAAGTCGTCCGAACAGTTGCAGTCGGAACTCAGCAGTAATCCACAGTCGGTGGTGGTATGCGGGCACGATCACACGCCTCGCACGATCACACTCCCCGATGGTCGGCTGATAGTCAACCCCGGCAGCGTCGGTTTGCAGGCTTACACGGATGACAGCCCCTACCCACATGTGATGCAGGCCGGATCGCCCCACGCTCGTTATTGTGTCTTATCTCGGACGGATGATATCTGGCAGCCGGAGCCGGTGGAGGTTGTCTATGATTGGAATGCGGCCGCCGAACTCGCCGGTGTGAACGGGCGGGAAGATTGGGTCCCCTGGCTCCTGACCGGCCTTGCTGAATAAAATCTGCCATTCTTCTCGATTCCCCCAAATTATGGGTTGCGCGATCCAGATTTCATGATTTTATTGGACCCATTAGGGAACTCTGAACATATGTATATCCGTCGCTGTCGGCAGGCCTGATGCAGGTTAGGGGATTGCCCGACGATCCCTCGACGGGGGCGGTGTCATCTGATACGGTGGGGATTGTCACTATGAGTTATTCGTGCGTTTTGAGGATGGTTGTTGTCATGGCTCTCGTTCTGGTCCTGAGTGCCGGATCAGTGGCCGCGCAGAAGTTTGGGAAAATCAGCGATGAGGAAAAGTTGCTTGGTGCGCCTGTAGATTATCCTGAGGCCAACTCGATGATTGTCTTCGACAGAAGCGAGATAGAGATATCGATGGATAACATCAAGATCAACTATCACACGCGCATCAAAATCCTCACTCCGGAGGGAATCGAGGAAGTCGGGGATCAGTCCGTTTCATATCATGAGGAATACGACAAGTTCAAAGGCTTCAAGGCGCATACGATCACTCCTGAAGGCAAGAAGGTCAAAGTAGAGAAGAGCGCAATCTTTGAGAAGACAGCCGACGAATACCGGGAGAAGACTTTCAGCTTTCCCTCCCTGGAAGTCGGCAGTTTTATCGAGTACAGGTACTCCGTTATAAGCAAGCGTTTTCGATATCTTCGTCCCTGGTATTTCCAATCCGACATCTATACGCTCAAGTCGCAGGTGGCAGTGACAATCCCGAACGGTTTTACCTACAACGTACAGTATCAGAACGTGCCGCCGGAGTTCAGGAAAGCGGAGCTGGAGGAGAAAATTGACGTTGGCGCAGCTTTTGCCGGCGCCAAGATACGTACTTTCACGTGGACTCGGGAGAATCTGCCGCCGATAACCGATGAGCCGTACATGAGCGCGAGAAATGACTATCGATCCGCCTTGAGGTTTCAATTACAGATCTTTGAGAACCGGTACAACTTGATAAAGTATCAGAAAACCTGGCCGGAGCAGGGAGAGCGTTGCCAAGTGTGGCTGGACGAATACTGCAACAAGGACAAGGAAATCAAGAGGCTGGCCGATGAAATAACAGCCGGGCTGTCCAACGAGCGGGACAAATCCAGGGCTATACACGCCTTTGTCGCTGACAACTTCAGGACACGCAACGAGTATCACAATTGGTACTTCATGCACGACAATATCGGAACCCTGCTGGAGGAGAAGCATGGAACGGATGAGGGCAAAAACGTGCTACTGTGTGAATTGCACAACGCCGCCGGCATTCCGGCCTTTCCGGTCCTGATCAGTCGCCGAAGTCACGGGCAGTTTTACTCGGATTTTGCCTACCTGCCCCAATTCGACTATGTGATAGCTTTCGTCCAATTGGGTAACGAGTACGAATTTCTCGATGTGTCCTCGAAGTTTGCCCCGTACGGTGTGTTGCCCCCCGACTGCCTCACCAGCGGAGGATTGCTGGTCGACGAAGAGAATTCTCAGCTGGTGCGCATTCGCCAGAAGCCGATGTATTCCGGCAGAACCGACCGGACGCGCGTTCACGTGGCCGCCGATGGCACCGCTGCCTGTACGACATCCTGTAATTTTAGAGGGTATTATGCCTCCCTCTATGGTAAGAGGCACGAGAGCAACGACCCCGACGAATTCGCTACCGACTACTTCCTGGATAAGATGGACGTGCAGTATATTCTGGGGCAACATCAATGCGAGCTGGACACCGCCAGCGAATTCGTCTTTACCATGGACTATTCCTCTGACGAGCTGGTGGAGCAGCTCGATGAAAACCTGATCGTGAAGACCGTTCGCTATGCCTATTGCAGCAATCCTTTCGAAAGCGAGAACCGTTTCTTCCCGGTCGATTTCCAGTATCCCTTCACATATCGCAATGTGATGGAGATAGTCGTTGAGGGGGATGTGCAGGAATCGGTACTGCCGCAGGACCTCAACTACAGCTGCCAGGGAGCGACATTCGAGAGAAAGACCACGGTGAAGGACTCGATGGTAGTCGTGGATACAAAGCTGATCGTCGAAAAAACCAAATTTCTGCCAAACCAGTATCAGCAGTTGCGAAGGCTCTTTGGCAAGATCGCGCTGTCGTCTGAAGATGAAGTGGCGTTCGTGAAGGCGCCGACGGAGTAGACTGAGAATGCAGCTCCGAACAAACCTCTCTGCGGTGTGGCTGTGCCTCCTGGTCTGTTGGACGGGCCCCGGCACCGTTTCAGCCGACGAGTCTGCTGAGGACAAAGCCGTCTATGAATATAAGACCTGGGACTGCCGGATCAAAGGCAACAAGTTCACCCTGACCGTGAAAAACCGGCTTCGCATAAACAACCTGCGCGGGGACGGCTACCGACGATTGAGTCTATTCGAGGACAAGTACAACAAGCTCACTGGTGTATCGGCTCGCGTCCTGGACGCCGACGGCAAAGAGATATACCGGAGAAAGAAAGAGGATATGTCCCGGGTCTGCGGCTATGGCAATGGTGCCCTCTACCGGGATGCCTGCACTTACTACACGGTGCTGGAGTCGGCGCAGTACCCTTATACTATCGAGTACGAGTACACGCGTGAGTCCAGTTCACTTTTCTTCTGGAGCGACGCCGACTTTCAACACTTCATTCCCATCCACGGCGCCTCCTACCGGTTGACCGTTCCGCCGGGTTTCGACTTTCATCACCAGATACGCGACCTGGAACTCGAACCGGAGATTTCCAGATCGGGCAGCGAGATCACTTACGTCTGGTCTGCCAGCGATATACCCGCCCTCGAAGAGATCGATCACCTTCCGCCGGGCCACAATGAGGGTGCCCGGATCGAATTTGTCGCCGACAGGTTCAGTTTGAACGATTACGCTCTCGAGAGGTGTGACTGGGGCGGCATCGGACGCTGGTACAATCAACTGGCGCAGGGCCGCTACCTGTCCGGTAACTCCCTCGCCTCCGGGACGGGATCTTTGGAGGCGGTGGATATCCTGTACCTCGACGTGCAGCAGAGAACTCGGTATGTGGCCGTGAATATAGGCATCGGCGGCTGGCAGCCGCACAGCGCTGATTGGACCCTGGAAAAGGGCTATGGGGATTGCAAGGACATGTCAACGCTGCTCGTTTCCAAACTGAGGCGGCAGGGGATAGAAGCTCACCCGTGCCTGGTGCTAACCCGGGGGCGAGGTGTGACGGACGTCGATTTTCCAAGCATCGCATTTAACCACATGGTAACTATGGCCGTTGTCGGGGGAGATACACTGTGGCTGGACTGCACTAACGACAACCTGTCTTCCGGGGACGTCCCCTGGTCGATCGAAGATATCGACGGTCTCGTGGTTACCGAGCAGGGAGGGCAGATCAAGAGGATCTCCGCCAGCACGGCTGAAGACAACCAGTGCGTACTCAACACACATCTGCACATAGCAGGCGATCGCCGGCTGAGGCTTGACGTGGATCTTCGAGTTACAGGCAATCAGGCCGTTTATCTTCGCGGTGTCCTGGAGTCGATGGACAACGAGGAGACGCGGAAGTTTGTCGATCGCATATTCGACGGGGCGAGCAAGAAATATCGAATTGAAGCGTACGAGATTCGCAATCTTGACGAATTGGAAGAACCGGTGGTTATTGAAATGCAGGCAACGGGTATTAAACCGCTTCGCAAGATAGGTGCCACGCTCTATTGCGGTCCCTTTGTTCTCGACGAAATGGACGGGTTCGAGCGGACAGATCTGGACGATCGGGAGTTTCCTCTGTATCTATATTACCCCGAACTCATGCAGAGCAACATCACCATAACGTGGGATTCATCGCTGGCGGCCGACTCCATCGTCCTTCCTGAGGATGATTCCCTTTCGTATCCATTCGGCGAATTGCGGGTGGACTCAAGGCGGTCCGGAGACACGGTTTATGTGGAGTTCGTCAAGGCCTATCATGCCTACGAACTGGCGGTTGAGCAATTCGCCGACTTCGAAATCTTCCGCGAGCGGAACCGGGATATCATTCGTCGGTATGCGAAGTTCATGACCCTGACTGATCAATAGTCAACGGAGCGCATCCAGCCGTTTAATCATCGACGACGACCATCTCACCTGTCATTCATCCACACGTCCCCGCTCCCTCAAGACATGATGGATCAAAAAAAATCATGTTTTATTGTTGACACCGCTTTCAACACTTCTGTTTACTGCGGATGAGGTAAACGCTCTCACTTGTAAGGAGGATGCGCAATGCCAAAGAAGAAAGTCGCGAAGAAAAAGGTGGTCAAGAAGAAAGTCGCCAAGAAGAAGGTGGTGAAGAAAGTTCGCTGTGCCGGCAAGACCAAGGACGGCAAGAGGTGCAAGCGTACGGCGACACCGCCGTCGAAGTACTGCCACCTGCACAAACGGAAGAGATAAGAGCGTTACACTTCGGTGTGAAAAGGGCAGCCTCGCGGGCTGCCCTTTTTTGTATCCATCACCCATCTACTTGTTTTTCGG
>JAAERE010000332.1 GCA_024230675.1 bacterium | reverse complement strand
CGTCACCGCCCCGGCCGGCACCGCAAAGCTCAGGCTGTTCACGCCGCCGGCGAGCGCCTGACCGCCCGGGAACAGACCCTCGCCGGCATCGGCCCAGTCGCCGTCGCCGTTGAAGTCGATCCACGCGCTCAGGGTGCAGGCGGCGTTGGCGGTCACGTCGACGCCGGCGGACGTGCCAACGTACAGAGCGGAGGTGAAGCTCACGCCATCCTCGTCGTCGTTGCCCACGCAGGTCCCGAACACCGGGCTACCGACCGCGCCGTCGTCACCGTTGGCACCAACCGACGGCTGGCCGTCGGCCTCGGCGTCGACGCAGGCGCCGAGGTACACGCCGGTGCCGAGAACATGGCTCGCGCCGGTGCTCGCCAGCAGCGTCGGATAGGTCGGATCCGGCGCATCGCCGAGATCGGTAGCGGTCTCAACCGTGACCAGGTAGTCCTCGACCTCACCGTCCGAGGCCTGAGCGGTGAAGCTCACGGCACCGTCGGTGGTGCATCGGAAGCGGGCGTAGGTGGTGCCCGGCACCGCCCCGGCCGGCACCGCAAAGCTCAGGCTGTTGACGCCGCCGGCGAGCGCCTGACCGCCCGGGAACAGATCCTCGCCGGCATCGGCCCAGTCGCCGTCGCCGTTGAAGTCG
>JAAERE010000331.1 GCA_024230675.1 bacterium | reverse complement strand
AGCTAGAATAATGACGGTGATGGATATCTTCTTTATCATGCTCTGACACTCCTAATGGAAGAAAGTACTGCCTGCCCTGACTACAACCCAATACGGCGGCGTTTCACCAATGTTTCGCCGCCGCGACCGGCGGGGATAGACTTCGATTCTCATATCCTATCTGACAGGAATACCGGCTGGTAGGTTGCAGTAAATGGGGGCTTTAAGACGCCACCGGGTGACTAAACCGCTGTGGCAAGGGGGATTCGAGGCTGGAGGTTGACGTGTGGCGGCGACGCAAGCACCTCTGCATATCTATCAATTTGTTGAAATCGGTGCTTTCGGTCCGGAGAAAGTCCCACTTGTTCTCCAGTCTCAGAACTCCGCGCGGACAGACGTGGGCGCACAATTTCCGCAGCCGAGGCAGGCGATCCCGCCCGAAACAAGCTGGTCGTCCTTCGCCTTGAGACCGAACCTCTTGTTGACGTCCGGGACGGCACCTGATGCGTATTCAGCGTACCGCCTTCTCAATCGAAAGTGACTGCAGCCGAAAGGTTCTCACCGCATACAGCGCCACCTGCTCCAGCAACAGGATCGTGATTGGAATGCAAATGAAACGTAGCCTTGCCACGAGATTCCTTTTGCTCTGACGATGCGTCTGACTTCAGAACCGGATAGGGAATAACCCGGTTCCTTGGGAGCTCACGAAGTCAGTAGAAACGTAATGCTTTCGTACGTGCGACCGTTGATGACTATTTCGACCTGATGTTTGCCGGGGTAGTGCTTGCGTGTAGTCATCGTCCTGAAAGAATGGCCGGTGCTCAGGGACAAAGTGCTTCCGGCAACGAGCGTTTTCTCCGCCAGTTTGAAGACTTTTGGGGCCAGCTTGCCGTTGGCCTTGCGATAATGCACGCGGTAGTCGATTGACAGCCGCTGGTCGGCTCTGGCCTTCGAGACGATTTCAACGGAGATATCGAACGAGCCGCCTATGCTGACTTTCTTCCGGCTCGTCTTCAAGTTCCGCACCGCCACTTTCGGTTTCTCCGTGAAGCCGAGCAAACCGAAGACATCCGGATGACCCTGTTTGATGAGGCTGCGGCAGCCGTGCTTGATAATCCACGCCGTCGTTTTCTCACCGTTCCTCTGCCAGCGACGCGCTGTCTTGACGGCGATATCAGGATTATCTTTCGAAATGTCGTTAAGATTATTGGCGACGGCCTTCCTGACGTACAGCGAGGGATCGGCGATGAGCTTGTCCAGAAGTTCAATCACCCGCCGGGGATTTTGTTTGAAAGCCGGGATGTGGGCCACCCAGACGCCCCGGGGCCGGGAGCCTTCGGCCGCCAGCCTCCGCACATGCTCGTTTTTGTCCTCGGCCCAACGGTGCATAATCGGCAGCACGCGGTCGGTGTATTCCAGGACAAACGGGCGAATCGCAAATTCGCCGGTGCCATGTCGGGTGAGAAACTCCAGGGCCGCCATCGACGCATCAAAGTGCTTCAACCCATACAATTCCACGTATGTTGTCAGGCACCAGTTTTCGAAATCGCGCAAGTCCGGCGCGGCTTTTTTGATTATGCGCAGAGCCTTCTCGTAGTCGGGCGGAAGATGCCTGTAAAGGCCTTGAGCAATTCGCCTGATGCGGTCCTTGAGCTCCAACGACACATAGCCGTCGGACATCACCGTCTTGATGAAAGCCGCCGAGTCAAAACGAGAAGAGGCGAGGACGATTTGTTCGGCCATCGCCTTTACTCTTTGGTTATCCAGATAGTCCTTCCACAGTCCGGACTCCGGATAACCAGTCTCTTTGGGCGCCATCGTTAGCCCTTGGCCTGTCCGGCCAGCTTGACAAAATCACCAACGTCAACCACGGCCCGCGCCACGGCGTCGT
>JAAERE010000330.1 GCA_024230675.1 bacterium | reverse complement strand
TTGCCGGTGAATCCCTCGGGGGGCGCGTTATCCTCGAATCCTTACACGGCAGTGGGCCTGATTCGAGTGGCGGAAGCGGCCCTGCAGGTGACCGGGAGAGCCGCCGAACACCAGGTGCCGGGAGCCCATCTCGCTATAGCGCATGGAACCGGTGGTATGTGCGCCCAATCGAATTGCGTCGTGGTACTGGGTAGCTAGGAAAGGAGGCGCTGTGGCCAGAAGAGTAGCGATTGTAGGCTCAGGGCAAACACCATATAAGACAAGACGACGGGACGTGTCGGTCCCGGAACTGGTTCATGAAGCAGCCAAGAACGCTCTGGAAGATGCGGGACTGACGCTCAACGATATTGACGCGGTCGTCTTCGGCACGGCCCCGGAGGCCTTCGAGGGGGTGAATTCACCGGACAAGTGGGCCGCCGACGGCATGGGAGCCTTGAACAAGCCTTTCATGAGAATCCATACCGGCGGAACTACTGGTGGATCGGCGGCTCAGGCAGGAGTGCATCACATCGCGAGCGGCGCATTTGATGTCGTGCTGGTGGTGGCGATGCAGCGGGTGGGCCAGACTCCGAATGCCCAACGGATTCTGGGCCTTATCTGGGACCCTATCTTCACCGCCGGATTTTCCCTCAATCTGATCACTACGGTGGCCATGGCCACAAGTATCAATATGAGCAAGACAGGCCTCACAGAGGAGCACATGGCTCGGATTTCGGTGAAAGACCACTTGAACGCGCTCAACAACCCGTATGCCCATGTGAGGAAATCCGTCACGATGGACGATGTAATGAACTCGTTCCCGCTGGTCAAACCCGTCAAACTGCTGGACTGCTGCCCCAGTTCCGATGGTGCGTGCGCGGTGGTATTCGCCTCAGAAGAGAAGGCAAAGAAGATCACACCGACTCCCGCCTGGGTGATCGGGATGGGTGGTTCCACAAGTATCACCACTCCGGGAGAAGAGAACGATGAAGCGACGCTCGGCGGCCTGGCGGCAAAGAACGCCTACAGGATAGCCGGCATCGATAATCCCAGAAAACAGATAGACGTAGTGGAGCCGTACGATCCGTTTTCGATCACAGAAATCGGATACTATGAATCGCTGGGCTTCTGCCAGACACCCGAAGAAG
>JAAERE010000329.1 GCA_024230675.1 bacterium | reverse complement strand
GTGTCAACCGCGATGCCTTTCATCGCGCCGCCCAGACCGTGCGACTCCTGAGCAATAATCCCATAATCCTGCCAGTGAGTGGTCGCCGAAACGATAGCCTTCGCCCGCTTCTCCGGATCGTCGGACTTGAAAATCCCCGAGCCCACAAACACAGCCTCGGCGCCCAGATGCATACACAGGGCGGCATCGGCCGGGGTCGCAATCCCGCCGGCGGCAAAGTTCGGCACCGGCAGCTTGCCCAGTTTGGCAACCATTTTTACTAGCTCCAGCGGTACCTGATGTTCTTTCGCCACACCGTACAGCTGTTCCGGGGTCATAACGGTCAGGGATTTCATAACCGATGTAATCTCTCTGAGATGCTTGACCGCCTGGGAGACATCGCCGGTCCCGGCTTCGCCTTTGGTGCGGATCATCGCGGCGCCTTCGGAGATTCTACGAAGCGCCTCGCCCAGATTGCGGCAGCCGCACACGAACGGGACTTTGAAATCCCACTTGTCGACGTGATACTTTTCGTCGGCCGGCGTGAGGACTTCGGATTCGTCGATAAAATCGATCTCCATCGATTCCAGCGCGCGGCCTTCGATGAAGTGCCCGATCCGGCATTTGGCCATGACAGGAATTGTAACGATGCGCTTGATCTTTTCGACGACGTCCAGATCGGCCATGCGGGCCACGCCGCCGTCTTTGCGAATATCCGAGGGCACTCTTTCGAGCGCCATGACCGCGGCGGCCCCGGACTGCTCGGCTATTTTGGCCTGCTCGGCGTTGGTAACGTCCATGATGACGCCGCCCTTGAGCATTTCGGCCAGGCCGACTTTGACTTTGTGAGCTTTATCCTCGAACTGTTTCATTGTGGCTTCTCCTAAAAATTATACGCCTCAGGCCGGCACAACAGACGGGCGGAACGATATCCCGGGGGAAAAATCCGGGAGCCGCCGACTCCGGGTCTCGGGTCAGGGCGTTTCCGGCTTCTGGACCCGTATTACATCTGTGCAGTTCCTGCTGTCTTGAGAGATTATAATACCGGCGGGGCGAAAGGCACAACCCCATAAAGCGATTTCGGCTGTTTTTCCGAAGGTTCTGCCCCAGAGACAAAAAGAGGTGGCCGGACCTTGACAGGTCGGGCCACCCCTCCAGAAACTCGTATCAGACGGCTACTTGGTAGCCCGGCGATAGCGGCCGAAACTGTGTTTCGACAGCGAACGCTTGAAAGACTTCTCCTGGGTCACCCAGAAAGTGTGCATCGGGCAGTTGTTGACCTGATCACAGGAACAGCTGTTCCCCTCGGTGCACAGGTTGATGTGGATAGGGCCTTCAATAGCTTCGATCACGTCGAGAAACGAAATTTCGCGCGGCGTGCGGGCCAGGCGATATCCGCCGGTAACGCCCTGGAACGAGACCAGGATACCGGCCCTGGTCAGATCCTTGAGGATCTTAGCCAGGAATTCTCTGGGAATAGACTCGGCGGCGGCGATCGAATTTATCGAACCCAGCTTGCCTTTCGGGATGATCGATAGGTGCCTGACGGCCCGGAGGGCGTAATCGGCTTTTCTTGACAATTGCATTTCTATCTCCTCTAATCGCTAAATCACTTTCGCCGCCACAAAGCTGCCAAAAAATAGTGGCAAAAAAGCTCTTTAGTTCCATTATATTATGCCACTATATTAAAAAAGATGCCTCAAGTCCACAAAATTTTTTAATTCCGACCCATTTTTTTTGACTTTTTGAGTAAAAACCATATATTTGGAGTCATATAGTCCAGTTTCGACCTGTTTTGGAGCAGAAAAACACCGGAACCGGGACCGGAAATCAAAAACCGTGAACCTGCACCGGAGAGTTTTGTTACAACAGGCTGAACCTGACAAAACGTCAACAGGCACCACCAGAGCAGGCCTGCAGAAGAGAAAGCAATCATGTCTGAAGCAATCAATAGCCCGGAACAGGGCGCGCAGGAGCAGATTATCAATATCACGCCGGACGCCGCCCCGGAGATAGCCCGGCTCATCTCCGAGGATCAGAACGAAGGTGTATTCCTCAGGCCTGGCGTAGCCGCCGGAGGCTGCTCGGGAATGTCTTACTCGATGGAGTTCGACACCAAGGCCGGCGAGTTTGACCGTGTTTTTGATCGCGAAGGATTCCAGGTTCACGTCGACCTCAAAGCCCTCAGATATATCAGAGACTGCACGCTTGACTACAAGAGCGGTATGCTCGGCGGCGGCTTCCAGTTCTCCAACCCCAACACCAGGCGTTCCTGCGGCTGTGGCGATATTATCCCCCCCCGTGGGCCTTTATGGTCATTGCCGCCCGGCTGGCCGGTGTCGCCAGCTCGGTGAGATACGGCAACGAACACGACCACGTAGTGATTTACAGAACCCTTGGGAAATAGACAAAGGACTTGATTTCGATGACAACTTCGAGATTATTACCTTCCCAACAGGAAAGCGGAACTAGTGAGGAAGGAAGAATGCCGAAGATAAGATTCCTGCCGCAGGACGTTGAGATAGAAGTAGAAGAGGGCAAGACGCTGCTGGACGCGGCTCTCGACAACAACATTCGAATCGACCACAATTGCGGGGGGAACTGCGCCTGCTCCAGCTGCCATGTCGTTATCGAAGAAGGGTTTGAGTCCTTGGGCGAAGTGTCCGAAGACGAAGAGGACATGCTCGACGAGGCCGAAAACCTGACCGACAAATCCCGGCTGGCTTGCCAATGCAAGATCAAGCAGGACCTGGTGGTGCGTATCCCGCCCAAAGAAGCTACTTTCGACGACGATACTTTCTAGCCGGTTCATCACCGATTTTCAGAGGCCGTTCGGGAAACTCCCGCAACGGCCTTTTTTGTACTCCTTCCCCGGTATAAGCCTCTATCAATTCTGCCGATACACTGACTGATGGACTTTTCTGCCCGTTCAACAAGGTCTCTGGTCGGCGACTGTCGGGGTTACTCCCTGATAGAACTCATTGTCGTGCTGATAATCATCGGCGTCATTGCTTCGGTAGCGATGAAATCCCTTACGGCCGTCAACGACACTGCCAGAATCGAAGAGACCAAACGCGAACTGGCCCAAATCGCACACGCGATTGTGGGCAATCCCGAGCTGGTATCCGGCGGGATCAGGACGGACTACGGCTTCGTGGGAGACAACGGCCGGCTTCCGGCAAACCTCAACGCGCTGTTGACCCGACCGGGAGGATACACCAACTGGGACGGTCCTTATATCAGCGATGAGTTTTCCACCGACGGCTCCAGTTCCGAGTACAAAAACGATGGCTGGGGGCGAGCCTACAGCTATTCAGGTGGGCTAATGGTGATTTCCACCGGGGGATCCTCGACAATAACGCGCACCCTGGCAAACTCTACCGGCGAACTGCTCCGAAACAACGCCTCGTTTACGTTCACCGATCTGGATTTCACACCGCCGGGGCCTGATTATCAGGACTCTGTACGATTTGTTCTGACATATCCTCGGAACGGGTCCCTGACTTCCCGGACCGACTATCCTTCGGACGATGGCTTCGTGACTTATGACTCGGTGCCTATTGGCTTACACACACTGCGAGTTATTTACCTGCCCGACAACGACACACTCACACGAAAGATCAGCGTCTCGTCCGGGCAGGATTACTATACCGATGTTCAGTATTTTGCCGATCTCTGGACAGCCGATACCAGCAGCGGTGGCGGGGGCGGGGGTGCTTCGGGCTCAGAGATTCTCCGCCCCAACGGAGGCGGGGCATCCTCTCAACTGACAGACTCCCCTTCTTCCGGAAGCAATTGGCAAAAAGTTGACGAAACGACATCCGATGGCGGTTCGACCTATGTCCGTGGCAACAGTTCCTCCTGGCGGCGCGACAGCTATACGGCCGAAGACCACACGGCCGGCGCCGGAACAATTGACAGCGTTGTGATTCACGTTGTGTGCCGACGCCAGGGGGGCGGAAATCAGAGAGCGAGAACCTCGTTGCGCGTTGGCGGCAGCTACACCGACGGTTCTACGATAAACCTGAACCCGGTCAGCAGCTTCACCGACTTCTCGACAACTCATCCCGCAAGCCCGGCGACATCTTCAGCCTGGTCCTGGACGGAAGTTGATGCGATGGAGATTGGGGTTAGCATTCAAAACTGGGCGCAATGCACACAGGTATGGGCGGAGGTTTTCTACACCAACTAGGTTGCACGATTATGATGGGTCGCGGTTTACATAGAGAGAACGGTTTCAGCCTCATAGAGCTGCTGGTCATAATCGTAGTGATCGGGATCCTGGTGTCGATTGCAATGCAGTCGATGGACGTTGTGGTTGACGACGTCCGCCGAATAAAAACCGAACGCGAGATGGAGATGCTGGCGAAGGCGATAACCGGCGCCCCCGGGATTACTCAGGGAAGCAACCGCTGCGATTTCGGTTATATCGGCGACATTGGCGCTTTCCCCCCCAACCTACAAGCCCTGTATCAGAACACGCTGGGGCATAGCACCTGGGACGGTCCGTATCTCCCTCCAACCTTCTCCCAGGACACGGACGGTTTTGCGAAAGACGAATGGGGAAAGGCCTACAGCTATAGCGGCGGAGTAACGTTGAACTCGACCGGCAGCGGAGCCACTATTTCAAAGAAGATCGCCGATGCTGCCAACGACTACCTGGTCAATACACTCAGCGGCGTGGTGACCGACGGCGCCGGGAGCGCTCCGGGTTCCAGCTATTGGGATTCGGTTAACATCACCATCACCGTACCAAACGGCAGCGGTGGCAACGCCACCAAAACGGTTCACCCTAACACCGCCGGCTCTTTCACGTTTGATTCTCTACCGGTTGGGCTGCATCCGTTGGAGGTTGTCTACGTACCGGACGCGGATACATTGCATCGGTACACGACTATCCTTCCGCGTCACAAAAGCACTCCCCTGCCTTACTACGTCTTCTCCGACGGCTATTTCACATCGACGGGTGGCGGAGGTGGTGGCGGTGGATGCGACAGCAGCGGAACGCTCATCCTGCGTCCCGACGGAGCCGGGTCCGTGACTAATCTCTCGACCAGCGGCTGCTCCAACAACTGGGAGTGTGTTGATGAGGCAACGTCGGATGAAGACGCCACGCGCGT
>JAAERE010000328.1 GCA_024230675.1 bacterium | reverse complement strand
CGGCCGCCATCGAGCGTTATCAACGCCTGTTTGAAGCCTTCGCCAACTTTGCCGAGAAGGCTCTCGAACGGCACTTTCATGTCGTCGAAGTGGAGGAAAGCAGTATCTGAACCGCGAAGTCCCAGCTTGTTTTCCTTTTTGCCGACAGCATAGCCGTCCCATTCCTGTTCGACAACAAACGCGGTGATGGCCTTGTCTTCGGGGTTGTCGTTCGTCCGGGCGGTCGCGATGGTGGCAAAGGCCTGGGGCGCCGAAGTGATCCAGCACTTACTGCCGTTCATCACCCAGCAATCCTCGCCTTTGATAGCCATCGTTCTCGTGCCGCCGGCGTCAGACCCTGCGTCCGGCTCCGTGAGGCCAAAAGCCATCAGTTCACCTTTTGCCGCCCGCGGCAGATACTTCTTCTTCTGTTCCTCGCTACCAAACTCCAACACCGGGAAAGTCCCCAGCGAATTGTGGGCCGCCAGCATTATGCCGGTGGAGCCGCACACGCGCGAAGCCTCCTCCACCGCAATGATGTAACTGAGGGTATCCACCTGTTTGCCGCCGTATTCTTCCGGGATCAGGGCCGAAAGCAGTCCCATCTCGGTCAACGGTTGCATGTGCTCCGTCGGGAAGCGTTGTTCGAGATCCAGACTTGCCGCCAGCGGCTCGATTTTCTCGAGCATGAAGGCACGGATCATCTCGCGGTATTCTAAATGCTTCTTTTCAAGCAAGGTTTAGTCCTTCAATAAATCGCGTGAGATAACCATTCTCTGGGCTTCGGTTGTACCTTCGTACAGCTCCGTCACCCGGGCATCGCGGAAATAGCGTTCCACCGCATATTCCTTGATATAACCATAGCCCCCGTGGATCTGGACGGCCTCGTTGCATACAAAGTTAGACATCTGCGAACAGAACAGCTTGGCCATCGAGGACTCCCGGTGGCAGCGAACGCCGGCGTCCTTGAGCTGCGCCGCCCGATAGGCGAGCAGCCGTCCGGCGTCGATACGCGTGGCCATCTCAGCCATCTTGAACTGAAGGGCCTGGAAGTTGGCTATAGGCTGATCGAACTGTTTGCGTTCTTTGGAGTATTTGATAGCTTCTTCCAGCGCCGCCCGGGCGATGCCGATAGCCTGGAAGGAAACGCCTATTCTACCGGAATTGAGGATCACGACCGCCTGCTTGAAACCATCTTTGGGGTTACCGACGAGGTTTTCTTTCGGGACCTTAACATCCTGAAGGTTTATCTCGCGTGTATCCGAGGCCTTGATTCCGCACTTCATCTCCGGCTTGCCAATCGTCAGACCTTCGGCGTCCTTGTCGACCACAAAGCAGGAGATGCCCTTGCGGCCTTCGTCCGGATGCGTCTTGGCAAACACGATAAACAAACCGGCGTAACCGGCGTTGGTAACGAAGGTCTTGGTTCCGTTGAGCAGCCAATGGTCACCTTTGTCAACCGCGGTGGTGCTGAGGGAGGCGATATCGGTGCCGGCGTTCGGTTCGGTGATACAATAGGCGCCGATCTTTTCGCCGGCGGCCATAGCCGGGAGGTACTTCTGCTTAAGCTCGTCGGAGCCAAACAACTTGAGAATCTCGCAGGTCAGCGAGTTGTGCACGGAGAGCATGATTCCAAAACCGGCGCAGGCCGCGCAGATTTCTTCGAGCATGCCCATAAACGTGGTCGAACTCAGCTCCATGCCGCCGTAGGCCTCTGGCACGGTGATCCCGAAATAGCCGTTTTCGGCACATTCCTGAATCAAATCCTGGGGCGTCTCCCCCTTCTCGTCCATCTCCAACGCGCGCGGATAAATGCGCTTATCCGCGAGTTCGCGCGCCATCTGTTTCAGTTCCAGATCCTCTTCCGATAGATTGAAATCCATCTGACGCTCCTTACTTATCGTAGTTATAGAAACCACGTCCGGTCTTGCGACCGAGATATCCGGCCTGTACCATCTTCTTCAGAAGCGGGCACGGACGATACTTGGGATCTCCGAGGCCGTCGTGCATAACCTCGAGAATTGCCAGGCAGACATCCAGACCGATGAAATCAGCCAGGAACAGCGGGCCCATGGGATGTCCCATACCCAGCTTCATTACCTCGTCGATAGCCTCGACCGTCCCAACACCTTCCATATGCGAATAGATCGCTTCATTTATCATCGGCATCAGGATGCGGTTGGCGATGAAACCCGGGAAGTCGTTTACTTCTACGGGAGTTTTACCCAGTTTCTTTGCCAGTCCTTCGATAAGCGCAAAAGTCTCATCTGAAGTCGCAATACCGCGAATCAGCTCGATCAGCTTCATTATCGGGACCGGATTCATGAAGTGCATGCCGATAAACTTGTCCGCATGCTTGGTGGCCGCGGCCAACTGCGTAATCGGCAGCGAGGAGGTGTTCGAAGCCAGGATGGCGTCATCACCACAGATACCAGCCAGCTTCTTAAAAATCTCCAGTTTGATGTCAAGGTTCTCAGTGACCGCTTCGATCACAAGCTGACAATCGCCGGCGACCTTGAGATCGGTAGTGGCGTTGATGCGCCCCATGGATGCTTTTTTGTCGTCTTCGGTGATCTTCTCTTTCTTGATCATACGATCGAAAGACTTTCCGATGGTCGCCACGGCTTTGTCCAGATAAGCCTGATCAATATCGACCAGGTTGACGTCGAAACCGGTCTGGGCAAACACCTGGGCAATGCCGTTGCCCATGGTGCCACAGCCGATTACTGTGACTTTCTTAATGTCGTCTATCTTCATTTCAATTCTTCTCCAGTTAAGTTCTTCTTATACGAGTTCAATAGCCAGGGCTACGGCGTTACCACCGCCCAGGCAGAGCGTGGCCACACCGGTCTTGAGATTGCGATCCTTGAGCGCGTAAATAAGCGTCGTCAGGATGCGCGCGCCGGAAGCGCCAATCGGGTGTCCCAGGGCTACTGCGCCACCGTGTACGTTGACACGATCCCAGTCCCAGTTCAGACCCTTGCCGTCGGCCAGCGCCTGCGCCGAAAAAGCCTCGTTGGCTTCAATCAGATCCCAATGGTTGATGTCGACGTTCATTTTCTTCATCAGGTTCTGGACCGCAAAGATCGGTGAGAAGAAAAGTTCGATAGGCTCGGTGCCGACGGCTGTGTATTCTATCACCCTCGCCAGCGGTGTGAGACCTTTTTCTTTCATGTACTTCTCGGAGACAACTATAAGCGCGGAAGAGCCGTCGTTGAGGCCCGGGGCGTTGCCGGCCGTAACAGTACCGTCTTTTTCGAAAGCCGGGCGGAGCTTGGCCAGCTTCTCGACAGAAATACCGGCGCGAGGGTTTTCGTCTTTGTTGAAGATGATCGGATCGCCCTTGCGCTGGGGAATTTCGACCGGGAAGATCTCGTTGTCGAACTTGCCGGCATCCATAGCGGCGCAGGCTTTTCTGTGCGAGTTGTAGGCAAACTCGTCCTGCTCTTCGCGAGTGATGTTCACTTTCTTGCGAGTGTACTCGGCCGCGCCGCCCATGTGGAAGTTGTTGAAACTGTCCCACAGACCGTCGGAGACCATAATGTCCTCAAGTTTTCCGTGACCGAACTTGGTCCCGGTCTTGGCACCGCGAATAATGTACGGCGTCTGAGACATAGATTCCATACCGCCGGCCACGATAACGTCCTGATCGCCTGCACGGATCGACTGGGCTGCCAACATGACCGCTTTGAGACCGGAGCCACACACCTTGTTGATAGTCATACAGGGAACCTCGGCCGGCACGCCGCCGTGGATGGCCGCCTGTCGGGCCGGGGCCTGTCCAGCGCCGCCCTGAACAACCTGTCCCATAATGACTTCATCTATGTCTTTCGGGTCAATCTTTGAGCGTTTGACGGCTTCCTTAATCGCCAGAGCCCCAAGTTGCGGGCCGCTAAGTTTGCCCAAACCGCTATGCAGCACACCAATAGCCGTGCGGCACGCGGAAACGATGTATGCTTCGCCTCGTTCAGCCATGTATATAGCCTCCAGATTATATGGTAATAGTTAGAACTTTGGGCCATAATAAGCCAATTCCCCGGTGAAATCAAGTGAAAGGAATCACAAATTACGCCTGCTGTGCGACCCCGCACGCGGTTCGCAAGTTGCTGTTGCATTTGCAACTAAACTAGACCTGCTTGCGAGCCGGGCGCCCTGGAAGCTCCATGTTTCACGGGTTTCCTGGAGTACTGGTATTTCCCCACACTACATGCGCACATTTGAAGGAGTTTGGTGTTGTAGCGTATTAGATAAGGCTGGCAACCGCACTAAACGCAGGAGTTATGAATGAAAAAAGCGCTCATCGTCCTAATCGTATTCATGTTGTCTTCGTCAGCGCTCCACGCCCAAAGCCCCACACCTTTCAAAGTCTATTTGGGCGGCGGCATCGCTCCCCTGGTGGGACCGGACAACCTGGCAGACTCGACCAAACTCGGCTACGGTCTGACGCTGGGTCTGGGCTACCAGATGTCACCCATTTTCCATATCGTAGGCAAGTACGAATACTTTCGCATAAACAACAATCTTGATGTCGACGGCGGCACTTTGCCGATTTCACTGTTGGGAGTCCACAGTCAGGTCGGAGTTGGTATGCCCACAAGTTCGATCCAGCCCCAGGTCATGGCCGGAGCCGGAGTCGCCTTTGTGAGCCGGTCGGAGGCCCTGGTAGGCGGCGAGATTATTGTCCCCAAAGCGAACTCCAAATCGTACGCCTATTTCGATGTCGGCCTTGGGGTCGAGGTGAAATCACAAGCCAAGGTCCGCGTTTTCGCGCAGGCTCGCTATGTACACATTTCGAGCGAAAACGAGGCGATCACCCTAATACCAATAACGGTCGGAATCCGCCTATTTTAGGGCATTTCGGGGGCTCGTCAACACGTATTCAAGCCTATATTGGGGCCGGGGGAGGGATTTTCCCCGGCCCTTCCTGCTGTCCAGATGCCTGAACCGGCGCCACTTCCCGGCCTAAACCGGCTAAAGCCTTGTCGCTGGTCGGTCGATCATAAACCATAGTCAAGCCTACCCAAACATTTCGAAGGAGGAAAATGTGAAAAAGCTAATGACTATGCTGGCTATCCTGATAGTCTTCGCGGCCGCGAGCGTCAGCGCTCAGGTCCCGAGCCCGTTCAGCTTCTATGCCGGCGGCGCGGTTTCTCTGCCGCAGTCCCCCGATGGCTTCAAAGACGGCTTCAAAACCGGTTACCACGGTTCTCTGGGTGTTGGCTACAAAGTCATGCCGAGCCTTCAGGTTGTCGGAAAACTAGAATACCATACCTTCAATGTCAACTTTGACAATATGGAAAACATGGACGGCTATTCCGGCGGTACCAACAAGATGTGGATGTACGGCCTGGATGCCCGCTATCAGATGAGCCTTCCGGCTGCTCCGATCAGCCCCTACTTCCTTGGCGGTGTCGGCTTTGCGAACATCAAACAATCTGAGTTCGACGGCCCGACACCTCTTGTCACAAGCCTGCTCAACGAGTTTATCTCCGAAAGCACGACCGAGATGTACTGGAATATTGGCGCCGGCGTGAACCTGTCTTCCGGCCCCGGATTCAGTATTTTCGCCCAAGCCCGCTATGTCAGCATAGCAACCGAGGGTGAAGCCTCAACTTTTGTCCCAATAACTCTCGGACTGAAGTTCTTCTAAGTCAGACACTTGACTAAGACATGTAAAGCCGGGGATGAACTTCCCCGGCTTTTTCTTTGCCCTATCTCTTTCCTTATTGGCGGTTTTGATGTATCGTCTCGATTGTGAAGGTCTTGAACGGGAGATAGGACATTGCGACATCTGGGTACGGCGCTGCTTCTCTGCCTTACGGTCCTTTGGGCTTCTGAGGCGAAAGGGCGGCGCGCGGTTCATCTCTATGTGTCGGGAGGGCTCAACGAACCGGTCGACCGGCTGGGAAGCCGTGTAGAAACCGGCTTTGGGGGAAGTCTGGCTGTGAGCTACGCTCCAGCGTCCCTCACTAGCGACGGGGCTATCGAATTCACCCTTCGCGGCCGCTACGATGTCTTCAAGGCCGTCAGCAACACCGACCGCAATTTCGATTTCGCCTCCGTCAGCCTGGGCATCAAGTTCAACGTCGACCCTACCGAACGCACCAACTATTACCTGCTAATGGAGGGCGGCCCGACCTTCACTCGCTGGAAAAGCTCTACGTCCGGCAATCAAGAAATACCTCGTAAAACGACGACCAACTATCACCTCTCCCCCGGATTCGGGATTGAGTTTGTCCGTCCGCACATCACGCCGTTTGCCGAGTTCCGTCTGGTAAACGTGGCGGGAGAACTCATTGGAGATTACTTCTTCTTCT
>JAAERE010000327.1 GCA_024230675.1 bacterium | reverse complement strand
TCCACGGCAAGGCTTTGGCCCACGGCAAGACTGCCCTGATCTTCAGAAGAGTTCAGGTATACCCAGTCCGGAGCCTCACTGCCGTCATTGTTAAACAGGGCCAGGGTCACATCGCTAAAATCGGCCAGACCCGTATTTCTCAGGGTGACGGTTTCAACAGCCGTATCATCCTGGGCAACGCCCGTGACGATCTGGGTGGGTGTAAAATAGAGCACGGGCGCGGCTTCTGAAAAGCTCGCATAGATTGTGATGGTGCCCCATGTGGTCTCGTCGCCTGCCTGGCCGCTTTTGACTTTCAGCACCAGGGTCTCGGCTGCATCTGCTGTGTTGTCCGCCCAGATGGTAAAGGGCAGATTGGCCGAACTGCCGGAGCCAACAGATATGCCGGTCTCATTGACCTCCATGTGCACGCCGTCGGGCAGGACGCTCTGGGGCTGATCTGCGGCATCATACACCAGCCTCAGTTCATCCACAGTGGTGCCGGCACTTGTACTCACCTGCACATTGATGGTCTGTTCATAGTTTCTCGTAATATTCAGATTGATCTGTGCCGGGCTCACCGTGAGCCGGGTAATGGTAAACTGGCCGTGGACCGGACGGTCTTTTAAGTCCGGATGCACCGCACGCACGCTGTAGATACCGGCCTCGTTTGCAAGCGGTGTAAAGGTGTAGGTAAAACTGCCGTCATCTTCGGTGTACACTTCATAGGACCGCTCAAAACCGTTGACGGTGATCACCAGGTTTAGCGGTACTCCGGAAAGGGGCTGGTCGTCGGACCGATCCAAAGCCTGGCCCGTAATTTCAATATCTTCATCTCCCCTTGATACCTGGGGGGTAATATCGGTGATGCCGCCGTAATAGGAGGTCTCCACCAGGGTCACGTCATGGGTGGTGCTAAGCCCGCCCATCTGCACCTGCTCTGTTTTGCCGTGATGGTAGTAGATGCTTGAAAGATCCAGCAATACGGTCACGTTGTCCGGCGTGGTTGCCGGCAGAGTAAGGGTTGTGGGGCCGGAGGAAAAGATTTGTCCTGCTGGAATCCGGGCCACGGTGTTACCGTTTGAAAGGGCCACAATCTCTGAGCCTACGGTTTGTTTGTATTTTGCCGTGGTGATGATGTTGTCATCTTCATCCATCACATACCAGGTGATCTGGCTTGAAGACGAGTTGCCGGAATTGGTGGCTGAGAGGATCTCGATCTCCTCTTCGCCGGTGTTTTCCAGGGTAAACCGAACCGTGCCGGTGGCGCCCTTTGTAAACTCCTCGTTCAAGATCCGGAGCACCATCATGCCGTCCTCCACGGCGATCTGAGAAGTCCGCCTGATCCGGACGGTCTCTCCTGCATTGGGGGTGATCTCGATGGTGGTGGTGATATCCTCCATATCCAGTAGCGTTGCATAACCGCCCACGGGCACGGATATGGTCACGGACTGACCCGCATCCATGGCAAAGGGCTCCGAGGTATGGAGATGGGATGCCACATCCACCTTGAGGCTGATATC
>JAAERE010000326.1 GCA_024230675.1 bacterium | reverse complement strand
GAAGCCCCACTCCCTCGATTATTTATCGGTATCTGTTTCGGAAGTCATCTCGTCGATCACACGAGCCAAGATCCGATCGAACATCTCAGGCTTTTCGAGCATCGGGAAATGCCCCACACCCTCTATGAAATCCACCTGAAAATCGGGCACCAGCGTCCGATTCTTCTCAACGTTGGTCGGTCGAATGGTCGAGCTGACGGTGCGAACTGGAATGTCGAGCTCTTTCAACGCCGCCGCAAAATCGTAGCTGAATAGATCTCTGAAAGTGTCCATCGCGATTTCCGGCGGCGCCGACGACATATCTTCGACGATAAAAGCCCTGACGGCCGAATCCGCTTCCGGACCTACGATGTTGGCCACAAAGGTCTTTGTGGTGACCCCAAAGTCGGCCTTAAACGGCTCCAGAAAGGCCTCCACTTGTGCTGGATAGTACTTGAGGGTCAAGTCCTGAAAGTTATCAATACCGATTATAGCCCTTACCCGATCCGGCACCTGAAGTGATGCTTCAAGTACAACCGCGCCGCCCATAGAATGACCGATAAGCACCACGCCGCCCAGCTCGAGCTTTCTAAGGACCGTGGCAACATCGCCGCCGTAGGCGGTCATACTCCAGCTCTCGCGCTCCAGACCGCTTTCACCGTGCCCGGCCAGATCGATTGACACGACCCGGTGATCTTTCGAGAAATGTTTGACCTGGCCGTCCCAGTAACTTCGGTCGCAGCTCCAGCAATGGACGAATACGAGCGTCGGGGAGCCTTCGCCGGCCGTTTCGTAATAGATCATTGTACCGTCTTTGGCGGCGACGCTGTCAACCGTGGACTGATGCTCACCGCCACAACTGTCGGCCAGGACCAGCGCCGGGCATGCGAGTACAGCGACAACAAGCGACATCTTCCTAAATGCACTTTGCCAGTTCATGAATCCCTCTTGCTATATAATGTGGTTTTGAATCTCGTTCCGAAATCGGCCTAAGGGCCGCGTCCATAAAAACGCCTACAAAGTGCTCGCCAGCTCTTCGCGGGGTACCTGGCGGAACCCCCAATCGACCAGCCGGCGGGCTTCTTTGAACCGGAGGCGGTCCCCCGGCACACCCAGCACGACCAGCGTAAGCCTCTCCCCTGCTTTGTTTTGCACCAGCGTGGTCAGGCAGTAATCGGCGGCCTGAATATACCCCGTCTTGCCGCTCAGTACCTTGTGCTTGGAGTGGATCAGCATATTGGTGTTGGACATCTGGACTTTGTTGTACCGCTTGCGATTGATGATCGTACACATGTGCCGCTTGGTGGCCGTCATTTCCGCAATCAACTCGTAATCGTAGGCATAATGCAGAAGTTTCGCCACCTCGTGAGCGGTCGAGACGTTCCTCCGGTCCAGCCCGGTAGGCTCGTAGAACATGGTATGCTTGAGGCCCAGCCTTCGGGCTTTCAGATTCATCTCCTTGGCGAACGATTCTATATCGCCGCAGGTGGCCCGGGCCAGGGCGCGCGCCGCCCGATTGTCGGAACTGAGCAGCGAAGCGTACAGAAGATCCTCGATCGTCATCTCATAGCCCACGCGAAGCCTTGAGCGCGAAGACCTCCTCGCGTCCTGTTTCGTAATCGTTTCGGTAGACTGGAGGTCAACGCCGTGATCCAGCAGAACCATCGCCGTTACGAGTTTGGTGATCGACGCAATAGGGCGCACGGCCTCGGCGTTCCTGGAGTACACCACCTCGCCGTTGTCATAGTTCACGAGGATAGCGGATTTCAGATTGAGGTACGGGCCTTTGTCGCGGACGTTATCAAAATCAAAGTGATAGGTCGGATCGGCGGCTGCCATGAGCGGCCCCACCGGCTGATCCATGAAGTACACTGTATTGGCCGAGAAAAACACGAACCCGGCCAGCATCAGGAGAACTTTCGGAAGCGTCTTTCGATTAAACATTTTCGGCAGCCGAAACCTCCTCACTTGCGAACCCACTTGATAATCTCCGGCAGGGTCGGCCGCTTGCCGTACATGAGAATCCCTACCCGGAACACTTTGGCCGTAAGCCACACTACGCCGAGCGTGGTCAGGCACACCAGAATAAACGAAAGTGTCGCCTCCGCCACAACCCCCGAGAACAGCGAATATTCGGTCAGGGATGGCACCACGAAAACGATCCGCTCCAGCATCATGGTGGGCGCTATGAACGGTATAAACGAGAGTACCTGCACCCAGGTAGCGCCGGGATCGCGAACCACGGCAAAAGCTACCATCACCGGCAGGATCAGTGAGATCGTGATCGGGAAAATAAAATTCTGAGCCTCTTTATCGCTGTTCACTATGGAGCCGATCAGGGCGAACAAACTGGAGTACATGATGTAACCGGAGATGAAAAACAGCAGGAAGAACGTGACAATCACGGGATTGAATACCATTCGCCCTACGGCGGGATCAATCTCAAGCCCCCCGGAACTGGTGGCCATGAAAATCGCGGCACCAAGAACCACCCAGACAGCAACCTGCGTGAACGCAGCCAGCCCCAGGCCAACAACCTTTCCGGCCATCAACTGGAAGGGCGACACCGAGGATACGAGTACTTCAATAATGCGGCTGTTTTTCTCCTCGATAATCGAGCGCATCAGCGTGGCCCCGTACGTGATGATCATAACGTAGATCAACATCACGAAAATGAGGGCGGCGAAATACTTTATCATGAACGGGATGGCTTCGCCCTGCGTGTCCCTTATCGGGACATCGACGCTGCGGGTAAGGGCCAGCACTGAATCCACAGTGAGATCGACGTCGGCGATTCTGATCCGGTGCGACGACACAATGTTTGAAAGCTGGTCTTCGACCCGGCGCAGCGTTATGAAATCGTCTGAGTTCGTGACCATTAGCAGATTACTGTCGGCCAAATGTGCCTCGGGGCTGACTACGAGAAAGGCCTTCAAATTCTGCTCGCTGACCTGAACCACCAGCGAGTCGTAGGCCTCGGCAAAGCGTTTCTCATCGGAAGGATCAACGTTGATAACACCTTCCACTATATACGCGGGGTCATCAGTGTCCCCTATCGTATAGCCCCTCAGAGCTTCCGCGAACTGCTCGCCTATCCCCTGGTCTCCCCGGTCGATGACAGCCAGGTAGTCGGCCGAACTGGATTCCATCGTCGCCAGGAGGGCAGGCACGACCATAAAAGCCGCCATAAGTGCCGGTGTAAGGAACATCATGACCACAAAGGACTTCTTCTTGACCACCTGCGCGTACTCGCGCTTCATAACTACAAGAAATTTAGACATGGCTGTCTCCCTCCTCCTGCTTCAGGTCAGAGGGATCGATCTGGGCCGTCTCAATGAAGATTCTATACAGCGACGGTTCCATTACTTCGAATCTCCGGATCTTCACTTTGTCGAGAATCCCTTTCAGGATCACATCGGGGTCGGCGCCGGCCTCAAAACCGATCTCGATGTAGTTGTTGAACTCGTCCATGCTCTTGACCCCGGGCAGCGAGCGTATGAACCCGCCGTCGCCTTCCATATCGACCTGGAGCACGTTGGATCCGAACTGGGCTTTTACATCGGCAAGTTTGCCGTCGATGACTTTTTGCCCTCGGTTTATCATGCAAATGTAATCACAGAGCTTTTCGGCCTGCTCCATCACGTGCGTCGAGAACAGGATCGTCCTTCCCTGCCGTTTTAGGTCGAGCAGGACGCCCTTGATAAGCTCAATATTCAAGGGATCCAGCCCCGAGAACAGTTCGTCAAGAATCACTATATCGGGCTCGTGAAGCAGGGTCGTGATAAACTGCAACTTCTGGGACATCCCTTTGGAAAGCTCTTCCACCTTGCTTTCCCGATATTGGGCCAGGTCCATTTTCTCCAGCCAGGGATCGATTCTCTTGCGGGCGTCGGAGGCCGGACAGCTCTTCAGCTCGGCCATGTACGTGATCATCTCCGACACCTTCATTTTCTTATAGAGCCCGCGCTCTTCGGGAAGATAGCCGACGCGATCGACGAAACTTCCGTCCACCTCCCGGCCGTCAAACAAAATCCGCCCGGAGTCAGGTGCGATAATGTTCATGATCATGCGAATCGTGGTGGTCTTGCCTGCGCCGTTGGGGCCTATGATGCCATAAATCGCGCCCTGCGGCACCTCCAGGGAGAGGTCGTCGACCGCCACCTTGTCTTCGTACTGTTTACGTATCTTTTCAAGCTTCAGGTACATACACACATTCCTATATAGAGTTAACAATATCCTGCGGAACCGCCGCGCAGTCAACTAAAACAGGCTTCACGGTCCTCAACTTGCACCCAGCATGGCAGCAAATGTGGTTGCGTTTCGCACTGCCTGGCCGAGGTGGCAATTGTTGAAGAATACATACGTCGTCGAGGTTTTATTCATGATTTTTCTGACTTTTTCCTTCCAATACTCCAGTTCCTCGTCGGAATAGTCGTAGTCGTAGCGGAGTGGCCCGCCCTGCCACCAATGTTCTTCGTTGCGGCCGTGAAGGCGCACGTAGGCCGTGTCGGTAGTCGCAAAACAATCCGGTTTGAGCAGGCCCCTCAATTGGGGTTCATCGACCGCTACATAACCGATTCCTTCGGACCGCAACCGATCGTACATCGGCCGATTGACCCACCCGTTGTTGCGAAACTCAACGAACAGCGGGTGCGGCGCTACGGTATCCCGGCAGATGGACAGGTAGTCCAGACTGTCGGCTGAGTATTTGAACGAAAAAGGAAACTGAGCAAGGAGTCCGGACAGCTTGCCTGAGGCCGCGAGCGGTTTGATGGCTTCGCGAAACCGATTCGCATCAGTGTGGACATCAGATCTTTTGTGAGTGAACGATTGCGGGACCTTGACCATGAAATCGAATCCAGCCGGAGCCTTGCGGAGCATGTTCTCGAAAACGCGCGGGTGTGGAACGCGATAGTAAGTCGCATTGATCTCGACGGTCGAGAAGTGCTGGACGTAATAGTCGAGCATCTTCCCCTTTTCGACAGTCTGCGGGTAGAAATTCCCCCGCCAGTCCTCAAAGCTGTAGCCTGATGTACCAACTCTTACTTTCACTGTCATCCAAAATCCTAAGAAAGGGGGCTCGTCTGTCACACCGGGCGCGACCGTATTGTATCAGATACGGCGAATTGGCGGCCCGGTTGCCGTCTATTCAAGATAGGCACAGGATTGCCCCGGGCCATCACTTCTTCGGCTGCTGAAAGCGCACCGTCCCACATTTGGGACAGACCCATTTGCGTCGTTTGTGAAACGAGCGCTTAAGCTCTTTCATGGGACTTTTGCACTTGGGACAGGTCATGAAGCGGCTCCGAACAGACGCAAGCGCCTCGCTAGTTGGTCAACCTCAGGAAATCCGACAGCAGGAATTCAACCCGCCCGATAAAAGTGGACATACGCGACATAACCGTATAACCAAAAGTCGTTCCGAAAAAGATCATTAAGAACCAGGTCCCGACTTTGGCCGACTTGCCCAGCACGCCCCGATGCTCCCGGCTGAAATAGAAATACGAGATAGTACAAATCACACCCAGCAGCACGACTAT
>JAAERE010000325.1 GCA_024230675.1 bacterium | reverse complement strand
TGAAGAGAGGCGTGAGGCTGGCCTGACCGCCGTAACCACCTATCCCAAGGGCGTCAGTCTGGCCGGGGTCTGGGATGCTTGTGGAAATGTTTGGGAGTGGACGGGGGATATTAGGCCAGATGGTGGGGTATGGTTACGAGGTGGGAGTTGGGCTAATGACCAGAGTTCCGCCCGCGTGTCCTTCCGCGACCTCATTCAACCAGTCGACTTCTACAACAGCTTCGGATTTCGAGTGCTAGTCGCCCCTGTCTTTTAACGTTCTGTTTTCTGGCTGCTGGTTTCTGGTTTCTGCCTCCTGAATTCTGGCTCAGGCTCGGGGAGAATAAGGCCAAGACCAACATCTCAGGCGAGGAGTTTAAACCGAAATGCCGCGTAAGCGGCCCGATTTTCCGATTTTGGACCCTTCGACTTCGCTCAGGACAGGTTTTGGATTTTAGAATTTGGATTTATGGACAAGCATCGGGCAGCAATATGCAGCACTCAACACGCAGTAGACAATAAATCTATGAAAAGCTACAAAAATAGCTATCCCAAAATATGCCCTTATCAAAAGTTGTCCCAAATTAAAAACAACCCGCCTATGGAGACCTGACTAATGACTAACACCGCTAATGTTAGTAGCCAGAGAGATATACACAGCCGCGACATCATCACCGGCCTCAAAATTGATAACCTGACAGTGGTTATGGCCGGCCTGGACGACCTGAGCCGGGTGATAAACCAGGGCCAAAGCCACTTCCGCCTGACCGATACCGGCTGCCTGGAAGCCCTGGCCGGCGAACAGCCGCGGCTGTCGTTGCCCCCCCATATATTAGAAGCCTTCAAACAGCTCTCCCGGGCCACCGATCTATCGCCTGCCGAGCGTCACCGGGCCTACGCCGGCTGGCTGCTTACCCGCCGGCCTCAGCGTCCGGTGCAGAGGGTGGCGGCCCGGGAGAGCTATATTGACCTGTCCGGCCACTTCAGTTTGGATTGGGAAGACGACCCGCTCCAGCCCCACTTTAGCTGGCTACGCAGCGTGGGCCAGGGGCCGGAGCGCCGGATTGAACGGGAGCAACTGGAGGATGTCACCCAGGCGGTGCAACAATTCTCGGCCTTTGTGCTGCTGGGGCCGCCCGGCAGCGGCAAAAGCACCGTGCTGGAGCGATTGCTGTACACCGCGGCCGGGGACTATCTGGCCGGCCGCAGCCGGCGACTGCCCTTGCTGGTCACTCTGGCCGGCTATCACTGGCAGCGTCACCAGCCGCTGGAATTTATCCGCGCCAACTGGGCCGCGCTGGTGGCCGGCGACTTTGTAGAGTTGGCCCGCTCTGGCCAGGCGCTGTTGTTGGTCGATGGGCTGAACGAGATGGCCCGTCTGGAACATGCCGGGGATCGCAGCCACCGGGCTGCGGCCTGGAAACGCTTTTTAGACGATTACTTTGCCGAAGAATCGCCCTACAGCAGCCGGGCGGTCATTGCCAGCCGCGACGCCGGTGATTACGAGCAGCGGCTAGGCTTGCCTCGGGTAGAGATCGACCCGCTTACCCCGGCCCAGGTGGAGCAATTTGCCCTGGCCTATTTGCCCAACCAGGCCAGGCCATTTCTGGCCGCTCTGGCTGACCTAAAACTGGATAGCCAGGCCGCCAACCCCTTCTCGCTGTATATCCTGACCCAATTGTACGATCCGGCCAGCGGCGACCTGCCACCCAACCGGGGCCGCCTGTTTGCCGGTTACGCGGCCCGGCTGTTGAGTGTGATGTACAAACTGGCCGACAAAGAGTTACAAACCGTGCTGCTGGCCCTGGCCCACCTGGGCTACCAGATGCAGCTCCAAAGCGAAAGCACCATTCTACCGGCCGGGCAGTTACAAGCTCTGTTGCCGGCAACGGTCCAACTGGGGCGGCGCACGGTGGCCGTCAACCCCGCCGACCTCTTTGACCGGGCCTGTCGGGCCGGGCTGCTAACGCCCGATCCCTCATTGGGCGCGGCCGGGGCCTACAAATTCAGTCACCAACTCTTGCAGGAGCAATTTGCGGCCCAACACCTGCTGGTTCGCTGGCAGGCCGGCGAGGAGGAGACCGGCCTGTGGCGCACATTTCGCACCCCGCCCGAAATGCCCACGCCCGAAGTGGGCGAATGGGACCCCCTGCCGCCGCCGCCCCCCACCGGCTGGGAGCAGACCACCATCCTGGCGGCCGGTATGCTGGCGGAGGCCGGCGCCTTTGTGCGGGCTGTGTTGGCCGCCAGTCCAGCCCTGGCCGGCCGCTGCCTGGCCGAGGGTCAGGCCCCGGTAGCCGTTGAAACGCAGGCTGCCGTGCAGCAGGGCCTACTGGACGACCTGGGCAATCCAGCCCTGCACCGCCGCGCTCGTATCCAGGCCGGGCGGGTATTGGGCCAGGTGGGCGACCCCCGCTTTGAAACGGTCACGCTCAACGGCGTCAGCCTCATCCTGCCCGATTTTATCGAAATCCCCGGCGGCGTAGCTACCCTGGGCAGCAATGATGACGAGGCCTATGATGACGAACAGCCGGTTCACCAGGTTGAGATTGCCCCCTTCTACCTGGCCCGCTATCCGGTCGTCAACGCCGAGTACCGCTGCTTTATACAAGCCGGCGGTTACAATACCGAACGCTACTGGCTCCCCACCGGCTGGCAGTGGCGTCAAGGAGAGCTGGAGGAAAGCGGGCCGCTTGAGCAAATATTAGAAACTCGCCAACAGCTTTTGCAAAAGCCAAAAGAAATTGAACGGTGGCTTGAGGAAGGACTTATGACGCCTGACTATGCGGATACTTTGCGAACATTGATACAGCTTTCTGAGGCCGAGGTTCGCCAACAGCTATCAGCAACCTACGCCCCCCAAGCCCACGAGCAGCCCCATTATTGGACTGACCCAGCCTACAACG
>JAAERE010000324.1 GCA_024230675.1 bacterium | reverse complement strand
GTACTTGTTTAGCGTCATACCTTTACTGTTCGGCGCGGTGGGGTTGGATAGATTAGTGGCTTCTCCAGTCCCGCTCGTCTGATGCAAGATACTAAGGGGAACAAAATGCCCGTGCCCCTCGGGATACCGCTGCAGTTGGAGAAAGAGTCTTGAGCAGGGAGTCATGGCGGGCGGTTTCGCCGCGGAGCGGTTCTTGTCACGGGGCCGGAGCGTCTCAGAGTTCGGGTTGGCCCAGTGCTGAAGGGGTGGCCCCCACCCGAACTCTCTGGTTGCCCAGCCAGCACAGCACTGTCATGCCGACTGGCGAGGCAAGAGTATGTCTGCCGAGAGCACCACACTGGCCTGGGTTCTTTCTCGGCCCCAGGAAGCTTCTCGCCCCTTCCAGCGAGGAGCCCCTGGTTCGCCGAGCGGGTCAAGGCGACGAAGTTGCCCGCTGGCTGTGCCTGTGGAGTCGTCCAATTGAGCTCCAGTTGCCCCGGGCATGGTGTCTTGGGCGGCCTCAGAAGCTGGCCCGTGATGGTCGCCGCCGGATGAACGCTCACAGCGGTGCCAGGAGGATCCCCCGGGAGAGGTCCGGGCCCTCCGCCCGAGCTGCGGTGGGCTTGCCGACCGTTGGATTGGGCCTATCAGAGAGACGTCAGCGCGCGAGGAGTGCTGGGGGAAGCAGGGAGTCCGAGTGTTGTCGGCAGGCACGGGGAGCAGTTGAGTCTCTGCTATCCAGAGAATCTGGGAGTCAAGTCCACGGATTCCGAAGAAATCTCTGGAAAAGGGTTGACTCCCCGACCGAAAGGTCGTATCATAGGGATATGGGAAAGCCAAGCGGGAAGGGCCAACGCAAGCCGCTGCGCCAAGTTCATGCTGAGCTCCAAGTGACCTACGTCGAGCTCCAGCTGGAGCACACCCAGCTCCAGATCCGCTTCGCGGAGCTTCAGCTCAAATACGGCGACGTGGACTCCGAGAAGGTAGCGTTGCAGGTTCAGCTTGAGCAGCTGAGCGAGCAGATCGCTTCCTTGGAGAAGGAATTGGAGGCCGCCCGTCGGGCGAACAAACGTCAGGCTGCCCCGTTCAGTCGCGGGACGCGCAAAGACAACCCCAAGAGGCCGGGCCGCAAGCCAGGGCACCCCGGCACGCGGCGCGAGAAGCCGGATCATGTCGACAAAACGCTGTGTGCCCCGAAGCTGATCCGCTGTCCCTACTGCGGCGGTCCTGTAGAGAAAGAGCAGCAGCACGAGAATTACCAGACGGAGATACCTCCGATCGAGCCCGAGGTTACCCGCTTCGTCTTCTACAGCGCCCGGTGTCCTGGTTGCCGGAAGCGGGTGTGTTCGACCCACCCGGAACAAACCTCGACGGCGACGGGCGCGGCAGCCCACCATCTGGGTCCGTGGATGCGGGCGTTGGCAGCAGATCTGAAGGGGCGCTTGGGCGTGCCGTTGCGCAAGATCCAGGAGATCCTGGATCAGTACTTCCAAATCCAAGTCAGCCCCGGCGCGCTGGTGCAATCGAATTACCGCTTGCAGGATCGCGCGGGACTGACTTTGGAGGCGATGAGGAAGGCGCTGGCCACAGAAGAGCTGGTCTGTGCAGATGAGACCGGCTGGCGTGTGGACGCTTTGTCCTCCTGGCTCTGGGTGGTGTGCAGCGAGCGGTTCACCTGGTACGACATCACCTCTCACCGCTGCGCCACGGTGGTGGGCGACATCCTCGGTGAGGACTTCGCCGGCTGGCTGATGCGTGACGGTTGGCGCTCTTACGATGCTCGGCTGAAGTATTCGATGCTGCGCTGTCTGCGTCACCTCCAGCGCAACGCCGAGGCTCTCGAAGATCGCCAAAGCGACGAGGCGGCCGAGACCATGGCTCTTTTCATCCTTTGGCTTGACGGTGTCTTCTCGCTCAAGAAGCAGGTCGGCGAGCTGTCCGGGGTCGAGTACCAGGAGCAAGCCACGGCCTTGGCCGAGTGGTTGGACGAGTTCATCGAACAGTGCCACTCCAGCTCGCAAGAGAACCAGAAATTCGCGGGACGTCTGGCCGAGATCCAACATCAGATCGTGCCGATCCTGGAGTATCCCGAGTTGCCGGCGACCAATAACCTGGGTGAGCGTCAAACCCGTCCCGGGGTCTTGCATCGCAAAGTCTCAGCGGGCAACAAGACGCAACGCGGCGCCGAAGCGCTGGCCGCAGTGGCGAGCCTGGCAGCGAGCTGTCGCCAACAGCTGATCAGCTTCGCGGATGTGGTGCGTCGAATCCTGAGAGCTCCGGCTGGCGAAGCCGTGATTTTCTGGGAACAACCCGAGCCGGCGCCGTCGTAGATGGATGGTCGGCAGTGTTCGGCCGTTGCGGACACCTCCCCCGGCTGGGCGATCTGTTTTCAGATCGCCCAGCACAACCCTCAACTCACATGTCTGCCCTCCGGCCATGGAGCTTCTCAGCGAGCCCGCTGAGTTCGGGCCGGTGCCCCAGGGTGTTCGCAGATCGCGGCCGGCCTGGCCCTCGGCGCTCGCCAGAATTGAGCCACTTCTGCTCTCAAAAACTGAGCCACCGACATTTTCTGTCAGCCAACCCTCTCGGCTCCCAGCCCGCAGGGTCTGAGGGGCTGTCAAGGCCGTGAAGCGCCGCAGGGAAGCCTTGACAGCCCTCAGACCCTGCCAGAATCGGGAGTCGGGAGGGTCGGCGCGCGCCAAAACGGTGGCGAGGGTGGCTCAATTTTGCCAAGCAAAAGTGGCTCAATTCTGGATAGCGCTGAAGCCAGGCCATGCGCTGAGAGGGGGCGTATGGTGGCCTGAGCTCGATACGTCGGTGTTTTCTTGCCCTACGCAGCCTTGACCCAGGCTGGGGAACGGAGGCTCAGATCTCGCTGTCAGAACAGCTCCAGCCTTCGCTGTGGGTGCCCGGCCCCTGGTCTCCCACCGGCGCCGTTCCAAAAGAGCCGCACCCATTTGATTCCAGGTCATAATTTGAGGCGCAACTATCCTCAAGACAACTACAGCTCTCGATTTAATTGGAAAATTTCGTGCGTGCCAATATTCTTCAATTCGACCACACCAAGATAGTCAATATCAAAGCTACCCTTCAACAATTCAGCCGCAGCCTCGGACAAGAGAATTTGCCCAGAGCCGGCATTCTCCTGGAGTCGAGAAGAGAGATTTACATCAGGACCTATCCCGGTAAATTGATCTCTCCTTTTGGTGTCAAATCGACCAATAAGGCTATCCCCAATGTGTATTCCGCAACCAATACCCATTTCCGGAACTTTTCGACCCAGTGAAGACAATCTTGCGCTCCACTTTCTTTGCATTTCAGTAAATGCACCGCGGAAAGCAATCGCAGCTTTTGCGGCTTGCGCGGTCAGGACGAAACGCCCGATCGCATCTAAACGAGCGGATTTATCTTCATCATGAAAAACATCGCAGAATATCCCCATTACTCCATCGCCTATAAATTTGTCGAGAATTCCCTCGTAATCAAAAATAGTATCCGTAGCAAGATCATAATAATCGATAAGAAAATCTCTAATCATGTGCGGATCTAACTCAGGATTATTGCATAGAGTTGAAAAATTACGCACATCCCAGAACGCAATCGCAGCACTTCGAAGGCGGACATCAAGATGGGATGGATGTTGTTCTAGGATAGAGAACATTCGTGGATCAAAATATCTACGCAAAGTTCTCAGGCGCCCCTGGTTTTCTAGGTGTTCTAGGGTCAGCTTGCGAAAATAGAGCGCCGCCTTTGTTTTTGCTGATATCTCCTGCCACGAACTCGTCCCCAACATATTCTTCTCAATGCAATCAAACGCGCCAATCTGATAGGCCCCGAACCTGTCGAGCCTCTTCTCCTTGGCCGTGAAGATTATGACCATAATGAATTTATCTTTTTTCTTCACAATCTGTAAAAGATCTACTCCACCTGCCGCAACGTCCCCCAAAACAAGATCCGTCAATACTACATCCACTCCTCCCAAGTCGACAACTTTTTTCGCCTCTTCAATGGACGCCGCGGTAGAAATTTTCCATAATCTGTTTTCTTCAGCCAAGTTTCTCCTGAGCGTGTTGCGTGGCCAGTCTTCATCGTCCACGATCAAGATGTGATCCTGTTTCGTCATGATGGTCAATGTGCACCTCCAATTTGCCGTTTCTGCGCGTGTTTAGCTCAGATCACTCAGCTCCTAGCGGTAATCTGGCATCAATGATGTCTAATATTCTGTCCATCTATTCAACCTCTCTGCACAACGGAAAAACAGATCAAACTGTGCTCCAGTATCTGAGACTCCACTCTCTAACACATCTCCACCGAAGTCTTGCATATTCTTTTTTACAATTGCCAATCCGAACCCCATGCCCTGCGGACTCTGCGAATAGAATATATTGAATATGTCTTCCTTTTTCTCAGAATGAATGCCTGGTCCATTATCGAAAAATCGCACTCTCAAAAACTTCTCGTGGAAGCGATCGATCTCTTTTTCTGCTTCTTCTCGCAAACTTTCATAAAAGCGAAAGCCCTCCTTTTCCTTTTCTGCTACTTCTCGTAGGAGCTTAGTTTGCTTTGCTTCTTCTTGTAGGTGATTTGGGAGATCATTTAATTTTGCGATTTTGATTTCAATAGATATCACTTTCCGAGGGTCACTCTCCAGCCATTTAATCGAGTTACCTAGGAGCTCATCAAAGATTTCGTCGAGCCTGCCTGGGTCTGCGTATACTCTAGGTAAATACTCGGCGCGGAATAGGCTTGCGGAAAAACCTGCTGTCTCTGCGCAGTGCTTTATCCTGTCGATGCTGCGAGTGATGTCCACAGGGCGAATCTCTGGGGCGCTTCGTCCCGCAATTCTCTTGAATTCCGCAATACGTCTCTTTGCCATTTCAACTTGTTCTTTTATCTCATATAAGATATCTAAATAGTCATTGCCGATTTCTTTGAGAATATTTCCTTTCCTCCTGATCAGAAAATCTACATTGTTCTCAATGGGAAATATGGTATTGCCGATTTTATGAGTAGCGCTAAACGCTATATTTTGCCAGAAGTCTCTCGGTTCCTTTTCGTATTTTTCAATAAGTTTTCTCGTCGTATCAGCAGCCTGCTGCCCAAGTTGAGCCGTCCCTCTGTAAAGTTCCTCCACATCGTCCAACGTATCGACCAGTCGTAGTTCTTTATTCCTTCGTGCTAGATATTTTTGAGTTACCGCGGGATACCGGGCTGCTACATTTTCAATGTATTCTCGAGTCCATACCCCATGTCTCGGAGCAAGGTCGAAATCCTGCGCCGATGTTTCTACTCTCCTGGCGAGATCAGTCAGTATTTCGTCGTCCGTCAGCGATGGCCTATGTGGCGCCCAAACGAACCATAAGGTTAGTACTATTTTATTCTCGAGTTTCAAAAGATTCTTTTCCTGTGCCAGTGTTTTAACTGTAGGCGCAACTTCGTTTCTAAACTCAACCAACCAGCCCCGGATCCCAATGTTATCCGATGGGATTGTACCTATCGAAAATACGGAAAGTTCACGTGTTTCTTCGGTTTCTGGTTTTAATGCAATGAAATTAATGCTTCGCCCTGGATCCCTTTTTATGATCTCCATGAAATTCTCTCTTAGAAGCAGCTCATGGACCATGTTGAGATAATCAAATTGATCGATCATTTCCCACAAAGAAGACAATCCCTCATTTGAGTCGGTGGTGATACTTCCAAGGCGAGTGCTGTTCGTGATGGCGCGGAGCACTTCTTTCAGGTCTTTATGGAGATCAATTAAGCCAATCTCCGTAGTGTCGTAATCCAGATGAAAGTCTGAAAGTCGAGTAATGCTTGGAAGTTCGGGGCTGCCGTGATGACGCAGAGTTACTACTATCTTTGATATCGATTGTGCGAATCCCAGGTAGAAAAGCACCTCTGGGTCACGTTCGGAGATTTCTGCAATTACAAAGTCTACGCCTGTAATTTCGACTGATAGCGTCCCTGGCACTTTAGCAGGACTTGAGAGTTTTTCTGCCTTGCGGATTTTGATCTCGGCTGTCTCGATCGCCGGCCGAATTGATTTCTGATAGACCGTGTCCAGGATGCTTCTCCGCGCAGGAATTGGGTTGCATGGGGCAATGTAAAGACATGACGTCGGTGATAAATCATCAAGTATTAACATGAGGGTGACTCTTGGTGACTGGTGTCGAGAATTATTGCGAGTGGCTCAGCCCTGCGCTAGGTTTAGGATCATGCGAGTTGGACGGGTTGAGCCTCCGTTGGGTGTGCCCTGTCGGACATTCCCCCAACGACCAAGCGGCGACGCTCCAAAAGAGTCACACCCAAATTCTATCGCTTGCAGCAGCTGGTGGTGTCCAGCGGCGTGGGACAGGCGGGTGCTACCCTGAAAGGACGATTCTACTACGCATAAATGCGCCAATGACCTAGTTTTCGGCCGGCCCTGTAGGTCTAGGTCTAGGAAGTGTGCGTGTTTCGGCCACCTCCCAACGCCGAGCGCTCGGGATCCCATCTCAGGCGTACCAGTCGACCGGTGACGGCCGCCCAACGTTCCGGCGACCCAGGCCGAAGCCGCCCCCAACGGGGCAGCAATATGGCGTACGCACGGCCGAGGGCGGGTCCGCTCGAATCGGCTGTGCGCTATTGGCGCCTGTCGCCTTCCGGTGCTCGGCATGGCGACCATATATATACAGGACCTACCCGACCCGCGCGACCCCCAGCTCTCGATGATCGGCTTGATGGCGCCATCTGGGTGCTGGCGGCTGTGGGCGATCGCCGGTTTTGAGCTTCGTAACGTCGGAGGCCTGATGAGGACATCCAGAGGGAACGGGATATCGCGCAAACAGCGGTAGGCACTGGTAGCCCGCTGGGCCGGCCGGCGATCGCTGTGCGGCACGATGACCAGCAGGTCCACGTCGCTGTGCTCGGTCGGCCTGCCCCAGGCGTGGGAGCCAAAGAGAATGATCTGCTCCGGCTTCAGCTCGGCGACCAGACGCCGAGTGACCTCCGTCAGGGACATGGGGATGGGCATCTTCGGCTTCACGACAGAAACCACCTTCTGGCAAGAAGAGTACCCTGGTTCCGCTGAATCCGCAACCCCGATGGCGACGTAGAGCAGATCCCCGCCCGGGGTCACCGCCACGGTCCAGGGGCTCATGCTGGCGTCGGTCACCTAGCCGTCGAGCCCGTTGAGGGTGATCCCCGACAGCATCTGGCCCTGCGCACCTTGCCCTTGCTGCCAACCCGGGCAAACAAGGGCAAACTTCGATCCGCCCGACCACTTGGGCATTTTGACGGAACGGCTGGTGGTACGCCCCACCAACGACACCGTTTGCCCTTGCCACCCTCGCCGGTGGGGCCACAGAGGATCCGCCCCAACGCCGCCGCTCCTCGTCGGGGGAAAAGGTGGCCTCATCGTTCGTGTTATTGAGGGATGCGGTACTTGACCACCGGCGGATAGACGGTGAGAAACCCCGCGACGGCAGCGGAGAAAGCCAACGGGACCAGCGCCGGCCCTTCCGAGCCCACGCGACTGAGGACTTGATCCACCGCCGGGGCCAACTCGTAGACGGTGAATTCCGCCCCGCGAGACGACGGCTCCACCGTCTGCCCATCGACGCTGAAGGTGACCGGGCAGGTGTCTCCAAGCTCATCGGCGGCTGACAGGACTCGGTAGCTCCCCGTCGCGTCGCGCTGGGTGGACAGCCGCCGCCAGGGCGCTTGCGGCCCTGACCTCTCCAGCATGCCGACGCCCTCGGTTCCCGGCTCCGTAAGCCACATTCCGCGGCCCGTGGCCGCCCGAATCAGCAGCCAGTAGGGCTGGCTGGGAAGAAAGGTCAGGTCAAATCGCACCGCGGCCCAAAGACGCCGACCCGCCTCCCCGAGCTCGAGCGAAGCTTCGCCCAGCTTCCTGCCCGAGGGCACTCCGCCGGCATCCTCCTCGAGCTCGACCAGCAGCTCGGTTCCGTCAACCAGCGCCATCACCCCAAGGAGCAGTCCGCGGACGGATAACGCCTCGGGAGGGTTGATCCGCTGGCCCACCGATCTCTCGGGCTCAAGCAGGACGCCGGTCTTGCCGACGGGGACGGACTCCGGCGCGGTGGCGCCGGGTGCCAGGCGCTCGTCGCCGAAGCTCTCGGCCACCTTGAGGGGCGCCTCCAGCACCTCGACGCCGGACGGCAAGAAAAGGGAGGTGATGGTGCGCGGTGAGGGGGAACGGAATAGGGTCGCGGGTGCTAGTATCTATCTTCAGAGCGCGTGCCCGTGGGCCGCCCTGAGAACCCGATGGAGAGCGCGGCCATGCCGGACGAAATCGCCAACAAACAACGTGGGGACCCGGCCTCTCGAACCGCCGGTCTGGAGAACCGTGGCCGAGAGGCGACCACTGGGGCCGAGGTCGTGCCGATCTGGCGCCCGAAGGTCTACATCGATACGAGCGTGGTGAGCGCCTACTTCGACGAGCGGATGCCTGAACGACAGAAGCTCACTCGCTCCTCCGGAACTCTGATTGGAGATTTCACCATGATCGAATTGAGCGACGCGGATCGAAGGCAAATCTGGAAAGAAGTGGCGCAGGAGTTCCCTGATGATCGGACCATGCAAGAGGTCCACTATGCCCGCTACCTGCGATTACGGGAGCTCGCGGATCTCCCCCTACGTGAGCGTCTGAGGAACTATCTGCGCACCGCGAACGAACCGGTGGCGAGAGCGTCCTGATCGGCGACCATGCCGTTCGCACGCTCTCGGGCTGAGGTTCCGCCCCCCCCCGTGGTCCTGGAGTCTCGTGTGGGGTTCCGGACGGGCGTAACCGTCCTCCGCGCCCGTCGGGAAGTGCCCCGTCCGAGCTCGCCCGGCACCTGCCAGAAGAAGACCGTCGAGGCGAGATCCCCCGGGACGGCAATCCCCAACCGGGGTCCAGTCGGGTAGCTCCGGAGCCGGAGGGGGCGGACTTTTTCCTCGGGAAGCTCCGGGCGAGCATGGCGATCAGGGAATCCTGCTGCGCCGAGGGTGCCCCGGGCGGTGCCGTCGGGATCTCCTTGACGTTCCAGATGGCATTGTATACAGTCCCGATGCTGGCCGGCTCGTTGAGGATTTGGGACCCTCGTGACGTCCGGCCCAGGAGGATGTGGCGTCATAGGTGCGACTGAAGATCAAACAACCGCGGGGTGAGGTAGGCTGCCAAGCCTCCTTCGCAGTCTAATACACCGCAGACTCTCCGCTCTGGGAGAGCGCACGAACCGCGGCGGACAGGTGCAAGATGGATATTCCATGCCAACTTGAACTCTCGCTTGAAGGCTACCGCCAGCTTTACCTTTGCGAGAATCTCCTGCGAGAGTTCGTACGAGCTACACTCACTTCCGCTGGCATAGACGTTTCCAGGGAAGCGCGCAAGCTGTTAGAGTCAAAACCTCCACGCCCTCCCGGACTCCCGGAACTGAGAGTGTCGCAGGCCGGGCCGGAAGCGTCCAGCAACCCATTGGCATCTTTGACGCTGGGCGAACTCAAGGATATGATCACTAACCGCCATTGGCGAAAGATCTACCAACCGTTGCTACAGAATTCTCGCCAATTCCAGGCCGCGCTCCAACTCGTCGTAGGCATTCGGAACAGCATTGCCCATTTTCTGGATATCGACGATGAATCCATTGGACTTCTCAGGCAGTTCAACGACATCGTCCTCGGCCTTGCAGAGGCCACAGACACTTGCGAACCTAGCCTCCTAGCCTTCGCACGCGAAGCATTACGAGGTGCGGGAAAGAAGACTCGTTCACTCAACAACGCCGCACATGCGACTCCATCGCTGGAAGTGGCAAAGGCGGTTCACGATCACCTGCTGGCAAGCGACCCAGAGACCGCGGCGATTCTCGGTCTTCCTGGTGCCCTGGCATCCGCACTGTCGCTGCGGGAGTCCTTTGCCTTCAGGATGAACGCCACTCAGGCCCTTCGTGATTCAGTCGAATCCATCCTGTTCCACAACCTTGACCCAGTTTCTCATCAATCGCGACCAGGTGAAGAAGGCGCCGACCTAGCCCGCATGCTGCTTACACGAGGCGTGAGAAGCGGACCACCGGTTGGCCGCTTGGTCATGAGTGATGTCGACCATCCAGCTGTCGTCGAAGTGCTGCGCACCGTTTGGCCCCGACGATCTCTGGAAGCCATCGTTCGAATCTCAGACCTCGTCCTGGCGAACGAGGGCGAGAAAGCATCTACTCAGATTCTCGACAGATATATGCAGATCTTGGCTTCCGGTGGAGTCAGCGTTCTCGTCATTCCCCACGTCGTATGGTTCAACGGTGCCGTACTTGACGTCGTCCAGATCTGCCGGACCGTCAAGGAACGGTGGCCACTGATCGCGACAGTCGTAGATGGCGCCCAAGCGGTGGGCCACATACCCCTTGGGGTCGAGGAATGCGCCAGCGAGAACCTTGACATCGATTTCTACGTGGGTTGTGGCCACAAGTGGCTAGGCGGCCCGGAGACTCTCGGCTTCGTGCGCGTGGGTGCCCGGATCCATGGCGGTTGCTCTCGGTGTTCCGCGTTCCTGATGGCTGGTGACCAAGTCACAGACTCAAGCGGTCTCGTCTTTGCGTATCAGGGATCTCAGATCGGGACGCAGCAGCGCGGTGTGGCACGCGGCATGTATATAGCTCTTCAACGACTAGGCCGGGACTCGGTGGTTCTCGCAAAGCGGGCCCACGAGATTCGCGCGCTCGGCGCGAGACTGCGCGAGGGCCTTAGTTCGATCCCTCGTGTCTCCTTCGCAGGTCCACCAAGTGAGCTTCGTTCCGGAATCGTGGCATTCGAGCCGTTAGGTGAATCGGAGCGAAGCACGCTCAGAGTACAGCATGCGCTCGCCACTCATGGCTACGCGACTGCGCGCTACAAGCTCCCTCAGGCTACTGGACGTGTAGGTTCTGTGAGGTGGATTCTCAGAATGAGCCCTAGTGCATTCTTTCCGCATGAAGAGATCTCATTTGTCGTAGACCTTGTGCGAGATGCGTTGAACAATGGCTAGCGTCGAAAATCTATTCCGTGAGCTCATCGCTGACCAACTTGATCTGTGGAGAGCGTTCGTTTGGCTGCACTCGTACCTGGCCTACGGAGACCGAATCGGCTGCTCGTTGACCGCGGGAATCGGGCGCCCTCCGGGGATTTGGGGGCGCAGCTACGTACGCACATACTACGGATGGACCGGGGACGCCCCCAAAGACGCAACAAGGTACGAGGGAGGCATCGCGACGTCGTATTATGTTTTTAAGGCACTTTCGATCTTGCATGACCGCCTGTCGGTGCCCATAGACCCAGGCATTCTCGCTGACCTCAGAGAGTTCTTCAACGTGAGGACAACCAAGGCCGGGATCGGCGTCTATGGCAAAGATCTCCGCGGTGCGGTTAAGGTTCAGGCCAATCTTCGGCATACCTGCCAGGGCTTTCTACTGGCCCACGAAGCTGTGAACCGAGGTATCGCCACTCCGGCATTTTATGCGATATCGAAACGTGCAGCTTCGATCATCGCTGAGCCCCGTACATGGGACGAATTGCTCGGAGCATGGTTCAGCGAGTCGTGGCCTGTCGGCGGAGTGGCATCGTACATCGTTGCTCGCGACGTCATCTTCAGGGAGTACGTTGGCGACGACCTAGCCGCGGTCGCGCGGGTCTGGCCTCAAGTACGGGCTGAACTCCTGAACCTCCTTACCTTGTTGCCGACGATGCGCATACGCGAACTCTGCGTTGACGCGGGACAAGATTTGAGTTCTTGGCCGACAGCCGACTACTATCCGTGGTGGGATTCGATTAAAGGGCTTCCTGAACTGAGACTGCACTCGACCTTGGGCTGTCTACACCTTGTCGGAGGCGAAATCGGCAGCACGAATGCGGGAAGCGAGCGACTCAAAATGATCATCTCGCAACTGGCAGATGAAGTCGGCGGCACAAACGCGAATACCGTCTCGTTCGCCCCTGGCGGGCGAGCATCGATGGCTGCTGCCTGCGCAATGCTGGACCTGCTGTTGACCGTATCTTCGTCGTGTGGCCTGAGCTTGACATCGTCAACACGGGACCTGGTGGGTACACTCATCTCGTATATCGAGGGCTCGTGGGATAACCCGGAGCACTACCACGACTACTGGTCGGAATTCTGTGTGCCCTTGATCGCCAATAGTACGCTGCTGTCCGCGATAGCAGCCGGGTCTGACTCAAAACCCGCCGCGCAGGTGGCTGGACTGGATGGGCTTACCACTGCGCTGCTTGGTATAGAAAACCCGCCCGACAGACTGATGAGTATCGCAGAAGCTGTCAGTGCCGTTGCGCTCGCCGACTGAAGAACTCGGCCCAGCTGACGGTGCCCGCAGCCCCTTCCACGGTGACCGGGGCCGCCCCACATCCTCACTACCGACATCGTTTGCCCTTGCCACCCTCGCCGGTGGTCAGCGGTCGTTCAGGGAAGGTCCTGCTTTGCTCGCGAGCAGCTTTCTACGAGCTCGCCGATGTTTTCTGGGTGCGCCGGCGTGACGCATTGGAGGAGGATAAGGCGACCGTCAGGAGTCGACCCGGATGATTCGGGTGGAACGTTCGGCGGGGGTTCAGCCTCTGCAGAGATGCCCGCCGACTCAACCGCCGGCGCCGAGTTCCTCTTCTCCTGGCTCTGTCGATGCGATTTGTCCGGGTGAACTTCTTCCGGCAAAACTGACAACACAAAATCACAAAGACCTTCGGCAGCGGTGAGGGCCTGATCGAATTCCTCTTGCGCGGGCTCAAGATCTTCGCCCGGATAACGATACAAAGTGGCGTACGGGGTAACCCGCTCCGCGGCTTCGAACCAGGTCGAAAACTCAACCATACAGGAGTTTTCCATGCCTGAGGATCTCGCTGACCAGCGATGTCCGGGCCCGGCTGGCCTGCTCAACCTCAGCCCGGGTCTTGACGAGGACATCCAGAGGGAACGGGATATCGCGCAAACAGCGGTAGGCACTGGTGGCCCGCTGGGC
>JAAERE010000323.1 GCA_024230675.1 bacterium | reverse complement strand
TAATTGGACAGCTCTAGTGAGGGGAGGGGATAGGGAGACTCGTCCTGAGATGGCGGTTATCGCTTTTGAGTTAGTCACGCAGTCTCCGATTGACAGGCACGGCAGCGACCCCTATACGCAGATATGCTCGACGAGCCATTGGGTTGCGTTACTATCTGGTGCCAACGGTCTTTCGATCTGAAGCGGTCAGGTTCACCGGCTCAGTGGACTGGCGTGACGCGTCTTTGCGACCGGCCTTCAGCGAAGCGAGCACAGATGCTGTCAGAAGACCAGCAATAACCCCGAGCGATAGTATGATGGGTATCTCCACTATTCCAGACAAGAGCATCTTTAGTCCGACAAAAACCAGAACCGCGGACAGGCCAACCTTGAGGAAGCGGAACCGGCCCAACATTCCGGCCAACAGGAAGTAAAGCGAGCGCAACCCCAGAATCGCAAATATGTTGGACGTGAATACAATAAACGGGTCTGAGGTGATGGCGAACACCGCGGGAATTGAATCAACAGCAAACATGAGATCTGAGATTTCAACAGTCACCAGCGCAAGAAACAGCGGTGTGATGAGCCACCGACCGCCCTCCTTCGTGAAGAAGCGTGCACCATGATGTTCGTCAGTCACGGGAAACAGCCGTTTCAGAGTACGTACGATTAGAGTGCGCTCGACCGCCACTTCCCGGTTTTTCTGGCAATACAACTTGATGCCGGTAAGAACAAGGACTCCTCCGAACAGATACATTGTCCAGTGGAAATGTGACAGCATCGTTCCTCCAACCACAATGAACAACGCCCGCATCACCAGAGCCCCTATTATTCCCCAGAATAGCACCCGATGCTGCCACATCGGTGAGATGTTGAAATAGGCGAAGATGGCGACAAAAACAAAGAGGTTGTCAACCGAGAGCGCCTTCTCTATTACATAACCAGTGAGAAACTCCAGGCCCGCTTTGGGCCCAAACCAGTAATAGACGCCGAGGTTGAACACCAGGGCAAGACCAACCCAGACCGACGACCAAACCCAAGCTTCACGAAACGTCACGGCGTGGTGCTTGCGATGGAAGACGCCAAGGTCGAGGCCGAGCATGGCCAAGACGAAGACAACGAATCCGATTACTATTGTCGGTGAGCCTATCGATTGTTCAAACATCTCGCATTACCATTGTCATTGCAGGCCTCGCTTCGTGGTCAGTTCAACAGTGAGAGGTCACGTGTAATACCATCTCCAACTGAGTCGTGATCTCACTTGCTCCGTGCCTGAGGACTCGAAATCTCTACTTTGTTGCGACAGCCATTATTATAACTGCGGCCAGCAAACCTACAAAGACGAGCAGTGCCCAGATACCAGACACTTCCTTCTTTGGCCGTTCGCGTTCTGTTTGCATCTCATACATACTCTACTCCTATTCTAAGCCAGTTTGTCAGCGAAGAGTCTTGGCCATGCCAGAAAGCACGGTCCTGCAGTAAATCACGAATCCCGTTTATGATGAACTGAATGCCAATACACACCAGGATGAAGCCGAGAAGCTTTGAAAGATTGTCGACGCCTTTTTTGCCCAAGATGCGCTGGAGCAGGCGCGCGCTCCGAAGTACAAGCCAGGATATCAAGGCCGTTATCACAATTGCCAAAATCACCCCGGTGAATGCCAGCAACTTGCCAGGTTCGCCGTTGCCGTCGATCGCAGAAGACATAGTGATGGCAACCGCGATAGCGGCAGGGCCGCTGAGACTTGGCATCGCCAACGGACTAAACGATATGTCGGGTTTTGCAGCGGTGACTCTCTTGAGCGGTCTTTCTGTTGCTGCTTCGTGCTGGAAGAGCTTTCGGAATCCAATGAAGCCAATCACCATTCCACCTGCAATGCGAATCCCGGGGACTGAGATACCGAAGGCCACCATGATGAAGTGCCCCAACATCAGGAAGGCAATCAGAATTGCAGCCATGTATGTGCATGCCTGCAGAATTTGCTGATGCTGTTCACTCTGGCTCAGATGTGAGCCCGCGGACAACAGCAGAATCGCTGCGCTAAACGGGTTCACAATGGGTAGCAACGATACCAGTCCGATTCCGGCCCAGGTGACTATATCTGCGATGTTGCCTGCTTGCATAGCTATCTCAATTGATTCTTCTAGTGGAAGAAAGATGGTTACATTAGGGAGTGATGATGTTCCCGATCAGGGAACCTCCGGCAGACAGACTCTCTCTGACGGTGCGTCCGCATACCTCAGCAAACATCCGGCTCCACCGGCATCAGCCAGTCTCTCTGAGCCAGCTACGGTTTCTATCTCGCACTGGGTGGATTGTGCTACGCGCACCAGTTCCTGTCGCGCATCACGATCGAGCAGCGCCTCGCCCCCGCACTCCGAGCAGACGTTCGGCCGTGACTCACCAGTGGCAACCCAACTACAGTTGGAACAAATGCGCGCGGTTCCCAGATCAACGCCATGGCGGAGAACGAGAGTGTCAGCCTGGCCGCGGGACGCAGCCCGTAGAGATGTAGCGACTCCGAGAACGGCATGATCCCCTCTGTAGAAGGCGTCGAAGAGGCGGTCTACGGTGTTTAGTGACTCTATCTCCTCTGCCTTCACATAAGCCTTAAGAGTCTCCATCACGATTTTCTCCGCCGAGTGCGATCTTGCCAACACCACTTGATCGACCAGTTTAGCGACTATTCGCCGAGGCAGTGCCCTGGTGATCTGATCGATGCAGGTGGAGTCGCCTGCAAGCATCAGATGAGTCTGTGGATTCTCATCAATTAGCTTATCCAATAAATCTATTTTCTGTTTCAGAAACAGGCGCTCACGTTGGGCGCGTCGGCGTTTATAATGCAACATGGTCCATTCCCGTCCGGCGCAGCGCGGTAGGTCCGGACTCTCTAGTGTCATCTGATCGGACAAAGCCCCCAGGCTCACCTCATAGATTCGAGCACCGTGAGAGTCCGAATACAGCACGACATATCGATTGTGAGAGTCCTTCATACGAAGGAGATGATAGAGATGAGGCACTGAGTCTATAGCGATCTCATTTGGTAGCGGAACCTGGAACTGCATGGGTACAAATACATCGCCCTCTCGACCTCGAGCGATTATGGCGGCGCCTCTGCTGTCTGGAAGCAACTCGGAGTTGAGCCATCGTTTTATTGAATTGAAAACCCCTCTGATCCCTGACCTGGCGGAGGTAGGTTTCAGAGAACCCAGGATTTCCGCCTCTCTGTTGGAGACAAACGTGCGCCAATCTGAATCATCGCTTCCCAGATCTAGATAGCAGGAGACGATGGGCGTTCTCGTGCCGTCCAGACTCGCCAGTCTCTTGATGTGTTTCTCCAGCGCCTGTAATTCCATGGTTCGTCTACCTCCCTAAGCCAGTTGGCTTGGAGTTTGAATGGCCAGGTCCAATTTTGTGGTCGGCCAGACTTTGACAATTGCTTGTTGCTGGTTTAGGGTCAAGATTGTTCACCATCCCTGTCAGCGCCTCGTAAACAGCCAGCAGCTCATCGCAATCGCAGGCCTCCGATCGTAACGTTTTGTCTCCCAAGGTCTTCAGTAAAATGGTGCAGCGATAACCGATTCCGGTCAAGCCACCCGTACGGTCTGGTTCGATTTTGACTGCTACAATGTCAATCGAGGAATCAAGTTGAACCAGAGTACGATAGACTAACCGGCGCGCCCTTTCCTCAAGCTGGGTGAGGTTCCCTGTAATAAGTACACAGTCCTGCTTCATGCCAAGCCTCCGTGGGCTATCATTCTCGTTCTCGCCATCTATCTATATATACGGCCTTTTTCCCGATTAGAAAATATCAAAAAATAGTGTTGACATTTCTGTTGAGTCGAAGTATCGTGGCAGGGATGAACTGGCTGAACTACCATCATCTGATGTATTTCTGGACCGTCGTGCGTACGGGCGGTCTGGCGTCGGCAGCAGAGGAACTGCGTCTTTCTCCCTCCACATTGAGCACTCAGATTCAACAGCTTGAGAACGTTCTGGGATACAAGCTCTTTGATCGATCAGGCCGGCAAATGGCGGTCAATGATGTTGGGCAAGTTGTGTATAGATATGCTGAGGAAATCTTCAGCCTCGGGCGCGAGCTACAGGATACACTCGAAGACCGTCCAGTTGAACGCCCTATTCGAGTTCAGATCGGTATCGCGGATGTTCTGTCAAAGTTGGTTGTTGCCAAACTGTTAGCACCAATACTGGGATCCCTGCAGACTTATCGGTTAGTGTGTCGTGAAGATCAGCCGGACAATCTGGTGTCTCAGTTGATTCTTCACGATCTGGATATCGTCCTAACAGACAAGCCGATTGGTCCGGATCTCAGAGTTCGCGGTTTCAACCACCTTCTCGGTGAAAGTCAGGTCGCTGTGTATGCCTCGTCCTTGCTGGCGGATCGCTACAAGAAGGACTTTCCCAAGTCACTGAATGGGGCGCCATGTATTCTCCCGGGCGATCGGACCGAGTTGAGGGCTTCTCTCGAACAATGGTTTGAGGTCAACGGTATCCGACCAAACGTAGTGGCCGAATGTGATGATAGTGCTCTGATTAAGTCTCTAGGAAAGGCAAATGTAGGTCTGTTTGTGGCACCTCGCATTACAGGCAAAGAGACCATGCGTCAGTATCGTGTACAGGAGGTCGGCTGCTTGGACAAGGTGATGGAGAGGTACTATGCCGTCTCGATGGATAGGCGTATAAAACACCCGGCCATACAGGCGATTGTCGAACACGCTAAGCGAAGTGTTTTTCGGGTCTAGTTGGACTTGATATACCGGAGGACTTGTCAGGTGAATAAGGAGAAACAGCGAGCGGTCATATCAGCTGATGCCTTGCCGTTCAATACAGAACACTATCGCGAATGGCGGCGGCGCCAGATCATGCGGATGGCTGTAACCTATCTCGCGCCGCTGGTGATACTGGTTGTCTATTTTCAATACCGTTATATCGGCCTGGAAAAGGACAGCCACCGTGTTCACCTGGGGACGATAGCCGAGCATCAGGCGAATACCCTTGACCTGTTTATGTCCGAACGCAGAGTCAACCTGGTTAATGTGGTTGACCATCCCCGTTTTTCCGTTCAGCCTTTGTCAGAAGAAATGAGTGATTACCTCAGTGACCTCAGGCGCGCGAGCGAAGCCTTTGTGGATATTGGCTTTTTCGATTCCGCCGGCGTCCAGCTTGCCTATGCCGGTCCCCACCCCTCCTTGGAGTCAAGAAACTACCGCAACGAGGATTGGTTCACAACTCTTACAAGCGCTGATGACAATTGCGTAATAACTGATGTATATCTGGGATTTCGACAGCAGCTGCATTTTACGATCGCGGTGAGCCGAACGGTGGGGGATCGTTTCCTGATACTCAGGGCGACGCTGGATCCGTGGCGCATGTACGAATACATCGAATCTCAGCAAATGGCCGGTGATGCAACCACCTACATAGTCAATCGCGCCGGAGTCTATCAACTGGTCGAGGAGGAACTGGGACGTCCTCTTGAAGAATGCCCCGTGGAGGTGTCTTCCGAGGAGACATATGGATTCGGCGAGGTTGAGTCAGACAGGGGTTCTCTCAAATATGGGTTCCGGTGGTTGCGCAACACCGAGTGGGCTCTGATTGCACAATCTGCTCCCGGTGCAGAGTCCTTTTTCAGCACTCCGCAGTCCCGCTCGGTGCTCGTATCGGCGGCGTTGTTGTTGGTGGCCGTACTCGTCATATTTAACCGGGCCGGCAAGCTCGTGGCCCAACAGAAGGAAGCGGATCAGACCCGTGCCCAGTTGGAGCATGCTGCGAAACTTGCGTCGGTCGGCGAACTTGCATCGGGCATAGCTCACGAGATCAACAATCCATTGGCAGTAATCACTGAAGAGGCCGGTCTCCTAATGGACTATACAGATCCTCAGTTTGGCCATACCCTCGACGAAGAGGATCTTCGGCAGCGACTGGGAACAATCCAGAAATCCGCATTTCGGTGTAGAGACATAACTCGGAAACTTCTCCGTTTCGTCAGAAAGACCGATTTTGACCTCCAGGAGCATGATGTACACGACATTATTGACGGTGTGATTGATGATCTTCTCGGCCCTGAGATATTGGTCTCCAGCATCGGGGTAGAACGAAGCTACGATGGCTCGTTGCCAAAACTGAGAACCGATGCCAACCAGCTCCAACAAGTGGTGCTGAACATTGTCAACAATGCGAGTGACGCCATCGGCGATGGAAAGGGGGAGATTCGTATCACAACGTCGCGTCGCGACAACAATGTTCTGATATCTATCAGCGATACGGGCTGTGGGATGACGTCCGATCAACTTGAGAAAGTGTTTTTGCCCTTTTTTACAACGAAGGAGGTGGGAAAGGGTACTGGCCTCGGCCTGTCCGTAAGTTATGGAATCGTCCGTGGGTTGGGAGGAGAGATTGAGGTGGAAAGCGCCAAGGATATTGGGACTACGTTCAGGCTGGTTCTACCGTTTAGACAGAAGCGCTGATTGTGGAAGGAGCCGTTTGGGATATGACCATAAAAAAGGCAGGGGATCTACTGGTCCCCCTTGAGGAATACCCGATTGTGGATTGTTCAGCGACTGTTCTGGACGCTGTGATCCGGTTGGATGAAGCCCGCCGAAAGACGGGGGTTGGCAGGCAACCATATCAGGCTGTATTGGTTGCTGACAAGGAAGGCAAGATCGTCGGCAAGCTCGGACAGCTGGCGCTGCTGAAAGCCCTGGATCCTCGCAGTCGCATTGCGGATGATCAGGATGCTCTCGCGAGGGCAGGGGTTAGTGATAACATTATGGAAACGGCTTTCGGCCACGCCCGTTCCTTTCAGGTCGGGTTATCTGAAATGTGTGCCGGGACATCGGCCCTACCGGTTCAGTCAGTTATGGATCCTTTCGGGGAGCGCATAGATATTGGGACACCGATCCACGAGGTCATCCATCAGATGCTTGAGCGAAGGAATCTATCGTTTCTGGTCACAAAAGATGGCCGACCGGTCGGTTTGATCAGACTCTCCGATCTTTGCGACGAGGTTATGAGACAGATGCGACAAGCGGGCACCAACCAAATCGGTGAGGACTGACGGCATGCCTAAGATATTGCTTGTGGATGATGAGGATAATTTTCGCTCCGATCTGGCCGAGCGACTCAATCTGCGTGGGTACGATACGATCGAGGCCGGTAACGGAGAATACGCGATCAAGGCCGCTCGAGCCGACAACGATATTGATATTGTCCTGCTGGACCTCAAGATGCCCGGATTGAGCGGCGAGCAGACGCTCACTGAGCTGAAAAAATACCGACCGGCGATTCAAGTGATAATGCTTACCGGACACGGCTCAATGGCGTCTGCCATGGAAACGGGGCGGTTGGAGGCATTCGCCTACTTAGAGAAGCCGTGCGAACTGGATATACTGCTCAGGACTATTGAGGAGGCAAGAGAGGATCGGCCGCACGTTATGGCTCGCCACGAGATCCCCAACGTAGAAAAGGGGTCTCTCAGGAAATGGATGATCGGGTCACATAACTCCCGACCGGGCATTATAATCCTGGGAGCTCTGATCTTTGCGGCCATGTTTTTCGCTCCTGCCCCCCAACGTCTGATTGATATTGTATCCGCTCCCAAAACCGGGGAAGTGACAGACATTAACATGGGGTTTGCAGGTTATCGTCAAATGGGCGATGATGAGACAATTGCCGATTATTACAGCCGTAAGAACAAGATGTACGATGTTGTCACCGACGGTGAAGGCGCCAGTCGGAGAATCTCTCAGACGCCGCGGCAAGTCTCGACCAAAGCCCGAATCATGCTGGCCACCCTGGTAGTAGCAGCGCTCTTTTGGGCTTCCGGGGCGATACCTGTCGGGATAACCGCGCTCCTCGTGGGGGTGCTCATGTACTTCACGGGAATCCTGCGCCCCGATGATATAGCCAAAGCGTATGCGAAGGATGCGGTCATTTTTATTTTTGGCGTCCTGGCCCTGGCGGTGGCGATCGCCAAAACCGGATTGGACCGGCGCATCGGCTTGATGCTGTTGGGTTCCGCCAAGACGCTGCCACGCCTTCTCTTTATCTTCCTGCCCCTTCTGGCTATGGCCTGCTCACTTGTCTCTGAACATGCGTTGGTAGCCTTTATCATGCCGTTGTTCATGATGGTATATGTTACCACTATTCGGGCAGCCGGGGTGAAGAAGGACCACGCTCTGGCCGTCATGCTTGCTTTGACTCTCTGCTTCACAGCCAACTCCGGCGGTCCCGGATCGCCGGCAGCCGGTGGCAGGAATGCGATCATGATGGGTATCTTGCAGGACTACAATGTGGCTCCGACCTTCGGCGAGTGGATGACCTACGGCATGCCGTTTGTACCGGTGATGGCGCTGGCGATCGCGGCCTACTTCTACTTGCGCTTTCGGTCCAAGCTTAAGGTCAAGTCGTTAGACGTCTCCGCCATCGTACGACAGGCGGCCGATCAAATCGGACCTATGAACCGAAATGAGTACATCACGGCCGCCGTACTGGTGGGCGTCATAGCTCTCTGGGTCGGTGCCAGTGATATTTTCGGTATGGGGGGGCCGATCATTCTCGGACTGGTAGCGCTGAACATATTGCGAGTGCTGAAGTGGCGGGATATCACCAAGATTCATTGGGAAGTGATCGCTCTGTATGCCAGCGCCGCCGCTATGGGCAAAGGACTTGCTGAAACCGGCGGGGCACTGTTCCTGGCCGACAGTTTTCTCAGTATTCTGCCAGACTTCATGCGCGACGGATCCGGATTGGCAATGGCCGTGAGTCTATTCACGGGTATAATGACTAACTTCATGAGTGATGGTGCAACAGTGTCGGCCATTGGCCCGATCACGGTACCTATGGCGACAATCAGCGGTACCCATCCCTGGATGGTGGGGTTTGCGACTGCATTTGCATCATCATTTGCCCACATGCTTATAATAGGGACGCCCTCGAATGCGATCGTATATGCCATGGCCAAAGACCCGGTCACGGGAGAGCAGTTGGTTACACTCTCGGACTTTCTTAAGCACGGGGCGATAGTCTTGCTGTTGTCATTCGGGGTTTTGTGGGGATGGACCATATTTGGATACTGGAGATATATCGGGTTCTAGATTGAGAAAGGAAAAACCCATGTCTGATAGAATCAAACTACTCATCGTGGATGATGAGGAAGAATTCCTCGAGTCGATCGCCAAGCGATTAGAGATGAGAGACTTCAACGTGCGAACAGCGACGCGAGGCGCGCAAGCGGTTGAGATTGCACGCGAGGAGAAATTCGATCTCGCTCTGTTGGATCTCAAGATGCCCGGCATGGATGGAAAACAGGTGCTGGAGATCCTCAAGAAGGAACACAAGTATATCGAGGTGATTATCCTCACAGGTCACGGATCGGTTGACTCTGCAATTGACTGTACGAAACTCGGCGCGTTTGGGTATCTACCCAAGCCGTACGAACTGGAAAAACTGTTGGACACCTTGCGGCAGGCATTTCAAGTCCGAATGGAGAAAAAGTTCAGGGTCGATCAGGAACGAATGGATAGAATAGCGAAGCTGGCGACGGGCTCGAGTGCGCTGGGCATCTTGCGAGAGCTCAAGGAAATTGACGACGATGAGAAGTAGTCCCTGGTCATAAGGTGGACCGCTGCTCGCCATATTCTTATGGCACCGGGACAGCATGTATGATTGGCCCCACCTGCAGGACTTGGTGGAAGGGCTCACACTTGCGGTCATGATCGCCGTCGTTTCCCGGCGTGTCCCCGGTTGTTATGCTACGATGGCGAATCCTACCATCGCAATCCAGGCCCCCGCACCAAGACGAAACCGATCAAGCAGTGGAAGGTGGCCCGGGAGCTTAACCGGCGCTTGAGGAAAGCGTTTGATGAGAGGAATATCGAGATTCCATTTCCGCACCTGACTCTGTACGCCGGTCAGGACAAGAACGGGCAGGCGGCTCCGATCCACGTCGTGACCTCGTTACACCCGGTCGCGTAATAACTCGTATTTCGTTCAAGAATATGCCTATTGGAGGCCAAAAAACGACCATGTCCAATAGAGACTTTCGACCAATAGAGAAGTTGACCAGACCGTTGGAGCGCTTCTTACACATTGAAGCGGCAAGCGGTGTTGTCCTCATGATTGCCACCGGGATTGCAATCATTGCTGCCAATACGTCCATCAGTGACTTGTACGAAACCTTATGGAATGTAATTCTGACTCTGGGGGTAGGAGATTGGAGTCTATCATATCCGCTGTGGTACTGGGTCAATGACGGATTGATGACCGTTTTCTTCTTTCTCGTTGGTCTGGAGATCAAGCGGGAGATCGTGGCCGGGGAGCTTCGGGAAGTTCGCCGGGTGATCTCACCGGCCGTGGCCGCAATCGGTGGGGCCGCGGTGCCCGCCGTCATTTACATCCTGCTGCTCGGGGATCATCCGGGGGAGCAGGGCTGGGCGGTCCCCATGGCGACTGACATTGCCTTTGTAGTGGGGGCTCTGGCCCTGCTCGGCAAGCGGGTACCTCATGGACTCAAAGTGTTTCTTCTGACTCTTGCCATCGTCGATGATATCATAGCCGTTCTTGTCATTGCAGCCTTCTATTCGAGCCAGCTCGATCTCGTGTGGTTGACCGGAGCGATTTCGGGAGTTGCGGTTATCGTCCTTATGAACCGACTCGGGGTGCGGACCGTGGTTGGCTATCTGATCATCGGCTCAGGTATTTGGCTCTGTACTTTGAAATCGGGCATTCATCCGACTATCTCAGGAGTGGTCCTCGGGCTGCTTACTCCGGCCCTTCCACTGGTGTCGCGAGTCGAGTTGCAGAACGGTCTCAGGCGAGCCCTGAACATCATGGGTGGGGCAGAGCCGGCTTCTGAAAGCGCAAAGCTCAAGGATGTCATTGAGGAAGTAGACTTCACTACTCGCGAAGCCATATCGCCGCTGGAGCGTTTTGAGGCCTATATTCACCCATGGGCGGCCTTTGTCATAATGCCGATATTCGCTCTGGCAAACGCGGGCGTACATTTCTCCGCTGATGCTGCGTCGTCACCCATTTCCATCGCTGTTGCCCTGGCCCTGCTAATCGGCAAGCCTCTCGGTATCACCCTCAGCCTCCTACTGGTGGTGAAAACAGGGTTCGGCATCATGCCTGGCGGGACAAATTGGAGAGCGGTTATCGGGGGCGGTTGTCTGGCAGGAATCGGCTTCACTATGTCTATTTTCGTGGCATCGCTCGGATTGGAGGGAGGGCTTCTGGTGCAGGCGAAAACGGGAATCTTGATTGGGTCGGCAGTCAGCGGGACTATTGGGTTTGTCCTGTTGCTACTGTCGCTGAAATCGAGAGCCTCAATGGAAAGCGGAGCTACCTAGCCTGGATATCTGTACGAAGAGCTCGGTTGTCAAGATCCGGGTGGAGCTTGTTACTGTCTGCAGTGTGGTCAATCATGACCGTTTCACGTCAGCTTAAGTCCGATCTCAAAAGTTCTGGCTATTGACCAGTCAACCCCGCATTCTCATATCTCGTTGAAGTACAGGAAATTGGCGGTCCTGGAGTGTCCCATTTACAGACAGCTATTCAGGTACAACTAGAATTCTAATTGCGTCCCATGTAGCCCGCATTCTTGTGATCCAGTTGTCAATCAAGTAGTTGTTGTCGATACGCGCCTCCCCTTGGTTTGATCCGAAGACTACCGCACTCCTCGTGCCATCGATAACACATCTGCTCGCATACTCCCTGCTTCTCGCAAACTCGGCGGACAGTCTGGCCACGTAGCAGGTACACTTCCTGACGTTCTCCCAGAAAACCGGATCAAAGATGGGGGCAAGAACACAGTCTGACAAGACGAACTTGGAACTGGTGCAACAACCGGGGGCAGGTCAGAACAACCTATGGGTCTATAGACGTGACACCGCCAAAGATGTTACAGCACTTTGAAGAGCTTAGCCCGCTCTCTTTACACCGCGAAACGCGTGGGGAACGTCATATATGCATATCGCACTTAGAAACCCACCGTACGCGGATGGGCCATCCGGGTAGCAATCCGAAGGGGCCTATTACTCCCCTAATGCGAACTCCCGCTGTCACTTGCTCCGACCGGCCGCTCACCAAAGGCCACAGCTCCCAATGCATTATCGTCTTGTGCATGGCTGGCCGTTGCCAGCCGGCGCGCTGTTAGTGATCGGTGACAGGTTGCGCACTCATCGAGTTGAGGCCTGCCCACTCTTTCCTTCTCGCGAGTATGGCATGTTATGCACGTGCCGTGCATGGCGTCGCGGAAAGAAGGCGCGTTCATAAGGCTCACGGCACTATCGGGACGCCCCACCAGCCACATGTCGTCGCGATGACACTCGTAACAGGTCTTGACGGTCGAGGCTGTCTTCGGCAGGCCGTCGCCGTGACATAGCGCACAGGAGTGATTGGCGGGATACAATCCGGCCAGGTGCTCTTTCTCGGCTACGGCGACGGTGTGAAAGGAGTGATCGAATATTTTGGTGGCGAAGATCATATCAGAGTGACAACGCGAGCAGGGCGTGGAGCGATCGCCCGGCAGTGATACATGATGACACGCCGCGCACGAAGAATCGCCGCCCAGGCGCTGCTGGTGTTCGGCATGGGCAAACTCCGCCAGGACACCCTGCCGATCTCCATCGATTCGTAGATTCGCGCGCATGTTGTCCATACCCACCGACGCCTGCACGACGGTAATCGGCTTCTCGTTATGATAGGCCGGGTACAAGAACACCCAGGCCAGCGGCAGGACGAATACCGCCAGCAGGGTGACCCGGTGAACACCGCTCATGAGCACGGCGAACCACACATGCGACCAGCGGTCGAAGGTTGCATGGAAAACGCCGCGACTGAGATAGCGCTGTCGCCAGTTGTTATCAAAGACCGCAGTATTCTCGACGATGAAGAAAAATACCAGCCCGGCGGCCGCAATGACCCCAATGCCAAGGGCCCATTCGGCCAGCGAAGGGAAATAGACCGTGTGGGCATCGCGGAAGTAACCGAAAATGCCAACATCAAGCCGGTTCAGAGCCAGTCCGAAGGCGCCGGAAAGAGCCGCGGCACCGAGCCCCACCGGTGATCGGCGGGTACGTGGAATAGCCACGAGTATGATCGGGAGGATCGCTGTTAAAATTAGTTCCGCAGAGTAAAGCCAGCTTTCCCAGGTCCCGGCAAGCAGGGCGTTCCAAGATCCGAGCCGAACCAGATCCACTACCTTGAGAACAGCATAGCAACTCATTATCCCAGCTCCAATAGACGCCAGTCCGGCCAACATCGGCATATCCCGACTGGTGTATCCCCTGGACACTCCCGGGAGAGATAGTAGATCAGCCGGACCGGGAACGCCGGGCTCCAGCTGAGTTCCAAACACGGGTTCGGGATCATACCATCGGGCGTACAGAATCCGTACCAGGACGATCATCATGATGCCGCCCCCCATCGCCGATAGGACGAAGAACCAGGGCAACCACGAGGAATACCACAGCGCGTGCAGTCGCAGGGGTGTTACGAGAAACAGTGAACCCAGTGAGGAATGGTGCAGGCTCGATAACGATATCCCCACGATGACCACACCAAAAGTTCCGGCGTGAAGCAAGCGGACCAGGCGTTCAGCCCGAAGGCGCTCGAATATGTTGGGGAGCATTTCGATGAAGGTGATGGTGAAGTACAACAGCACGCACCAGAAAACTTCAAAGAGGAAGGAATGCTCGTTCCACATGAGGATGGGGTGCCAGAAGCGATGGGGCAGGCCGATGTCGAAAAGCAGGGCGGTCATCGAACAACCATAGCCCAGGAAAGCGATCAGAATGGCCGGTTTCATCAGCGGCCGGAAACGTTCCAGACGCAGTACGTAGACAAGGAAACCGACGGTAAAACCGCTGGTGGACAGAGCTACGCCGGCCACCATATTGAGAACTTTCCACAGGCCCCACGGCATGGCATCGGTCAGATTCGTCGTGGCGCCGAGGCCAAACCACATGCGAAAGATACCGGCCACCAGGCCACAAAGAGCCAGTATCCAGAAAATGTCCTTAATGGGACGCGTCCTGTCAGTCATTTCGCTCCACCTCGTGGTTATCAATCTCGCCGGCCAGCTTCATGCGTCGCCGGACAATCCAGTTTACGCTCAACAGACATGTTGCCACTCCGAGCCCAATGAAAGGGGTCTTGGAAATCAACGGCTCGGTAAGGCCGGGAATCGCTGCTGTCTGAGGCTCGGGCCAGCCCAGGGCAGAAAGGTCCTCATCGGAGATGTATAGGACGGAAGTGCCCCCGAACTCCGTTTCGCCCCAGACGTGCGGGATGTAGGTCGAACCGTTCGCAGCAACAATTTCCTGCGCCTTTTGCAGAAGTTCTTTTCTCGATCCGAAAACCAGAGCCCCATTAGGGCAGGCGTCTACGCAGGCGGGCTTTCCGCCCTGCTGTACTCGCTCGAAACACATGTCGCACTTGCGCATATATGGCACGGCGTTTTCCCATTCATAGCGCGGGATGTGGAAAGGGCAGGCCAGCATGCAATAGCGGCAGCCGATACACTTGGTGGGGTCATACACCACAGGGCCTTCGGGTGTTTTGGTTATACCCCCCACGAGACAGGCGGAAACACAGCTCGGCTCCAGACAGTGCATACAACTCTTACGAGCGAAACGGTCGTCGGCCACCTTCTGTATATTGGCCCAGCGATTGGAAGAGAGACCGTCCTCGGTCTGTGCCCGATCGATGTCGGCCTTGTGCGGGTCCAACTTGTTGGCGTCGATACACGCCGCCACACAACGTTCGCAGCCGGTGCACTTGGTTGTATCAATGAGAATAGAGTTCGTCATACCCGGGCCTCCTTTCCAAAGAGAGCGTCTGCTACCTTATCGCCGGCTCCGGGGCGGAGCTGCCAGTGGACAGCAGAGAGACGGTCGAACACGAAGAGGACAATGTGCGCCAGCTTCGTGAACGGGATAACCAGGAACAGCAACTCCGCACTTAGCAGATGCACCAGCATCATCGTTTCCCAGGGGAACGGGTTCATCCCGGAGTGGGAGGCTAGGAATCCGGTAACAAAAGGCAGCAGGATCAGCAGCAGGAGCACGTAATCCGTCAGCCGACTCATGGCTCGCTGGCGGTCGCCGAAAAGACGAAATCCAAGTAGAACCAAGACGCAGGCCACCGTGAAGATGGTCAGGAAATCGGCCCACCCGGAAGGCAACGAAGGCAGGCTGAAACCGAGCGTCTTCTCCCAGAGGACGATGTGGTCAGCCAGGAAAACCGGTACTACGATAACTCCGATATGAAACAGGTACGATACCGACGAGAAGAAGGGGGTCCCTTTCATAATCTGCTTGATCGGAATGGCCCAGCCCAGACCTTCGTTCAGGATCTTCCGCCAGGGGGCGGCGCTGAGCCGACGACCCTTGCCGGCAACCAGCTCATACACCTGAATGACGATATGCCGCAACAGCCCCAACACCATGATCATGGAGGTCAGGGCGAATAGGGGACCCTTGGCAAAATCAATCCATTGTTCGATGCTCATGTCTCTTCGTCTCTCCTATGTCTGTCTATCCGGCCGATGTGCAGCGGCTGGATCACATCTCCAAAAGCGCCGCTTCTTCTTTGCGCTCAGCGGGGCTCTTACCTCCCGGTATTTCAATAGCTCTGAGAATCAAGTCATGCAGCCCCATAACGCGACAGGGCAGCTTGTAGTATTCCACCAGTTCCTTGAGTTGTTTTTTGCAGTTGGCGCAGGGGGCGACCACAATGTCAGCTTTGGTTTTCTCAAGCTGCTCGGCTTTCACTTTGCCCCCGATGCGCATGCGGTAGTCGTGTATCTCGTCGATCGATACTAATCCACCGCCACCGCCACAGCAGTAGTTGTCCTGTCCTTTGGGCGTCATCTCGACATAGTCCGGCACGAACGATTTCAAGATCTCGCGGGGTTGGTCGACAATCCAGCCGGACCGGGCAATATTGCAGGGATCATGGTAGGTCACTCGTTCGGTTATGATATTGGGGTCGAGTTTGATACGCCCCTCCTTGAGGCAGCGCAGCGTGTATTCGATGAAACTCACCACCGGCTGAGCCGAGGGACCGCCGAATACAGGGACAAAGTCGTGCGCCGATCTGGAGGCATGACCGCACTCGCCGATCAGGATATTTTTTCCCCGCAACCGGGTAACCTCGGCCAGCAACTGCTTGACGATGTTCTCCAAGTGCCAGTCGCTGTAGAACAGGCCGTAGTTGATACCGTCGTAGTTGGTCGTGCCGATAGTCCATTTGTCCCAGTCACCGGCGGCATAAAGCACGGCCGCATTTCCCATGAGCGTATCTGGTTCCATGAGATAATCGCTGACCGCACAGAAGAACACGTAGTCGCGGTTGCTCTTATCCACCGGGAATTCCATTTTGACGCCGACCATGTCTTCGAGTTCTTCGGACAGGAAACCCAGGGTATCCAGCAGAGCATCTTTGGGAACTTTGGAAGTGTTGTGGGTCTCACCTTCCAGTTGCTCGCGCACACTCACCTGGAGGGCTTTGGGGACAATTCCGATCAGGCTGAGGATGTAGCGCCCGAGGCGCGTCACCAGGCCGTGATCGACACCCATGGGACAGGACTGAGTGCACCGGCGGCAGGCAGTACAACGATAAAACACTTCCAGCATATCATCGATAACTTCCTCGGTCAGTTCAAAGCCGTTGGAAAGCCGCGCCTTGATAGCGCCACCGATCGTGAAGTACCGTTTGTAGATGTCCAGCAGGATGTTCGTGCGATAGCACGGAATGTCTCGCGGGTCGCCGGATACCATAAAGACCGGGCAGCTGACCGCGCAACGATTACATTTGGCGCTGGAGGTACAGTATGAATCCAGCAATGCCTTGTAGTCCGTGAACTCAAGCACGGCGGCAAAGGCCCGCAGGAAATGGTCGCCCCGGTTTTCGGTGACCGGTTTCTCGATATGGTAGAACGGTGTCTTTTCAACAGCCGGAAGTCTGGTTGAACTTCCAATAGCAATCTGTTTGGCATCCATCGACATTTTTCTCCTCAAAGTCAGTCTATGATGCGACCCTGTTGCAAAGAGCATACCGATTGCGGAGCGACACGGTTGAAGGACGGGATTGGCCGGGCATTCTCTGCCGTTTCTGGGGCGGTTCTGGCACCGTCCCGGAGGCCAATAGTCCATGACTGGCAAGCTTTTACCCGCTGTCGCCAATCTTCCCAAGGGATGTCAGATATTTTTCTCTCGGATTGACGGGTTGGAGAAGAAGCCCTTGGGGTGGAGAGCATATTAGTCGCAGGTGTTGCAACGTAGCGTCGCGATGAGACGCCACATGCGACGTTATGTCGTGCGAGCCAGTGTCTCTTGGTTGTATGAATGAAGCCAATATAAGGCTGAAGCACTTATTGATCGAAAACGCTATAGTCCTCTTATCATTATGTGTCATAAGGTATTACCTGCTTGAGGAGACTCAAGCAACTGCCGTCTACCAGAACAGGCCACCACGTATGACTATGATGAGAGGAATTTGAGGTGTTGCATCTCAACGTCGTTTGGCATGCAACTTGCCGCTACGTAAGTACAGCACGGAGAATGACTGATGCAATATGGAATACCTTTACTTGGCAACCGAGTGGCGCCGCGATGTACGATCGCGGAGTCGCTTCTGCTCCTCAGCGTGACTCGCAACCGGGTGCGTTCACATCAAGTTGTGGCCGTTCATCAGCATGCCTGGGAAGAACTGGCAGGTGTACTGGTGGATGCACGGGTGGAAACGCTGGTCTGTGGTGGTATATCTCGAACGGCCAAGGCTCTGGTCATGTCAAAACAGATCGATGTATTTGAGAATGTGGCCGGTACGGCGGAGGAGGTCACCGGGGCGTTGCAGTCCGGTACGCTTTGTTCCGGTTTTGGATTGCAGGAAGATGAGTCCGACCATGACAGGCATCAGGCCGGCGCAACTTCGGATAAGGCTGGAAAGGCGAATGTGGAAGGCAGTGATGATCGGTCGGGGACGATCAAGCGAGTCACATCACATGCGGATGGGGACTGCTTGGCCTGTGGCGACCGTATCTGTTTGCGCGGTCAACCCTGTGACATCGCCGGCGGAACCTCAATGCCAAAGAGCGGGCAGCCGGATCGTCGAATACTGGAATCGGCCATGGATATCGCCTGTGAGGAAGGACGGACGCTGTGCCGACTCTCCGAGCTGATCTATTTCTGTCTCGACATGAAGTATCGCAAGCTGGGCCTGGCTTTTTGTATAGATCTGCTCGAGCCGGCCGACATCCTGGCCGGTGTGTTGCGGCGGTTTTTTGAAGTCTACCCGGTGTGCTGCAAGGTGGGTGGCTTAAAAGAAAGTGATCCTATTATGAACCGGCGTAACGAAGCCGGGGAATCGGACCGTGAACATATTGTCTGCAATCCGTTGGGACAGGCCCGGGTTCTTAATAGCGTTGGGACCGATCTAAATGTTTCGGTAGGCCTGTGTATAGGGATGGATTGCGTTTTTGCGGGCGCCAGCAAGGCGCCGGTGACAACGCTTCTGGTCAAGGACCGGTCGCTGGCCAATAACCCAATGGGCGCGCTCTATTCCGAGTATTATTTGAAAGAGGCCACTCGGCCTTCCGTAGGTGTGCCGTGATGGTTCTTGCCATCGGCCCGATAGATTGACGAAGAAAATAACGATCTCTGAGGAGGTACCAGGTATGACGATGGTCAATATCAACGCAGTCGGCTTCTGCGCCCACTATTCCAAAGAGGGCGACTGGGCCTTTGACTTCGCGCTCGAACTCTCACGCCGTCGGAAAGCGCCGCTGCACGTTTTCCATTTTCTGTCGGACCCGTATGACCCGGATGACAACAGCGCCGAAAGGATGACGCCGGATGAACGGGCAAAGGAAGCGATCGCTCGGGAAAAAGAACTTCGTCTGTACTACGACAAGCGAGCCGGTGATTATTTGGATGTCGGTTTTCGCTTTTGTGAGGACCCGGAATGGACGGAACTCCATCGTTGTCTGCTGATCCGGGAGTTTCAGGTCCTGGTGCTTGGCTATGTCGGCCCCTCGGCTGTTTTTGCCGGCCGGCCCATAGAAGAATTCGCCCATTCTTTCGTCAGTCCGGTGGTCCTGGTTGGCCCCAGCAGCGCCGATGAATTGCGTCTGAACTCTCGGGCGGCCTTGATCGCCGACAAACTGGGCATAACGCGCAGCAACTGGTCACTTATCGAGCACCAGTCAGCGTAGAACCTCAATGTGGCTCCTCGGACGGCGGTTGGCGGGGCGATGCCGGAATTCGCGACAGGCTTACGAATGCTTGCGCCCGGCCGGGAACCAGTGTTATCTTACTGTAAGATGATTCGCTAAGGTGGGCAATGCACGACGAACTGAGCAGTCTCATATTCAACAGCATCAGCGATGGTGTCTTTACGGTCGACCAGAACTGTATCATAACATCGTTTAACCATGCGGCCGAGGGAATAACCGGCTTCACTGCCCGCCAGGCGATCGGCAAGCACTGCTTCGATGTCTTCCGCACCGAGATCTGTCACAAACAGTGCGCTCTCAAAGACACGCTGAAGACTCGTGATCAGGTGGAAGACGCCCGTGTTACGATAATAACCAAGGACGGGCACGAGGTACCTATCCAAGTGACAACCACGTTGCTGAGGGACAATGATGACAATATAGTCGGCGCGGTTGAGTTTTTCCGGGACGTTACGGAGGTCGAGCACTTGCGCGAGCGGCTTGGCCAGAAGAATACTCTGAGCGACATTGTCAGTGTCACGCCGAAAATGCAGGAACTGATCTCGCTGTTGCCGGATGTGGCGACCTCGGAATGCAACGTTCTCATTCAAGGGCCCAGTGGTTCGGGGAAGGAACTGGTGGCTGAGGTAACACACAATCTCAGCCCGCGAAGATACGGCCCGTATGTCAAGATCAACTGCGCCGCGCTGCCGGCACCTCTCCTGGAGTCAGAGTTGTTTGGTTACGAAAAGGGAGCGTTCACCGATGCCAAGCGGGACAAGCAGGGACTGTTTGGCCTGGCCAACGGGGGAACTCTTCTCCTCGACGAAGTCAGCGAGATGGCTGCCGAACTTCAGGTTAAGCTGCTGCGAGTGTTGAACAACGGGGAGTACCGGCCGCTCGGTTCATCCAAGACCCTGGTCACTGATGCCCGCATTCTCGCAGCGACCAACGCCGATTTACAGACGGCGATAGCGAAGGGCACTTTTCGGGAGGATCTCTTTTATCGCATTAACGTCGTCAGCCTGGACATTCCGCCGCTCTGCGAGCGCCCGGCCGACATAGCCCTGTTGGTGAGTCACTTTGTGAAGGTTTTCAGCAAGAAAACCCGCAAGCGAATCCTGGGGCTCTCCCCGGAGGCGTTGGCCGTCCTTCGCAAGTACGGTTTCCCGGGAAATGTTCGCGAACTGGAAAACGCCATCGAGCACGCCTTTATCATGTGTCATGGGCAGGAAATCCAACTGGAGCACCTGCCGCAGCAAATCATCCATCACAGTGCCCTTGTCGGTGGTATCTCGAGCAATCGAAACACTGAGAAAGATATTATTCTTGAGGCTCTCCGGCGGCATAAGGGCAACCGGGTGAAAGCTGCCGAAGAACTGGGAGTGCATCGCTCCACTCTCTGGCGGAAAATCAGATCCTACGACATCCAGGTATAACCTCTTATCGTATTGGCTAGACTGTGGTAAAAAAGGACGAAGCCAGAGACGTCATTCTCGACAGTGTCGCCGACGGTGTTTTCACGGTCGACAGGAAGTGGCGGATAACCTCCTTCAATCGCGCCGCCGAAAAGATCACCGGTGTGCCAAGGGAGCAGGCCGTTGGTCAGCAGTGCTGCGATGTTTTCCGCGCCTCGATCTGTGAATCGCATTGTGCTCTCAAACAAGCCCTCGAAACTGGCCAGCCGGTCGTCAACAAGGCTGTTTTTATTGTTGATCCCAGCGGCCGGCGAATTCCCATATCCGTTTCGGCGGCTCAACTCAAAGACAAAAATAACAGGGTCATCGGGGGTGTGGAGACTTTTCGTGACCTCAGTGTTGTCGAGGAGTTGCGTCGGGCGGTTGAAAAGAGACACACATACCAGGATATCGTCAGCAAAAACAAGGCGATGCAGGAGATATTTGACATCATGCCGAGCATAGCCGAAAGCGATGCTACGGTGTTGATCCAGGGGAAAAGCGGTACGGGGAAAGAACTGGTGGCCCGCGCCCTGCACGATCTATCGCCGCGGCGAAAGGCACCGATGGTTACGGTCAACTGCGGAGCCGTGCCGGACACGCTTCTGGAATCCGAACTGTTTGGATACAAGACCGGGGCGTTTACCGATGCCCGCCGTGAAAAGCCCGGCCGGTTTGCTCTTGCCGAAGCCGGTACATTGTTTTTGGACGAAATCGCCGATGTCTCGCCGGCCATGCAGGTACGTCTGCTCCGTGTTCTGCAGGACGGTGTGTATGAACCGCTGGGGGCTACCGAGTCGGTCACCGCCAACTTGCGTATTATCGCCGCCTCCAATCGCCGCCTCGATGCCCTGGTGAAGAAGGGATCTTTTCGAGAGGATCTGTTCTATCGGCTCAATGTTGTCCAGATTGCTCTGCCGCCCCTGAAGGATCGGCGGGAGGATATCCCACTTCTGGTCGATCACTTCATCCGGCGCTTCAACTTCAGGAAGAACAAATCTATCGAAGGGTATTCGCCGGATGTACTGGCGGTCCTGATGCATTATGACTATCCCGGCAATGTCAGGGAGCTGGAGAATATCGTCGAGCATGCCTTTGTGCTCTGCCGGGGGGTTATCATCGAACTGCCCTGCCTGCCGCCCGACTTCCTGGCCGGGGCTGGTCGGGCTCCCCGCAAGCCCTTGACCACCGTGGATGATTTTGAGCGAAAGCTGATCGAAGAAACATTGATCAATCACCAATGGAACCGGACCCGCGCTGCGGCCGAACTGGGTATGCACGCCACCACACTGTGGCGAAAGTTGAAGAAACTGGGCATCAGTCCCCCATCCTAGATCATATTGCGGTCTTGCAATGGCATTGCACTGCATGATTGCAATACTGCAATAGTAGCTTCACTCCAGCCTCATCGTCGCCCACCGCCTGCCTGCTGTAACTCATTTATTTACAACACAATAACAACATTGCATGAGCTTCGCACACTTGGCACAGTACTTGTTATGGCGTTGGTTGAGGAAATTATGAAGATTGGAATTACAGTTTGGCAGGATCGAGTGTCGCCGGTGCTTGACACGGCACAATCCCTTTTGATTGTGGAATTCAGCGGCAAGGACGAGGTCTCTCGGCAGATAGTGAGGATACCCGACACATCGCTGGCACAGAGAGCTCAGTATATCAGTCACACGGAACTTGAGCTGCTTATCTGTGGGGCTATCTCGAGGTACCTGGAGCATTATCTGCTGGTCCGGGGAGTTGAAGTGATTCCATGGATAGGAGGTCCGATCGACCGTGTGCTGGCGGCTTACAGCCACGATCAACTGGAGGACAACAGCTTCCAACTACCCGGTTGTTTTGGCCGCCGCCGTCGTCTGCGCTGTGGACCCCGCGCCAAGATCACCAACAGACGAGGCAAAAACACTTAGGAGGAGATATGAAAATCGCAGTTGCATCTCTGGGACCGGAGTCCAACAGTACTGTAGACGAGCGTTTTGGCAGGGCTCGCTATTTCGTGATCCGGGACACCAACTCCAACGAGTACAGTGTCCTGACCAATACCGACAACGCCGCCGCCGCCCACGGCGCGGGGACCGGCACGGCGCAGGCCGTCATTTCGGAGCATGTGGACGTGGTCGTGGCGGGTCGGTTTGGACCAAAAGCGGAGTCCGCTCTTTCGGCGGGCGGCATCAGGATGGTGGCCTGGTCAAAGGGCTCGGTGGCCCAGGCTGTCGAAGTGGCCCAGAAGTCGTGAAGCGGCTTTACGGTTGATCAATAACGTGAGAAAAGGAGCAACAAGATGCCACGAGGAGATAAGACTGGTCCCACTGGAATGGGGTCGCTGACCGGGCGAGGCGCCGGCTATTGTGTGGGTGCCGGGACGCCCGGATACATGAACCCGGGTGTGTCACCGGCCGCAGGTTTTGGACGCGGCGGTGGCCGAGGTCTCGGCCGAGGTGCCAGCACGGGCGGCGGGCGAGGCCGGCGCAACATGTATTTCGCTACCGGTATGCCGGGATGGGCCAGAGGTCGACAATATTCACCCGTCCCGGAGTACGAGGAAGTGCCCCAGGGGCAGTTCGGTCCCCGGCAGGAAGAAGCCTACCTGAGGGCTCAGGCGCGTCAGCACAAGAAAACTCTTGAAGAAATTGAGCGGAGACTCGATGACCTTGAAAGAGGCTTGAAGGAGGAAACCAAGTAGATGCTTACCCGCAATAACATTCTAGGACTGAGAGACCTTATGCCCGGCGGTCAGGGCAAAGGTGGTGGCGGCGGTCAGGG
>JAAERE010000322.1 GCA_024230675.1 bacterium | reverse complement strand
GTAGCTGTGCGGAGCTGCTCATTGCTACATATGCTCACGAAATTGGTTCAGGAGGAAAAATGAGTCATCGTGACTTACTGGAGTCATTTGCCTCCGGTTGCAACCGGCTGGAAGAAGCCCTGCGCGTTCTGCCCAAAGAGATGTGGGACTACAAACCGGCGCCGGACCGCTGGAGCGTGCGCGAGATCATTGTTCATATGCCCGACAGCGAGGCCAGCGGATATGTCCGCTGCTGCAAAATCATCGCCCAGAGTGGTGTAGCCGTCGACGCTTACGATCAGGACGCCTGGGCCGATCTGCTTGGTTATCGGAACCGCAGCGTAGAAAACGCCCTCGATCTTTTCCGGTGCCTTCGCCAATCTACGGTCGAACTGTTGGAGACGGTTGAGGACGCTATCTGGGAAAACCATGTCAGTCACCCGGAGGACGGCATAATGACCCTCTCCAAATGGCTCTTTCTCTACGACCGACACGTCACCAAGCACCTGAGCCAGATGCGCCGCAATTTCGAGGCTTGGGAGAAGGCCGGGCGGCCGGCGGTCGGCTAGACCGTCCTCAATCGTCCAAGAATGCGCTTGTCAGGGGCATCTCTGCCGACGTATCTTGTCCGCCATTAGAACTGTTTCAATCTCCCGGGAGACTTCTGATTGCGTAATTCCAGTTTTGCCGCGCTCACCTTGTTGCTCCTCACAATCTCTTTTCCGCTCGCAACTCAAGCCGACGGGTACTGGCAGCAAGAGGTCAACTACCTGATGGATGTGACCCTGCAACCAGACCTTCGCACCATCAGCGGCTCGCTGGAGATAGAATACGTCAACAATTCGCCGCAGACTTTGGACGTCGTATACCTAAAGGCTTTTCCGAACGCCGTCCGCAAGGATTCTCCGGCCGATCACAAACGGCGAACGAACCACGATTACTCACTAGCCGACCTCGGTCCGGAGCAGGAAGGCTCGCTGGAACTGTTCGCCTCAGCCACCAAAGCCGGGGAGAGGCAGACCTACGACTCTTTTGCTCTCGATGGTACGATCATCGCCGTCTATCTCAGTGAACCTTTACAGCCCGGATTTACGGTGGTGCTGCCGTTCGAATTCAGGACCGTTCTTCCCACGCCCGCCGATATGCGGATGGGTTTCGAAAGGGGCGTTACCAAAGCGGCTTATTGGTATCCCCAGGCCTGCGTTTATGATCGCAAATTCGGTTGGGTGAACTCACAGTTCCTCGGCTGGGGAGAATGCTACGGCGACTATGGAACCTACGAAGTCGCCATCACCGCCCCGGCCGATCAAATAGTTGCCGCCACAGGGGAACTGCTCAATGAAGCCGAGGTTATGCCCGACTCTATGCGGACCCTGTACGACATAGACAATTACCTGACTCCCGAAGATCAATGGCCGGTACTGGATGTGGATCCCTCTCAGACAAAAACCTGGCGCTTCCGGGCCGAAAATGTCAACGACTTTGCCCTCACTTCCTCCAATCGCTTCTGTATTGACTCTGACAGCATAAACGGCGTCAAGGTTGTCGCTTACCCACTTCGCGAAAAAGCTGGGCGCTGGACCCGGGCGGTAGAACTGGGCAAACAGGCCATCGCGACGTTCTCGGAACTGTGCCTTGACTATCAATGGCCGGTGATTCGTATCTGCGACGCCTATTGCGGTATGGAATATCCCATGCTGACCAACTGCTCGGGCGGCGATCCCGGTACCAATTTCGACAAGCTCCTGTATCACGAAATCGGGCATCAATGGTTTATGGGGATGATCGGCTCCAGTCAGGTCGACCGGCCTTTCCTCGACGAAGGTTTTGCCACTCTCCTTGAACATATGGCCATGGAGAAGTACCTGGGCCGCGAGGGCAACTACAACAAGTACCGAAACTGGTACCAGCGGGCGTTTGCTCCGCCGGTCGAGGTCCGCAACGCACGCGGTTTTCGACCCTTGCTCCTCATGATGAACGAGGGGATGGACAAGCCGATGGCCGTGCCGTTCGATAAAGGCGAGGAGTACTATCCCTACCGCGTATCGATGTACTACAAGGCAGCGGCCCTGCAGTACTCGTTGCGCTCGATCCTCGGGGACTCTCTATACTTTGACGCTCTGCGCTTCTACTGCGAACAATGGCTGTTCGCGCATCCCTACGAGGAAGACTTCACGAAGTCTCTGGAAGAATTCACCGGGCTGGATTTTGAGGCCTATCTCCAGCAATGGTACTATCACAGGTACAAGCTCGACTATTCCTTTGAAGGCCGGAAGACGAGGGAAAAGGGACACTCCCTGGAACACACCATAAAGCTTCGCAACCGGGCGGAGATGGTGGCTCCTGTCGATGTGGCTGTCATATGGGAGCAGGGAGACACGACTTTTTATACGGTGGCGCCCGAAGGCATGTCTTTCGCCAAGCCCGGTTATGTGCTTCTTCCAGCCTGGCATCAGTTCCGCAGCAGCTTATCAAAGTACGAATTCAAGATTACGGCGGAACGAAGAATCAGCGGTGTTGTCGTTGATCCCCGTAAGCTCCTGCCGGATATGGATCGGCGAAACAATCAGTCGGGCTTCCTCTGGCCGACGGAAGTACGACTGGATAACCTGCTCTACGACCGCACTCCGGTTGACAGGTACGCCCTCCGCTTGCGGCCGGATCTCTGGTTCGATAACGCCAACGGTTTCCAGACAGGCTTCCACGCTCACGGCTCCTATCTGGAGACAAAGGCGAAGTTTTCCCTGGACGTCCGGCTCGGAGCCAGGTCTGCCCGACCGACTGTTGACCTCACTATGGAATCGCCGTTCGAGCCTTTCGGCTCGCACTCGGTGATGTCGAGGCGAATCCTGCGAGCCGACCGTCGCACACTCATTTCCATGGGCTATCGCAAGGAATTCCGGAAATGGTACTCTCGGCCGGACCATCAGCTGTTTGACGTCAGGTTTGACATCCTCTCGATCAGCGGATCACAAGACAACCGGCTCGACCCTTTCCCGGAAGATGTCGCCGAATACCTTCCCGATCCCACTTGGGATGCCGCCGATGTCACTTTCCTCGAAGTAACCGACGGTTCTCTCTCGAGTTTTCGATACGGCACCTACCGCTTTCTAAACCGCGAGGGGATAGGTGGCTACACGGAAGACGACCAGCACCGAGCGTTTTTGAAGACCGAGTTCGAGATTGGTCTGGATCTGATCAACTCCTCTCGCACCTGGCTCTCGCTGACCCTCCAGTATCTGGGCACCGACGGCGAACCTCCCTCGGAATATGTCGACCACATTAGCCGTGCTCGCTCGGTAGAGCGTTTTTCTCACACGCAGATGTTTCGGTCTCCGGGGACGTTCCCACAGAAGTGGGAAGATGATTTCTACCTCGCCAACGGTAGGGTGCGGGGCTATCAGGACAGGACTTTTTATCTCACCGACTATCTCGGCGCCAGTCTGGAACTCACGCCGCCGGACTTTCTTCCGTTCCGCTGGCTGCAACCGATTCCAATGGTCGGCGGCTGGCTAGCCAAGACAGATCAGGCTCTTTTTGCCGATGTGGCCCAGATCTCTTTCGACGACAAGGAATCTTTCTACCGTGAGCCCATTGCCTCCAACGAAACCGCTTTGTCCGGCGAGGATGACCTGTTTGTTATGTCGGCCGGACTCTGCCTCAAATTCCCCTCCGTGTGGAAGGGGCAGAGCGTACGATTGGACTTCCCCTTGTATCTCAACGAACCGCCGCCGGGCGAGGAGGAGTTCGACCTCCGCTTTTCGTTTGCCTGGTTGCTTCCGTTTGATCTGAGGTAGATAACGCTGTGGCATACACAATCAAGCCAATAGAGCCGAACGACCGGGACTGGGTCTTAGAGGTGATCCGGGGGTGGGGGGCCGACTTCATCGTCTCCCGGGGGAGGAAAATCTATGCCGCTGATCTGCCTGGATTTATCGCTCGGTCGGTCGAAGGTGCCCCGGTTGGGCTCGTTACTTACGAGATTGTCGGCGATCAATGCGAGATCGTGACGCTGGACGCCTTCGAAAAATTCCAGGGAATCGGCACCGACCTGACCGCCCACGTCAAAAAGGCTGCTCTAGCGGCCGGCTGCAGAAGGCTCTGGCTGATAACGACCAACGACAATCTCGATGCTATTCGGCACTACCAGAGACGCGGCTTCACAATTGCCGCCGTGCATGTGAACGCTCTCGCACACTCACGCGAACTCAAACCGTCAATTTCTGAGATCGGCTCGTATAATATCCCTCTTCGGGACGAAATAGAGTTCGAAATGCCGCTGTAGTCTGCGTTCTCCAAAAAAGCGATTGACCAAACCCTACTATGATCGTATTTATTGTGAGGCTATGACTCACCACAAAATACCACTCGGACCTGAATGAAATACGCCAATTTCGTACATCTGCATACTCACAGTCAGTATTCTCTGCTCGACGGCGCCTGCCGCCTCGATTCCGTGATCGAACTGGCCCGTGAACACAAAATGCCCGCCCTGGCCGTGACCGACCACGGAAATATGTTTGGCGCTATAGAATTCTACAAAAAGGCCAACCGAGCGGGGATAAAGCCGATAATCGGCTGCGAGGCGTACGTGGCGGGCGGCAGCCGTCACGAAAAGAAGCCGTCCAATCGCTATCCCGACGGCGGCTTTCACATGGTCCTGCTGGCCAAAAACCTGACCGGCTACAAAAACCTGATGAAGCTGACTTCGGCCGGATTTCTCGAGGGTTTCTACCACCGGCCGCGCATAGACAAAGAGCTGCTGCGCCTCCATTCCGAGGGCCTGATTGCGACTTCGGCCTGCCTCAAGGGTGAGGTCAACTGGAACCTGCTCAACGGTAATACTGAGACCGCCGTGGCTACCGCCCGCGAGCTGCACGAAATATTCGGCGAGGGAAATTTCTACCTCGAGCTGCAGAATCACGGCCTTGAGAAAGAGCAGATGCTCATTCCCAAAGTGGACGCTATCTCGCGCGAGACCGGCATCCCGCTGGTTGTAACCAACGATTGTCACTACCTGCGGCAGGAGGACTCCCTCGCGCACGATGCCCTGTTGTGCATCCAGACGGGGAAGATGGTCGAAGACACCCAGAGAATGCGCTACAACAGCGATCAGATCTATTTCAAGTCGGCCGACGAGATGGAGAAGCTGTTTGGTGATTTCAAACCGGCGCTGGAAAACACGGTCGCGATTGCCGAGGCCTGCAATCTTGAGCTGGAAATGGGCAATCTCAAACTGCCGATCTTCCCCATCCCGCGCAGCTTTGTTGACGCTGATGTATACCTTCGCCATCTCTGCGAGGAAGGCTGCCAGCGGCGGTACGAAGCGATCACCGATGAGCTGACCGAACGGCTGGACTACGAACTTGGCGTCATCAAACAGATGGGCTACGCCGGGTATTTCCTAATCGTTAAAGATTTCTGCGACTATGCCCGGAAGCATCATATTCCGGTCGGCCCCGGACGTGGTTCGGCTGCCGGCTCGCTGGTATCATATGCGCTTGGTATCACCAACGTCGATCCGATTCGTTTCGAACTGCTGTTCGAACGTTTCCTCAACCCCGAACGCATCTCCATGCCGGATATCGATATAGATTTCGCCGATCGGGGGCGGGACAAGATCATTCAGTACGTCATAGAGAAGTACGGCAAGGAGAACGTCTGCCAGATTATCACGTTTGGCACGATGGCCGCCCGGGGAGTGCTCCGCGATGTCGGCCGCGTTCTCTCGATGCCCTACGGCGAGGTGGACAAGATCGCCAAAATGGTACCGGCCACCCCCGGCATGACCCTGAGCGTCGCGCTCAAGCAGGTGGATGACCTTAAGAAGCTCCGTAAGGAAGACAAGCGAGTTGAGCGGCTGATCAACTACGCTCTTACGCTTGAAGGTCTCGCGCGGCATTGTTCGACCCACGCCGCCGGGGTGGTGATTGCGCCCTCGGCCCTGACCAACTACGTGCCGCTCTTCAAGGGGACCAAGGACGAAATAACTACCCAGTACGATATGAAAATGGTCGAGGCGATCGGTCTACTGAAGATGGACTTTCTCGGTTTGCGCACGCTTACCGTGATCGATGACGCCATACGCATGATCCATGAAAATCATCCCGATGTCGTCATCGATCCCGACAAGCTGCCGCTGGATGACCCCGAGGTGTACAAGGTTTTTGCCAGCGGTCGCACGATCGGAATCTTCCAGTTTGAATCTTCCGGAATGCGTGACTACTTGCGCCGCTTCGGTCCCGAGAATTTCACAGACATCACCGCTATGAACGCCCTCTATCGGCCGGGACCGCTCGATTCCGGTATGATCGATACCTACATCGAACGCAAAAAGGGGGTTAGCAAGGTAGTATACTTGCACCCCATGCTGGAGGAGATTCTCAAGCCAACCTACGGGGTGATTGTCTTCCAGGAACAGGTCCTGAAGATAGCCAACCAACTAGCGGGTTATTCACTGGGCAAGGCAGACCTCCTGCGCAAGGCGATGGGGAAAAAAGACGCCAACCTCATGGCGGAACAGAAAAAAGCCTTCCTCGCCGGGGCGGCCAAAAAGAATATCGATCACAAAATTGCGGATGAGATGTTCCACCAGATAGAAACCTTCGCCCGCTATGGTTTCAACAAGGCACATGCTACCTGTTACGCTTTCGTCGCTTATCAGACCGCCTGGCTCAAGCACTACTATCCGAAGGAGTTCATGGCGGCCATGCTCACTTCGGAAATCAGCAGCAGCGACCGGATATACGTCCTCCTGGAGGAGTGCCGCCGCAAGGACATCCAGATTCTTCCACCCGATGTCAACGAATCCAACATCGACTTCACGGTGGTCGAGGGCAACATCAGGTTCGGCCTGCTGGCGGTCAAGAACGTCGGCGAGGGTCCGGCCGGGGCAATTGTGAGAGCGCGCGGCGAAGGCGGCCCGTTCGAATCGCTGGCCGATCTAACCAGCCGGATTGAGGCGCGCCATTTGAACCGACGCACGCTGGAGTCGTTGATTGCCGCAGGCGCTTGTGATTCTCTGGGAAACAACCGCGCCCAGATGACCGAAGCGGTTGAAGCTCTTCTGGAATACGGTCACAAGGTTATGGCCCAGACTAATACGCACGATCTGTTCGACGGCTCCGGCGTTGAAGCCACCCGGGTTGAGCCCGCTCTTCCGGCGATTGATGACTGGTCCAACCACGAGCGTCTGGCCAAAGAGAAAAACATGCTGGGTTTTTTCGTTTCCGGACACCCCTTGGATAGATATCGCGATGAGCTTTTGTCCTTTGCTACTTCGCCGATCGACGATCTGAAGCAAGCCGTTGATGGCCGCGAGGTTACGGTTGGCGGGTTGCTCACGGCCATCAAACCGATGACCGACAAAAAAGGCAACCAGATGGCTTTTGCCACCCTGGAGGACTTCTCCGGACACGTGGAACTGATTCTCTTTTCAGATTGTTTCGAAAAGGCAAAGGAGATCCTTGAGATTGACCGGATTGTTCTTACCAGCGGGAGGATTTCTACTCGCGAGGGGGAGCAGCCCAAGATCCTCAGCAACGAAGTCCTGGCGATGGAGAAAATAACGGAACGGTTTAACTGCCAACTGGTTATAAAGCTGAATCCGAACTGCGCCGAAGATACGATAGAACAGGCGCTGACGACTTTGGACAAGTTCCGGGGCGGCGTGCCGGTTCTGCTGGCCACCCGGGAGAACGGTTCCGAGGTGTATATCAAATCGCGTCGATACGCCGTCACGTTGGATTTCGAGCTGCTCAACAGTCTCAAAGAGCTGTTGGGCGATTCGGCGGCATATCTCAGACCTGTCGGTCTGAAGAACGGATTCTAAAGGAATATTGGTGCTGGCATCGGACTGCTCCGGACACAACACAGACAATAACACTTTTTTCGAATTGGATAGATTTATGAGACTCTCCCGACTGCTCACCGTCGCCGTTCTTGCCGTCGCTGTCCTGGCTCTGATGCCTCTGGCGAAAGAAGGCCAGAAATCTTCGGTTGAAAAGGATCCCAACGGAATTAGCTGGTACGGCTATCAAGAAGGCTGGGAAAAGGCCAAAGCAGAGAACAAGCATATGTTCGTCGACTTCACCGCCACCTGGTGCGGCTGGTGCAAGAAGCTTGAGAAGAACACTTTCTCTAAGCCGGAAGTAGTCAAGGCGCTCAACAACGATTTCGTGGCGGTCAAAGTCTGGGATCACAGCAAAGCCGTACTTGATCTGGATGGCTACAAGATTTCCGAAAAGGATCTCATCAAAAAAGAGTTCAAGGTTCGCGGCTTTCCGGCCCTCTGGTTTGTAAGCCCCTATGGCGTCCGAGTTGGTCCGGCGGGCGGTTATGTCGAATCCGAACAACTGCTGAAAAGTTTTGATATAGTCAAGTTCTATCGCTACGATTCTACCCGGACTGAATCCGGCGAGTTGAAAGACACCGTATACAGCGAGACTGAATAGAACTGCCGGGAGCCGATCTGATCCCTAAAGGACAACGGGGTGCCCGCAAAGGAAACAGATATGAAATACACATCTTCGATAATCACCGCGTGTCTGCTCTTAGCCGTCGTTATGAGCGGTTGTGGAAGCAGCGAGAGTGCTTCTACGGCGAAAGCCGGGCAGAGCAGCGCAACGGCCCAGGCATCTTCCGGAGGCAACATTGTCGTCACGTCTTCCTCGGCTCATGACATTCAAGGCGTCCGCCACAAGATGTCTGAATGGGTCGGTCAGCAGCCGGTTGTCGTCAATTTCTGGGGCACCTGGTGCCCACCCTGCCGTCGGGAAATCCCCGATCTCGTCCGCCTCTACAAAGAGTATTATCCTCAGGGTGTTGAGATCGTAAGTCTGGCCATTAGAGACACGCCGACTAAGGTGAAGAACTACTCCGTTCAGGCGGGGATGGACTGGGTAATGCTGATCGCCGAAGAAAGCGTTGCCGAGGAGTTCAGGCTCGGAAGCAGCGTTCCGACGACCATCTTCTTCGACAAGAACGGCGTTGAGCAGGCGCGGTTTGTCGGCGCTCGGGACTACAACACTTTCAAGGGAGCTTTCGACAAAAT
>JAAERE010000321.1 GCA_024230675.1 bacterium | reverse complement strand
TTTGCTGATATCCCTGATATCGATCCCAATTTCAACCCTGCCGGGTATCACATTCATGGCCCCGGGTTCAATAAGAGCAAATCCCACAGTACCAACGGTATGGGGACCGGCTTTATTTGTTGCGATGTTTTCAACCCCGAGTATCAGTTCACAGGCACCTGTTAAGGCATCTTTGCGCAGGGACATGGGTGTGCTTCCCGAATGGGCTGAGAGCCCCTGAATTACCACTTTGAACCGGGTGGGTGCAGCTATATCGGTCACAATTCCCACTGGATTATTTTCCGATTCAAGAACTGGCCCCTGTTCGATGTGCAGTTCGATAAAGGCATAAAGATCATCCGGTGAAAGCATGGCGGTTTCCAGTGTTTCTGGTGCGTAACCTGAAAGGGTCAGGGCTTTATGGAGGCTGATTCCATCGGCATCCCTGGTCTCCCTGAGCCTGGATAGGGGAAATCTGCCTGCCATAATTTTACTGCCCAGGGTGCCCACCCTGAACCGGCTGGATTCTTCACAGGAAAAATTCATGACTTCGACAGGTCTGTGGGTTTTAATTTGCCGCTCATTCATTTTTCGGATGACGGCAAGTCCCCCAAGAATCCCTATGGTACCATCGTAATGTCCGCCACAGGGGACGGTATCTAAGTGTGACCCCATGACCACAGGGGGCAGATCTGTTGTTCCCTTTCTTTTTCCCCTGATATTGCCAAC
>JAAERE010000320.1 GCA_024230675.1 bacterium | reverse complement strand
TCTCTAAAGCCGATCTTTGCAAAAAACGGCCTGCCGTCTGGTTTCCGACTCCGAATCAAATCGATCGCCGCCTCGACGGTTTCGGGCGCCTGTCTTCTCCTGGAAAGGATTGTTTGGTATCCAAGTCGTTGGGCGTCTCCTATATGATTAAGACCGATTAAATAACTGTCGTATCCCAGTTTCCCCAGTATCTGAGCCGAGTGTTGCTCCTCCTTATCTAATTTCCACCACCAGGGAGCGTGCGTTAAACCCATCAGACCGTTGCTCTGAGGATATCGACCGGTATGCAGACTGCCGCGTCCCGGCGAACATACCGCCGATGTGGAATAGAAATTATCAAAGCGAACTCCCTTCGCCGCCAGACGATCCAGATTGTCCGTCTGTACCGTCTTGACGCCGTAACAGCCAAGATGCCGGCCAATATCGTGACATGTGATCATCACAATATTTGGCTTACCCGAAACCAATTCGTCAGATGCATTTGTTTCATGAGAAATCATTCCAACGGCCAATGTCAGGCCGCTTTGTTTCAGAAATTTCCTGCGATTCATTGGTATGCTCCTGTTGTCTCCTTAAGACGTTATTCCGCTGTTATCGTAGACAATATGGAACGACTCCTTGGCTCGCAAGTCGCAATGGGATAAAATATCCTTTGCGAACGGCGGGAAGGTCCCGCCGGCTAGCGTGGATTACTAACCAGTTGGCCAACAGAGCCACATACGAACCAAGGAGCTTATTATGAATCGTTCCATAATTACAAAAGTTGCAATGGACGCACACAAAAAACAACACCAGATCGCTTATCGCCAACCCGGAATGGATAAAATTACGGAGTTTAGGATAAACAATACCGTCAAAGACGTCAAGAAAATGGTGAAAAAGATCAGAAAACAATCACCCGGCGAGGTGGAGTTTTACTATGAAGCCGGATGTCTGGGTTTTGAGTTGAAACGCCAGATCGAAGCGGCCGGGGCTCAGTGCAAGGTAATCGCCCCCTCGCTGATCCCGGTCAAACCCGGCAAGCGGATCAAGACTGATCGCCGGGATGCGCTTGACATGCTGAAATACGCCGAAGCCGGGCAGTTAACGGAGGTTCATTCCCCCAGTATGCAGCAGGAGGCGGTCCGGGACTTAACCCGCCTGCGGGAAGCGGCCCAACGAGACCTGATGCGGATTCGCCATCAAATCAGTAAATTTATGCTTCGGTACGGTTTTGCCTATCGGGAGGGAAATCATTGGACGCAAAGACACCTCCGTTGGCTGCAGGGCCGGAATTTATCCGATCCCCTGGGCAACGAGGTTCTGGCCCAGATGCTCTCGGAACTGGAGCATCGGACGAATCGCTGCCTTGAGCTTACCCGTCGGGTTGAACAAACGGCCCGCGAGAAGCCGTATCGTGAACCGGTGGGCTGGCTGTGTTGTTTTCGCGGGATAGATACGCTTACCGCTATGTCGCTTCTGGCGGAATTGTTCAGCTTTGAGCGGTTTAGTGATCCCAAACAGCTAATGGGATATCTGGGTCTGGTTCCTTCGGAGTTTTCCAGCTCTGAATCGAGGAATTTGGGAGGGATCACCAAAACAGGCAACGGCCGGGTGCGAAGATTACTGATCCAATCGTCCTGGCATCAGCAGCACAAGCCCTATACAAGTAAATTACTGAAGAAGCGTCGCGAAGGTCAGGAGCAATGGGTAATTGATATCGCGAACAAATGTATGAAGCGTCTGTATCAGCGTTACTGGCATCTGCTTAATAATGGGAAAACTCCCCACTGTGCGGTAACGGCGGTGGCCCGGGAGTTTGTCGGATTTATCTGGCAAGTCCTTTATACCTGGGTCGCGATTGTGCCGGAGGATGAAAGTTGTTCTTGAAATGAGAAAGTGAATATCAGGGTATTGTCGGAGAAGCGAATATCCGTCGAGCCCCCCTTGACCCTGCATTATGAGAGAGTGTCGCTCAGAAATGGATTCGTCAAATTTTTTTTGAGATAATTTTATCTATGAC
>JAAERE010000319.1 GCA_024230675.1 bacterium | reverse complement strand
GGTAAGGCCGTTATCGGCTCCACAGTAACGCAGGCCTTCGTAGATCAGGAGCGCGAATCGCTCGAAGGTGACCAGACGCTCATCGACGAAGTCGGCGGCGGACTCGCGGAGATCACCCTTGGAGATAGAAAAGTCCCGATCCGGCAATATCTGTCCCAGTTCGGGTTCAAAGGAGCTTCGCAGCAAAAAAAGGCCGACGAACTTTCCGGCGGTGAACGCAATCGTTGCCACCTTGCCAAGGTGCTCAAGGTCGGCGGCAACCTCCTATTGTTGGATGAACCAACCAACGATCTTGACGTCAACACACTGAGGATGTTGGAAGAAGCGATTTTGGATTTTTCGGGCTGTATTCTCGTTATAAGTCACGACCGGTTCTTTCTGGATCGCGTCTGTACCCATTTGCTGGTGTTCGAAGGCGAGGGCCGGGTACACTGGTACGAGGGCAACTTCTCCTCCTATCAGGATTGGCGCTCCAAGGAATACGGCGATCGCCTGTTCGAAAACCGGCGCAACCGCTATCGGAAGATCGTAAAAGCCTAGGCGCGCCCTATTTCGGGGGAGTATGGGAAAATCCCCATACTCCACGCAACGCCCCCATAATTGCGTCCTCTACGAAAGGTCGAGAGTGCGCTTCCCAGGTCGTACACCCCCTGGTTCCTCGCTGGACCGGCCCAACTACCCATTTGCAGCACATCCAGTTACGAGAACGATACATATCCTTTTCGCTCTATGATAGCCCCCGGCAGGGCTTTTGCATAAAACCGGTCAAGATAACAGGTGAGAAATGTTTGAAACGACTGGCGGGACTGAATGTACGCAGCCTGGTTGCTCAGGTCTGCGACCTCCCCCAAGGCTTTGCACCAAACCCGGGCGTGCCACCGGACTAGGGCCCTAACCGGCCTGGAGGAACGAAAATGACGTGGAATCACTTCAAATCTGAGAGCGGCGTGGCGATGCTTATCGCGATGATTATGATGGGCCTGGCTATGTTGATAGGTCTTGCCGCTCTCTCTACATCGGAAGACGAGGTGACGATTGCCGGTAACGAGATGCAGGAGATCCGCTCCTTTTATGCTGCGGAAGCCGGTCTCGAAATGGCAGCCGCCGCTCTTGAACAGGAATACGATAGTACCGGTCTGCCGCCGCTGATTATGCCCGAGGGCGGAGATGAGCTCAACGGCTGTCAGGTGAAGTTCACCACGGCTTCGGACGGCCCGGCCCAACAGCGGGTCATGACCTCAGGCTCCCTCGCCGGTCTTCACGCGCTGATAAAGTCGTTTACCATGACGGCCACCGCCACCAGCGACATCGACAACGCCAAGGTCGTAATTTCTCAGAGTTTCGAGACCGACATGGTACCGATCTTCCAGTTTGCGGTCTTCTATGAAAACGACATGTGGGCGACTCCGGCCAGCGACATGACTATCACCGGCCGCGTCCACTGTAACGGCAGCATGTATCTGCAGGCCAATACCAATATGTATTTCGATGGCCGCGTGACCGCGGCCGGGGCTCTCGAACACGGATTCCCGGGAGGGCTCTATTCAGGCACTAACGGCGGCGTACACTTCAAGGACGCTGACGGCAATTACCAGAACATGTACCAGGACGGCTATTGGCTGGACAACTCCCATTCCGAATGGTACTCAAAATCCTCCGAGCGCTGGGCCGGAAACGTCCGCGACGAAGCTTTTGGCGAAGAGGAGTTAAACGTCCCCCTGACAAACTCCAGCGGCGATCCGCATAAGATTATCGAAAGAGCTTCGGGGAATCCTGACTCGTACGAGGAAAAGGCGAGTCTGAAACTGATCGACGGCGTCCCTTACTACAATAGCGGCGGCGTCTGGCAAAACATCTCGGCTTCCCTTCCCGCCGGAACAATCACGAGCAATTCCTTCTACGATGCTCGTGAGAAGGAATGGGTGACTTCAACAGATATCGACATGGACCTTCTGTCAACCAGCAGCTACTACCCCGCCAACGGCGTACTGTATTCCTCTGACCACCGCAGCGGCTATCCGGCGGTTCGGCTGACGAACGGCGAGGAGATCAAAGACGCTTTGTCGGTGTTCTCAGAGAACCCACTCTATATTGAAGGCGATTATAACACGACAGACAAGAAGCCGGCGGCGGTGATCGCGGACGTTGTCACCTATCTGTCGAACTCCTGGAACGACGCTAACTCCAGCGGTAGTCTGTCCTCGCGCAGCACGACCCCGACCACAGTGAACGTATCAATGATAACCGGAGACCTGGACACTGACACTCAGACCTATAGCGGCGGCCT
>JAAERE010000318.1 GCA_024230675.1 bacterium | reverse complement strand
GGTATCGAGCACGATATCCTCGCCATCGTTCCAGGCGCCGTTTGAGTTGGCATCATGGAACAGTATGCCCAGGAGATCACCCACAACCAAGAGCTGGAAGTCAGCGGCGTCACCGTTATTGAGGCTGCTGTTGCCTACCAGGATGACGGTGTCCGTGGCGGAATTGTATATGCCATCGATCGTACCACCTTCCAGCACCAGGGCATCACCAGTTGACCACTTGTTGTTGTTGTCCACATCGAACATCAGTATGTCATAGGTTCGAGCACCGGAAACTGTTGACTCGAATGTGATCAGTGCGTTGCCATCGGTTACAACCTGTGCGCCTGGCAAGCCATGGGCAGTGGACGTAGTGCCATCACCATCTATGACCGAATCAGTATCAGAGCCGTAGCTGGCCGAGAAGGCTGGATCATGCGCCCTGGATAGGGTGGCATTGTGCCCTGTTGAAGTTGCTGCTGAGTGCGAACCAGCTACTGAGACAGTCGGATCATGCCATGCCGAGACCGCGCCATCGTGGGACCAGGAAGTAGCCGGGTCATGCTCCTTGGAGAAGAACGAATCGTGGCCCAGAGAGACCTTCACATCATGGGCGCCGCCTGTGGATATTGCCGGATCGTGGTAATTGGAACGGATACCGTCATGTATCCAGGTTGTTCGCGGATCATGCTTCTTGGAAAGATAGGGATCGTGGCCGGTAGAAATATCCGGCGCATGAGAACCGCTTATG
>JAAERE010000317.1 GCA_024230675.1 bacterium | reverse complement strand
ACGCCTCCGCCGGGTGGCCCTGGTCGAGCTACCGATGGTATCACGGACGACGCGAAGGCGAGTTCGAGATCGACGGCGTAGAATTGTGAGAGGTTGTATAAGGCCTTGGAAACCCACCATAGGAATGATGGGCCACCCGACACTAAATCGGGGGAGGTTCAAACAGCATATAAGCTGTTTTGAAAGTAGAAATGATAATAAATCAATTCTACTTATTAGAAGAGGCGCTCAGAGCTTCCTCTAGTCATTCGGGGAAAGTTATGGAGAGAAACCGACAAGACGAGGGGGCGTTCTTGCTCTTAGACCACGACGGAGTGGTCACACTGCAATCTGCAAGATTGAGAGTTTCTGGTAGTTTGATATTTAGACTATCAGATTGATTCCATTTCTATAAACTACTGACATATGCAAAGAGATTCAATTACTTCTTCTTCCGAATCGGGGGGCTGAGTCTAAGCAGATTCTAAACTGTCTATAGTCCATCTCTTTGGTTCCAGCTTCTAATTTACGGTCATATTCTCGAGTACTCATTTCTCCAATATTGCCTTGTAATTTCTTAACATCTATATCTTTAAAATCGTATTTTGGAGTACTCGTTTTTCCAATATCATCTAACTTCAAATTGCCCATGAGACTCAAAGTCTTTTCACGTTCAATTTGATGTGCTTTAACTTTTGCTAAGACATCAGAGTCGAAGTTTAAATTGGACCCTGCTTGGTAAGAATGTAGCGAACCATAGCCCACTTTGCTTTCGTCTCTTTCAGGGTTTTGATCTTTTGGCTTTTTCTTTTTGCTTGGACCTGAACCTGAGACAACCATTGCAATTAGTGCTAACGTTACTATTGCGGTAACTATACCTTCCATACCTCACCATTCTTCCTTTATTGTTTTAGACATCAAATATAGACTTGTTTTATCAGCACTTCAATAACGCAATAGTCTCTCTTCCCGTCAAGAGTGTTATCCCTTTACATATTCGACCTGATCCACTTTGTGATCGGCCGGGTGGCCCATCATTCTTATGGCCGGGTGGCCCATCATTCTTATGGTGGGGTGGCCCATGCTGGGTGTGGCCCATCATTCCTATGGTGGGGACCGGAGTGATTGGCGAAACTCTGCGGGTCTGGTAGCCTTGGCAAATGCCGAGACTACGCCACATCGATAATACCGGCACTGCGCGGTTTGTCCGTCTTGACGTTCCCCTTCGATGGGTTCAGGGTGACTACCGGCGGGTTCGAAGACGGACCCGCCCTACAAACTGTCGAAACCGCAGGGGCTTCGACCTACCGATTAAGAAACGCTCGCACGCGGGCGCGGTCGGCAGGTTCGAGGACGAAATAAGCTCCTGCCGCCGCCGGGACCAGCACAATCGCCAGGTTGGCAAAAAACCACGGCCAGTTGGTCGGGGGGAGAAGCTGCCGGACTATTACCACGACCGGTAGTGTGGCAAACATAGCCATCAGTCCGCTGCGAAGACTCGTCAGCATGATAGTCGCCGTGGAGATGTTCAGGGCGCGTCCCAGCATGACGGGGTAGAGGCTCACGTACAACAACAACTGAGGCACCGCCGCCGCAAAAGCCATCCCGATCAGACCGTATTTTTGGATTAGAATCAACGACAGAATGATCTTCAACGCCGCTTCCAGCACCAACACACGCAACAGCAGCCCATGTCTGTCCGTCGCAAACAGTACGGCGTTTCCGATTATTTGAGGGATAAAGAACGCTCCTGACACGGCGAGAATACGCATGACTTCGGCGGCTTCGGCAAACTCCGGCTCCAGCCACAGCGCCACGAAAGGCCGCGCGTACAGGATCACGCCCACGGCCATGAAAAACGAAAGGTACGATGTATACCGCAGGCCTTTGAGGTACAACCGCTGGATCGCCTCGTGTTTGCCTTCGGCTTCAAGTTGCGAAATCGCGGCGGTCAGGGGAGTGGCCACGACGTTAACAGCGTTGCGCAGGTGCAGCAGCAACTGCGCCCCCGGTGCATAGACTCCGGCCAGAGCAGCGGACGACAACAGTCCCAGAAGCACCGTGTCCGTGTTGAATATCACCAGCCACGCCACGGTGATCCCGAACGTAATACGGGAATAGGTGAACAGCTCCTTCGCGGTCGGCTTATCAAAGTGCGACAACCCCAGAGCCGTCTGCGGGTGAAGACGCTTGAGGAAGATTATCGCTACCAACTGTCGAGCGACGCTGACGATCAATATTGCCAGAGCCAGCGCGACCATGCCGTATCCGTTGAGCAGCAGCCAGACGAGAACGGCGGCCCGCACGATTTCCTCGATCATGTGCAGAGCGTTTGAAACATCGGACCTCTGGAAACCAACCAGCCCGGCCGTGAACGGCAGGAGGTAGAAGCGGAAGCCGCTGAATAAGCCGATGATGATCAGCACCGACTTGCCCTCGGCCGCCAGCGCCGGATCGCCGATCTGGAAATAGTCGAACAAAAAAGTTGCCGTCAGCCAGGCGCCGACTATAATAATTGAACCGGCGATAAGGTAAAGCCCGAACGTCGTGTTGAGTGTGCGGTTGATCCGGAGAAAGTCGTTCTTGCCGAGATGTTTAGAGACAAACCGAACCAGAGCTTTCTCCAGCCCCAGGTCGAGCAGCATGAAATAGTTGATTGTCTGAAATGCGATCACCCAGACACCGTACCGGGCATCGCCAAGCACCGAGGTTATGAAAGGCACAAACAGAAAACTGATGACTATGCGGACAGCATAGCCGGCCCACGAGGACCAAATGTTTCTCATCAGTTGTTCTTTTAAAAGGACCATAGGTGCTACCAGTCGAGGTATAATAGGCCTGGCGTCCTGCGACGGCAATTAAATACTGGCGGCGACGCAGCCGATCGGTAGAGTTGTAGCGGAGATACTTGATTCGATGACCACTGCACGAACATTCACAGCCTGTCTTCTTTGTGGCGTCTGCCTTTGGCTGGCCAACTGCGGTGGACCGCCCACGCCCGAGGAACTGTGGCAGGTCGCGTTGCCCGAAAGACCTTCGACTTACGGCCTCACGCTCCCCGAACCGGTGCACATGCCCGCGTACTCAGCCGACAGCAACGTCAATCTCAAGGCGGTCGAAAAGATTGTCTCGCTGATTCTTCGAATCGACGCCCACGGCCGGGTAACAGACCTCCGGGCGGATAACCCCGAGGATTATCTTTACGCTGCCTGCTATGACGACTATCTGAGAAGTATCCCTTTTGATCCCGGCTTCAGCGACACCGTCAGGATCGAGATGCTTCTACCTGTGACCATGCAGATCGGGGACAGGGGAGACACGCCCGAACTCTTTTTCCCAGTTTTCTCCGGCCGCGAGGTCATAGAGTACGATCTCTACGCCCGAGGACTGGAGATGAACGGGCTGGAACTGCCGTCTCTAGAGAGTTTTCCTTCATACAACTGCGACATAGACTCTTTCAGCACCGAACCGATCTACAGGTACCTACTCATGCAAGTAGACCTCGACAGTGTCGGCAGACCAACCGCGATTGAGACAATACTTTCGACCTACCCCAGGTACGAAGAGAAACTTCGCACTGCCGTGAACTGGGCCAGATATACGCCGCTGAAGGCCTCGGGGGTGGCTCGACCCGCTCGCTGCTACGTTTTGATCTCGTTTTTCCCTCTGTGCGTGTATCCGACAGCGCCGCTGGATTCGGTGACGCTGGAGCAGCTCCCGCTTCTGGAACGTCTTCGAGTTCGCATATTTCCCGATACGCTGGGTCTGATGGCCAAGCCGGTTCCCGCCTCGTTCTGGCAGACGAAAGTCCGGGACAAAAAAGACTGGCACACACACTACGACCTCTTTAGTTCACGTCTTGCCATCGATTCTCTCGGCCTTGCCACACACTTAAAGACCACGGGACGGGACCGGTGGAACCGTCAGCTGGTCAAGAATCTGGCCGAGGAGGTTCTGTTTTATCCCGCCCTGGACTTCCGGGGACGTCCTCGCTCATATCGCGGACTGTTCTATTTGGAGCGTTTACCCAAGCGCCCCGTACGAATGTGGATAACTTGGCTCCCCGAGAGTCGGCTCGAGTCAAACTTCTAAGACATAATCCTGCAATGTGTTAGCTCGACTGAGAAGTAGGTCGTGACCGATTGCGTTCCGCAAAATCTGCGCGCGGAATCTGGCCCTGGACTTCTCAATGCTCCCCGCGACACGCCTAATCTATAGCGTTTCAACGACTTGCCCGCGCGCTTCCTGCGCCGTTCCCGATTCAGGCATGAATCTTGTCCCATAGAGACCTGTCGAGGCATTAGGGAAACAACCGCTTTTGTATCTTCAATCAGGAAGAAGCTGGCGTGAGGCGTGTATAAGTTAAGGAGGTCAATAATGATCACCGCAACGAGGATTCTGTATATGGTCTCAGGAATCATCATACTCGTGACCGGGCTGTACGTCGAATCGGCGTACGCCGGACATTTGTCAGAGGCAACCCGCCTTCTGGTCGGTGTGGCTGCCGTGACATATTTTTTCATTCAACTCAACAGACAGCTCAGGCGACCGGTTCGTCAGGCTGCCGCCGAGGCGCGTGAGACCAGCCGGCGGCAATTTAGTTCTTGACAACGGCGTCCAACTTTTTATTTTTGCTATCTTGTTGAAAAAGATGATGATAGGAAACATGTTGACTAAAGAACGCATCTCCAAGACCCTCCTTGTCGTCGCCGCCAGCCTCCTGTTTGCGGTCGGACTCTCTGCCCAGGATCTCAAACAGCCGATTCAAGCAGCTTTCGACGCGGCCGATACCGTACGGGCGCTGCAACTCCTGGATAACGATATCGCAACGGACCCGACGTATCATTATAACTATCACGTCAAGGGCATGGTTTTCTACCGGCGCGATCAGTACGCCGAGGCAGCCGAACAGTTTTCTCTGACCCTGGAGAAGAAGAAGAAATACTACGAGTCGCTTTACTATCTCGGGAGATGCCAGCTGGCTCTGGGGGATCTCGATGGAGCCGAGGAGTCGATGAAAGAGGGCCTGAAGAAGGCCCGGAAGATCAAGGACTGGTTCGAGAACGGGACCGGCTTGGTCCTCATGGCGCGTGAACAGTACAGTGAGGCCGACGTATCTTTCCGACGCGCGATTTCCATCGATTCCACCGTCGCCGAATACCATCTCAATCTTGGGGACGCCAATTTCTTTAACGGTGTGGCCGCTCTGGCCCGAATGGAATACGAGATAGCGCAGAGGCTGGACACGGCCGGAACCGAAGTTTATTTCCACTGGGCTGAGGCCTGTCTGGAACTAAAAGACTATACGTGTGCGATTGAAAAGCTTCGGGTCGTCCTGACAATGGACAGCACCTACGCCGAGGCCTGGAACCGGGCCGGTGGAATTTATTTCAAGGCGGCGCGCTCCTCGCGCAACCGCGGCGAGCGCAAGGCCCGTTTCATGGACGCGATTGGGTCATACAAGAAGTATATCGAACTGACCGGCAGCCAGCCCGATTCATCGAACGTTCGCGTTTACTTCGAATCGGCCATGGCCTATAACGAGATTTTCGGTTTCGAGGACGCTGTTGTCTTTTTCGATCACGTCCTATCGATTCCGTATGAGCCTAGAGACATATATTACTATTGCGGACGCTCTCTCTGGGGAATTAAGGATTATGAAAGAGCGGCGGAAATGCTGCTGCGTCACATAGACTGGGTGGCTGAACAGGGCGAGGATTACAGTTCCAATATTGATGATCGCGAGCTCTATCAGCTTCTTGGCGATTCCTACTTCTATCGCAAGCCGAAAGACTTTTCAACGTCCGTCCGGTACTACAAGAAGTCGCTGGCAGACAGACCGGACCAGAAACGCCTGTTGCAGAACGTAGCCCTGGCATATCACAACCTGCGGAGTTATGCCCAGGCGCTGGAGTATTACGATCTTCGTATCGCCGAAGGTATCGACTCCAACTCGGTCAGCATGTATAAAAACGCCGGCTCCTGCGCGCTGGCTCTGGCTGGAAGCGCTGCGGACGAAGAAGACGACATAATGGACGAGGAGATGGAGGAGGAAATAGTCCCGGCTGGGGAGCCCGTAGATTACTACCAGCTCGCGATCGACTATCTGACCAACTATCTCGAATACAATCCGAACGATTCCGCAATAGTCCTTCGCGTGGCGAATACGTACCTGTATCACAAGCAGGACTGTGCCAACGGTGTGACCTATTTCGAGCGTCTCCTGACTTTGAATCCGGACGACTGTAGCGCTAATAAATCGCTGGGTTTCGCCTATTTTGGCGAGGGGATTTGCACACGCAATTACACCAAGGCTCTGGGTTATTTCCGCAAGGCTTACGACTGTCTTGTGGCCAGCGAAGGCGCCTGTGCCGATTTTGCGCTTGTCAAATGGATCGCCCAGGCTTACCATCTCAGGGCGACCGAGAAAACTGATAACGCCAGTGCCGATTACAGGCTGGCCAACGAATGGTATAGCAAGGCGCTCAAATGCGATCCGACCGACACGGAATGCAAAAAGGGGTACGACGATACTGTTTACGAGTTCTGATCAGGATTATTGTTTTAGTGCATCTTTAGCTCTTTAGGGTATATGAATGACTGACGCGGACAAGAAAAGTCCACAAGGTAACAGGATAGCCGAAAAACAGCGATACAACTACATCGGCTTTGAGGTCTTTCCGGGAGAGCCCAAGGACTTGTTCAAGAGCAAAGCCGAGCAGCAGAAGCTGGTTGATAAGGTAGTCGCCAAGCGGTCCAAAGGTGGACTTGACCTCGAAGGCTGCACGCTGGTCGAGGAACGGGTCTCCTTTGGAGAGAAGCTGGTCCTGGCCGTAGCTTCGGTGGCTATGTTGCTGGCCCTTCTTCTGCCCTGGTATTCGGTTTACACCGAGGTGTCGGCCACGCCGACTGCGGTGGCCCCGGAACCGGTGGCTCTAGTTGACGACAGCTTGGCGCTCATCGGCGCTGAGGGTGATTCGCTGGCCGAAGCCACCACCAACCTGGATTCGGCCGGTTTGCTGGCTGCTGCCGAAGGTGTTGAGGAGGCTGTCGAAGGCGCTGCCATTGGGGACACGTTGCTGGCGGCCGTCGAGGAAGCCGCCGCGGAGCCGGAGCAAGCCGTCAGGGTCACGAGGCATGCCGGAGAACGCTCCAACGAGGAAATTCTTACCGGTCACGCTATCAAGCGTGCCAAAAACAGAGAATACGAGCACCTTTCCGGGTTCGGGACGTTTATCTCCCTGGGAAGTGTGGGCTCGGCCGTGTTTTCGTCCGGGTTTATTCTGGTTATCAGCGCCATATTGATGCTGGTCTACGGGCTGCTCTGCATCGGTCTGCCGGCGCTCAACCTGTACAGCCTCTTCGGGCTCAAGGGCTCGGCGGATGAAGTCGCTCTGGCGATAAAGAAATACTCGAAATACAACTGGCTACCTGTGTGTGTTTTGTTCGTAGTCATTTGCCTGTCTTTCATCGGGGCCGATTACGGTTTCGATCTCTCCGAGAGCTTCACGAGCATCGGCGACAGCTACGGCGTGGGAGCGCTCCTTGGAACGCTTTCCTGGGGTGTGTTTGTGTCAGCGGCGGCTTCTGTGATGGTCGCCGTCAAGGGAATTGAGATTTAATATCATTCTAATAGTTGGAGGATAGAGTCACGTGGTTAAGCAGACCTTATTTGTAAGTCTCAACGCTTTTGTGGCGTTAGCTATCGGGTTCGGACTCTTTTACGGAGTATTCAGAACCTCAGACAATCCGATCGTTCACTCGATCTACCAGGGTGGACCGCTCGTTGTTCTTCTTATCATGATCTTCATCATGTGCATGGTCTTTGTGATCGAGCGCTATATCTCATTGTACGCGGTCGCCAAGGGCAAGAGCTCCATCCAGATATTCTTCAAGAAGCTCATTACTCTGCTGCAGTCCGACGACTACGACGCCGCTCTTGCGGCCTGCGATAAGCAGCGTGGCACAACGGCCAACGTCCTGCGCGCCGGTATCGAGAGGTACCGAGAGGTCAGAGGTGACGGCAGCATGGACTCTGAAAAGAAGATCCAACTCACGCAGTCGGCTATCGAAGAAGCCAACGCTCTCGAGGGACCGCTGCTGGAGCGTAACCTGATCGCTCTTTCCACGATCGCCTCGATCGCTACCATGGTCGGCCTTCTGGGTACTACCATCGGTATGATCCGTGCCTTTGCCGCTACCGGCGACGTCGAGGGCGGTGTTATCGATGCTACCGCGCTGGCGACCGGTATTTCTGAGGCCCTGATCAACACGGCCGGTGGTCTTTTGTCCGGTATTCTCGGTATTTTCTTCTATAACTTCTTTGTTAACAAGGTTGACGCTTTCAACTACACCACCGATGAGGCAACTTTTGAGGTGATTCAGTTGTTGAAGCTTAAAGAAGGAAAGTAACCGATGGCCATTAAGAAGAAACGTCGGGTAGCCATCCGGATCGACATGACGCCTATGGTGGATATCGCCTTTCTGCTTCTGATTTTCTACATGGCGACGACCACCTTCAAGCCACCGGAAGCGCGTGCCGTGGATCTTCCCGAGTCACACTCCCAGATCGAGCTGCCCGATAAGGACGTTATCAACCTTACGGTGACGAAGTACGACTCGATCTATGTGGACATGGTCAAGCTGGTGACGATTGAGATCGACGGTCAAATGGTGACAACCAAAGGGCGTTCCGTCGTTAAGACCGACAAGTACGGTGTGGCCAGCGAACTCAACCGGGCTCGAGCCGATAATCACCGCGCCCTGGTAGTTATGAAAGCCGACCAGGACGCCAGCTTCGGCACCATGCAGGCCATCATGAAACAGATGCAGGAAAACAGCCTGGAGCGCTTCCTGATTATTACCGACAACGAGGTCGAAACCTCGAGCGAGGCTGAAGAAAGTTAAGGTGGGGGAACCCGCCCCGGCGGCCGGCGTGAAGTCCCTGGACTTCCGGCCCTGCCGAAAGGAGAGTGAATAGAAATGGCTGGCGAAGTTGCAGAAAGAGCAGCGAAAGGCGGCAAAAAAGGCCGTCGACCAAAACGGCGTATCGCTATCAGAATCGATATGACGCCGATGGTTGATATCGCTTTCCTGCTTCTTATTTTTTATATGGTTTCCACCGTGTTTTCCATGCCGCAGGCGATGGAAATCAACCTGCCCTCGGCTGAGGAAGAGGAACAGGTTGTCGAGATCAAGGAATCGAACCTGCTGACTATTCGTGTCGACGGCGAGAGCCGGTACTGGTGGAATATCGCAAGGGCGACGCCGGACAACATGCCGAAGCTCCTGCCGACCAGCGCCGAGAAGGCTGACTCAGTGGCTTACGCATTCAACGCTGATACGCTACAGGGGCTGCTTGTTGAGCAGAATCGAGCCAACGCTAAACTCAGTACTCTGATCTTGATTCAGCAAGACGCAAAGTACAACGATATGGTCAACATCCTGGATGAAATTGACGTTATCGAGCGTTCCTGGAATGCCCATATTGCGGACGGGCTCGATAAAAAGGTCAAAGATTTGACCAAGGAAGACGGCAAGTTTTCTTATCGCTATGCAATCGGCGATTGGGAGTCCCGCGATGATAACGTCATGTCGGCGGCTCTGGGTGCGGCCCAGGCGGCAGGACAGCTTTAGACGGACTTTTGTGGCCCCGCTCTGGGAACGGTGTCTTTAGAAATTAGAGGATAGTAGTCATGTCACACATGGAAAATGCCCTGTATTCACCGTACGGAGCTTTTGAACTCAAAGCCAAGTATCAGCGGAATTTTGGCATTGCATCGCTGTCGATGCTGGCTTTCGTACTGGCGATACTGGCCACCTTCTGGATAATCGCTGCGATGGAGGACGACGTCGTTATCGGCGGTAACGCTCCGGTGGTTATTCAGACCATCGCGGACCTGGGACCGCCGCCGGCCATCGTCAAGAAACCGCCGCAGGTGAAGGTCGATCAACCGAACGTACAGGCCCCCAAAGTCGGTATCCCCAAGCCGGTTGCCGACGACGAGGTTATGGACGATGACGTCATGCTGGCCACCCGTGAAGAGATGGCCGAGATTGTCGCTCCGGATATCGTCAGCGATGCTTCGGATGATATCATCGTGGACATTAACGAAGAAGACTACCTGCCTTCTATCGACGAGTTCGTGCCGGTGGAAGAAATCGCCCAGATGATTCAACATGTGCAGCCGGAATATCCGCGTCTGGCTGAACAAGCCGGGCTGGAAGGTCTGGTATGGATCAAGGCTCTGGTCAGCGCCGACGGTAACGTCCGCGAGGCAGTTGTCTATAAATCTTCGGGCACTCAGTCTCTCGACGAGGCCGCCCTGAAGGTCGCCAAGGACAACAAGTTCCGCCCGGCTATTCAGAACGGGCGACCGGTAGCTATGTGGGTGACTTACAAGGTCGACTTCCAGGTACCGGACTAGAATTAGATATATACCACGTGATTTCAAAAACGCCCGCCTTGCGCGGGCGTTTTTTTTGTTTGAGCCTCGAAATCTTGGACGCACAAACACCCGTGGATGGGCGTCTTGATTCCATAGGGTAACCGAACAGCGCGGTGGGACTCATCGAAATACGCCGCCAGGACAGAGGGGAGAATCTCATGTCGATTACTAATTGCGTTTCGCGCAGATATTCCCGGGCCAGGCGCGGAAACCAGGCTCGATTGAAGCCGTGTAGAATTGTAGTCCTGGGTATCGCGGCAACTCTGTTTCTGGCCGCCTCCGAGCCTTTGGGCGATGATGCAAAAGTGCCGCTTCGGCTTTTCGTTCATGAGACTGATTACGAAGGGCCCCCGCCCCTGGACGCCGCAGTCGAAGTTGACCTTCCGCCGGAAGCCTTAAAGGAAGCGGCTCCGAAATATCCCAGTGCCGAGGCGGCCGCTGGCGTCGAGGGCGAGGTATGGATGAAGGTTCTCGTCAGTCAGGGCGGAGGGGTATATGGGGCGGTCGTTCACCGAAGCTCAGGATTCTCGAGGCTTGATGAGGCCGCTGTGAAGGCTGCCGTCCGGAACCTATACAAACCGGCCATCAAGGATATGCGTCCAATAGCGGTGTGGGTGGACTACAAAGTCAGCTTCAAACTTCCGAGAATCGAAGCAAAAGACTAGTTGCGAACGCTGTTCGAAAGGAGCAACACTCGCCCGGCGTCCGCGTTCTTTTGTTCGGATCGGCGAACCTGACGTTGCACGAACAATAGAGCTGGTCCGTCCTTATATTAGAGAGGGGGAAGGACACGGACGGCGGGAGCCCCTCACCCCAATTCTAAGCCCTCACCAAGCACCAAGAGAATAGTATCTGCAAAGCGTCTGTGGCTACGAGCCGGGTAAGGTTCGACGCCTGTAAAACACAAACCCGCAGTAGAGGGGAAGCGGTTATGCCAGACGCCAATTTCTCGCCGTACGCACCGTACGGAGCCTTCCAATTCAAGGCAACCCGTGCCGATGTTACCTCTCCGACCCCTTCGAAAGGAGAGTGATTCGAAGATGGCCGGAGAAGTAATACAGAAAACGACACAGGATTCGAAAAAGGGTCGACGACCGAAGCGGCGCATCGCCGTACGAATCGACATGACGCCGATGGTCGATATCGCTTTTCTGCTCCTGATATTCTATATGGTCTCTACCGTGTTTGCCATGCCGCAGGCGATGGAGATCAACCTGCCCCGGACGCAGGATCAACCCATTATTCGAGAGTCGGATCTCATGACGATCAGGGTTGACAGCGAGAGTCGGTTCTGGTGGCACCTCAAGACGGCAAGTCCCGCCAATCTGCCGGAGCTGTTGCCTTCCAGCCCTGGCTCGGTGCCTTACGCGTTTAACGCCGATACCGTGCGAGGGCTACTCCTGGAGCGAAACCGGGCCAACAGCAAGCTGAGCACGCTGGTCCTGATCCACCCGGATGCCTGCTACGAAGACATGGTCAACGTGTTAGATGAGATCGATGTGATTGAACGGTCATGGAACGACTACACCGCCCAGCAGAACGACATAGACGTCGAGGACCTGACCGAAACGGACGGCAGGTTCTCCTATCGATATGCGATAGGGGACTGGGAAACCGGCGACGACAAAATCATGGCGGACGCCCAGGCGGCGGCGAGGGCGTCGGGCGAGCTCTAGCCAGAAAAATAGGAGGAACTCAGTCATGTCAAATATTCAAAACGCCCTTTACTCGCCATATGGAGCCTTTGAACTCAAAGCTACCTATTGGAGAAACCTCCTGCTGAGCAACCTTGCGGTGACCTTGCTGGTGGGGGCCGCGTTGGTTTCTGCTCTTGTATTCATGCAGAATCAGCCGGTTGTCGAAGTGCCGCCCGATCCACCGCCGCCGACGACTACGGTGGATCTCGATTTGATTAATCCGCCGACTATAATTTGCGATCGTACCGGACCGCGGCCAGCTGCGCCTGACCTATCCGGCGGCATTCCTGTTCCGGTGCCAGATGAGGCCATCGACGATCCCGACGCCGTTGTTATGTCGCTGGCCGATCGGGCGGCGCTCGTGGAATGGGGGGTGGACCCGGGCCTGGGGGAGCCGGGGGCGTTTGCAGTCAACCCGGACGTGGGAGAATACTTCCCGCCGATAGACTCCTTCTTCTTGGTCGAAGAGATACCTGTACTTATTCACAAGGTTGCGCCGGAGTATCCGCACTTCGCCGAGCAGACCGGACAGGAAGGGACCGTGTGGATAAAGGCGCTGGTGACCAGGATCGGTACGGTTCGTGAGGCGGTAGTGATAGGGCCCTCGGGAACGCCATTGCTTGACCGAGCTGCCCTGGAGGTCGCCGACAAGTACCTCTTCAAACCGGCAAACCAGAACGGCGAGCCCGTGGCTGTCTGGGTGACTTACCGGGTGGATTTCGTTTTGGACGACTGAATCGGCCATAAATAGTCGGAATAGGCCTTACGCTAAGGTGCTGTGGGACAGCGCCTTCAGGCCCCGGAAAGCGGTCCAGCGAGGGGCGGACGTTTTCGGGGCCTCGTTTTTTTGTTTTTTCGCTTGACACCTGCACAGATGTGCAGTATCGTGGCCTTAAGCTAGTCATCGGATAATTTCCAGACACGGAGCGATACAAATGGAACAGTTCCACGGAATCAATGAGGACACGGTGTCGGCGGTCCCGACTTCGTACAGCCCCTTCATGCGCTTCGAGCGTGATATCAGCAACGAGGACTATGCCTATCATAACGTGGCCAGTTGTCCCGACTGCTCGGGCGGGATGATTCGGCAGGGGCGCTGCTGTGTCTGTCCATCGTGCGGTTTTGAAAGCTGCCATATATAGATCGCGTCTGGGGAGCGATCGGCCGTTTTTGGTCGGCAGCTTCCGACAGAGCTAATCGACACTGTTATGAGCGGGGGGAAAGAGTATGAACCTGAACGAACTTGTCAAATACGGACTGCCTCAACGGATGATCGACGTTTGGAAACAGCGCCAGGGCGACCGGTTACTGCCGGTTCAAAGCCGGGCTATCAATCACGGCCTGCTGGGCGACACGCTTTCGACCGGTCTTGCCGGTAGCATGATTGTCTCGGCGCCAACGTCTTCCGGGAAGTCTTTCTGTGCTGAGCTGGCCGCTATCAACGTCCTTACCCGTCGAAGCAAAGCGGTTCTGCTCTGTCCGATGAAATCGCTGGCTGAGGAGAAATACCGCTTGTTCCAGCAGACTTACGGTCCGCTCGGCATCAAATGCCTGATAGCGACCGGGGATCATCCCGAAAACGACGAATCTTTCGCCAACGGCAACTATCATCTGGCTGTGGCTATCAACGAGAAGATGGATCTGCTTCTGACGCATCATTTGGACGTATTGAGAAATATCGGCCTGGTGGTGATTGATGAGATCCAGATGATAGCCGAGCCGGTCCGGGGAGCGGTCCTGGAGCGCACGCTGACCAAGATTCTGGCTTCCGAGTACAAGCCCACCCTGTTGGCCCTCTCAGCGGTGTTGGCTGAACGAAGCATCCAACCACTGGCCGATTGGCTGAGCGCAACCTTAGTGGAGGAAACAGTCCGTCCGCGCGATCTTATCCGGGGCGTAGCGGCCGAGGGCAAACTGTGTTTCAGGTCCTATAACCTGGGGCACGAGGGAGAGGAGCCTTTTGAAGGTTTGAGCCCTCAGGACGACGATACTCTGGCGTCTTTCGTGAAGCGTATCAAAGCTGACTCGGGAGCGACTCTGGTTTTTCTCAAGTCCCGCGCCGACGCCGTCAGGGTGGCGCTCAAGCTGGCCACGGCTGTCAATTGGGGACCGGCAAAGCAGGCGATAGCACAGCTTGCCGATGAAGAACCCTCGTCGCTGCTCTGCTCACTGAACAGGACATTAAGCCGGGGAGTGGCTTTTCACAGTTCTGACCTGTCCGTTTCGCAGCGTAAGGCTGTTGAGCAAGCGTTTATCAATGGCGAAGTTCAGGTGCTGTGCTCGACCACTACTTTAGCTCTTGGCGTGAACCTACCGGCCGACACCGTATATCTCGAGACAGTCAAGTATACCGGCGGCACCTACGGCCATCGCGCCGAGCTGGTGCCAATCAGCCGGGCCGAGTTCGACAATATGTCCGGGCGGGCGGGGCGTTTCGGGTTTGGCGACGATCGGCCGGGGAAAGCTATTGTCATGGCTGATTCTACTTTCGATCAGGAGGTGCTCTGGGATACCTATATCCGATCGGTGCCGCCGCGTCCGATTGAGTCCGCCCTTGACACGCTGCCTCTCGAAGACTGGTTGCTGCACTTGTTTGTGAGCGGCCTGGCCGGAAGTCGCAGCGAGGCCGCTCGGTTGATGGCCGGGACGTTTGCCGGGAAACTTGGCCTTGAGTTCTCGGCGGATAGCCTTAAGACGGCCATAGACGGCCTTGAGGACCATCGCATGGTCACCGCCGATGGGAGGGAGGGGGGCCTGGTGGCGACGCCTTGTGGCGAAGCAACAGCCCGATCCGGCCTTTTGGTCCGCGAAGCTGCCCATTATCTGGGGCTGGTTGATAATCTTAACCCGGAAACGGTTTTTGGCTGGACCTGCCTGGCTCTGAGCTCAGATCATTGGACGCTGCCGCCTTCGATTCTCTCCTGGTACGAGCAGGCCAACAATCTGGCGGTTAAGCAGCTTTACCAGCGATTTGACTATTCGGTCGAAGAGGCTACCTGTCTGTTGCCTGAAAGTCACCGCCGCGAACCGCTGTCATATCGCCAGGCGGCCGCTCTGAAAGCAGCTCTGCTAATGGATGAATGGTGCCGCCTGGTGCCGGTGGCTAAGCTTGAGGAGCGTTATCGGCTGCACCTGGGGCAGATTCAGTCGCTGGGGGAGACGGCCGCGCATCTTGTCTCGGCCCTGGGGACGTTGGTTCGGGCCACCGATCACGACTCTCCGGCCGTTCCCCAGTTGGTCCGCCACGCTTTCAGCCTTCGCCGGGGGCTGCCGGTCTCATTTCGGCAGCTTCATCGTCATCTGGGCTCAGTGCTCAATCGCTCGGATTTCGCGGCTCTCTATCAGGCGGGGATAGAGGGTTCCGAAGACTTCGCGGCGCTGTCCTCGGAGGATATTGATAGGGTCGTTGGCGATGCTGGCAAAGTGAAGAAAATAAATGAAATAATGCAAAATCTTAAAGAGGAGGTTGATATGAGATCGGCAACTCTAGACACTACGATGAAGATGGGCGGCCAGCCGAGACTGGTCGAGATCGATGGCCGTTTTGAGTCGGACCGCTATCTGGTCAGGATCGATGGCTTCCCGGTGCGCCTGACCGGCAAGTCCTTTAAGTACCTGACCAAGCTGGCCTGGTCTCGGCTCAACGGCGATACCGGCTGGATTTACAAGGAGGATATCGAGATTGGTTTCAACCAGGCTCGCTATCTGTACCGGATGAAAAACGAGATCAACGCCGGGATGAGCACCAACTGGCCGGTGGTCGAAAACAATCGTCTGGGTTATTACCGGCTCGATATCAATCCGGACGGTATCAGGTTCAATCTGGACAACCTCAAGGATCATCCTGATTACGAGCTCCGGAGTATCTTCGAGAGTCGGGGCGAGGCCGGAGCGGTCAACTAAATGGCGCTGCGCCGCGGCGCGGGTAGCCGGGCAGAAACTAATTCGTTGACTCTCATGTAGATTCTGCTCTACTTGCTCTTGAAATAACCCGTTCGTGTCCGATAACAAGAAGGACACTGAGGGAGAATATGATTATAAAGAGCAAGACCCGTCTGCCGCTGGTAGCCACTGACAGAGAGGTTGCCTTTCCGCTTTTGCCGCTGATGACCGGAATCCTGTTTCCGGGCACGACCATTTCCATTCAGGTCGGTCGGCCCGAGAATCTGGCCCTTCTGAAAACATGTTATGCCGACAAATCGCGGCTGGTGGCCGCCTATTCCCAGTCGGGCGATTCCTCCGCCGAGGAGCCGCCGGTTCACCAGGTGGGCGTGTTTGCAACGGTACAAAGCATGCGCGAAGGCATCGGCGGCTCGCAGGTGGTGACCCTTGAGGGTCACGAACGGGCGGCGGTGAGCAAGATCGTTGCTACCGGTCCGTACTTGAAAGCGACCGCCAACGCCGTGGACAAGCTCCGTTTCTCCGCCAAGAGTATAGATCAAAAAGTTAACCAGGTAGTGTCGATCGTGGGCGAAATCACACACCTGGACCCGGTGTATTCGCCGGAGACCCTCAATGTTCTCAAAATGAACGTTGATGACCCGTCGTGTCTGGCCGATCAGGTCGCCGCGTCGTTTCGCTTCCCGCTGGCTGCGAAGCAGGAGATTCTTGAGGCTGTTGCGCTGGAACCGCGATTCAATCGGTTGCTCACCCATTTAAATACCGAACTCAGCCGGGCTGCCACGGCGGTCAGCATTCACGAGAAAGTCAAAGGACGAATCGCCGAGGACCAGCACCGCTATTTCCTGAGGCAGCAGTTGCATGAAATCCGCAAGCAGCTTGGCGAGGATTTCGGCGAGGAAAAAGAGGCGGCGCGCTGGAAGAATCAAATCAAAAACTCGCCCAATCTTCCTCATGAAGTAGTTGCTCGAGCCCGTATGGAAGTAGATCGGCTGGCCCAATTGTCGCCGGCCTCGGCCGAGTACGGCGCGACCAAAGGATATCTCAACTGGCTGCTTAACCTGCCCTGGGGCAAGACCACGCCCGAAGATTACACGATTGCCGACGCCGAGAAAATCCTCAATACCGACTATTACGGCCCGAACAAGTTGAAAGAGCAGATCCTTCAGCGCCTCTCGGTGCGGAAACTGCTGGGCGGGGCCGATCAGGCTCCTACTCTGTGTCTGGTGGGTGTGCCCGGAACCGGTAAGGCCTCGTTGGCCAAGGCTATCGCACGCGCCACCGGCAAGGAGCTTATTAGAATCTCGGTCGGCGGTATTACCGACGTGGCAGATGTCAAGGGCAGCCCCCGCACGTATCTTGGGGCCCAGCCGGGCAAAATCATCCGCACCCTCCGGGACGCCGGGAGCAGCGATCCGTTGATTCTGCTCGAGGATATCGACTATTTCAACGTCGAAAACGATTCTTCGGTCAACATGGCTCTGCTGGAAGTGATTGATTCGCGGTATAACGCTCGATTCCTGGATCAGTACGTGGGCGTACCGTTTGATCTGAGCAAAGTCTTTTTTGTCTGTTCAGTGCGTTCCTATGAGGAGATCCCGGAACAGTTCGTACCCCGGTTGGAGATAATCGAATTGCCAGGGTACATCGAGCGCGAGAAGATAGCCATTGCCAATCGCTACATCCTGCCCAATCTGCTCAAAAGACACGGTCTGCTAAAATCCGAAGTTCGGATGAACGACAAAACTCTTTCCTTGATCATCAGCGGCTTTACGCAGGAGGCCGGGTTGCTCGGCTTTTCACAACAGATCGAGAGGATATGCCGAAAAATCGCCCTGGCCAAGGCAGAGAAGAAAAAGAAAAGCTGGACCATCTCAGAGAAGAACCTGGAGGCCTATCTCGGGACCACCGTCTTTATTCCTGAGAAGGCTGAGACCGTGCCGGAAATAGGCATTGCGGCCGGGCTGGCCTGGACCGGCGCCGGCGGCGAGTTGATGTTTATCGAAGGTATTCGGATGAAAGGGGAGGGGCAGATCATCACCACCGGTTCACTCGGTGAGGTAATGCGCGAGTCTATACAGGCGGCCCATTCGTATGTTCGCTCCAAGGCCGATGTCCTCGGCATTGACTCCAACGATTTCAACGAGTTCGATATTCATATTCATTTTCCCTCGGGTGCCATTCCGAAAGACGGTCCCTCAGCCGGTATCACCGTTTGCCTGGTTATTGCCTCCGTGATGTCGGAGCGGCCGATCCGCAACGATATCGCCATGACCGGCGAGGTTACTTTGAGGGGGCGCGTCCTGGCCGTAGGCGGCGTCAAGGAAAAGATATCCGCGGCCTACCGTGCGGGCATCTACAACGTCGGCCTGCCGCGCGAGAATCATAAAGACCTCAGCGATCTGCCTAACGAGATCATCCGAAAGACCAAGTTTCACTTCATCGAGCGAGTCGACGATCTTTTCGAACTGTGCCTGCTTGATTTCAAACCCTCGTCGTACACCCTTGAGAAAGTCTTCGCCGAGGAAATCGCCAAGGCCCGAAAGAAAAAGCCCACAGCGGTCCGTCCGCGCAAGAAAGCGGGCAAGCCGAAGGCCCGGAAATAGCCGTCGGCTGGATCTCAACCGAATTCCTGTTAATGTGGTGTTGTTTGGTCTCCAAACGACGAGCCGTCTGCAATTATACCTTGACACAGGTGGAGACCACCGTCTATATTTAGCCTGTAACAGGTAGACGGATTCGTGGGGTCCTGTATTCGACCGTCTCTTTTTTTTACTTTACCAGTTACCCGACTGTATTTACTAATGAGAATTACATTTCTGATCGCCCCTTGTCTTGCTGCATGCGGATTCATGCAAATCAGCGCGCACGAGCGCGCAAGCAAGAGAGGCTACCTCAGATCACGGCGGATAGGGCACGGCAATCTCAAATCTCGGCGCAGGGAGGCTTACGATGCATAGGAAGATGTTGACGCTGTTGATGTGTGTTTTCTTGGCGAGCGCGGTTTCCGTCTCGGCCCAGCAGGGAGAAAACGACCAGGGCGAGTGGGATACCTTGACTGTGGAATTCCCGGTGTTCCCTGATGTGGCGACCGGCCAGAACAAGCTCCAGATGGATCTGTACATCTACAACGATGTCCAGGGGCTTGGCTCCGTCTCCAGCGGTTTCAAATGGGTTAACCCGAATCTGCAGATGGATTCCACTGTTATTTTGCCTCTCGCCGATGACTCCTGGGATTTCTTCACTTATACTCTGCGCAACAATATTCTCGACAGCACCAATATCTACCAGGTGTTCCAGTTCGCTGCGGCCCGTATTTTGGGTACGGGACTCAATCCGGGGCCTTCCCGCAAGCTGGTGGCCTCGTACCACTTCACTGTGTCCGATTGGACGGTGAACGATTCCATCGTCCTGGATACCACTGTGTTTAGCAGCGGTACCTACATGAAGTTCAACGATCTAACGAACAAGCCGTTCATTCCCTATTGGGCCGGGAAGAGGGTCCTGCGCGATACCTCATTCACGGCGCCTTCGAATCTGGTTGTGCCGATCGATACCGTGCGCTTCAGCGCGATCGAGGGCGCTGCCGATCCGACTTCACAGACGTTTGTTGTTTTCTCAGATTTTGATCCTCTGGCGTTCAATCTGATCGAATCGGCCGGCTGGATGGCCCCAACTCCGACCGGAGGGACGACGCCGGCTACGATAACCGTGAACGTAACAACACTGGGTCTGTCAGAGGGAGTCTACTTTGATTCCATCCGGGTGCAGTCGGCGGCCGCGTCCAACTCGCCCCAGTACGTGTATGTAGAACTGGATGTAACCCCTCCTCCGCCGGTCATAGGGATCAGTTCCAGCGAGTTTTTCTTCGTCGCCCAGGAAGGGGGCGCCAACCCGGCGACCCAGACGCTATCGATCTCCAACATTGGCGGCCAAACTCTCAGTTGGGATGTGAGCAACAGTTCCTCCTGGCTGAGCCTGTCACCGGGTTCCGGTTTCGAAGACGGTGATGTTCTTCTGGAAGTCGACATAACCGGGTTGATGTTTGGAGAATACTCAGACGCGATCTACGTTTCCAGCGCTGAGGCGGCCAACAGCCCGGTGGTAATACCTGTTAACCTGGTGGTCGGTACCGACCTGCCGATGATCGACGTTGATACGGTCATTTACTGGCCGGTGGCGGTTAGCGAGCTGCCCATTTTCTTCCGGTCTTTTGAGGTCCGCAACAGCGGCGAGGGGGCGATGGATTTCTGGGTCGTGGAAGAAACGCCGCTCGTCAAGAGTGTAAGCCCCGCATCTTCTACAGCGCCGGATTCGGTGGAGCTCTCTCTGGGGATACTGGAGAGTGTGCTGCCTCTGGGCGCGGAAACGACTTTTGTTGCCCAGGTGTTCTCCAACGAGGCTATCAATTCACCCTTCCTGGTAAGGTTCCGGATTCGAGCTGTGGATGACCCGGCTGTAATAGACATTTCCCAGACCAGCGTCGAATTCGACATGTTCGGGTGTCAACAGGGCTATGGACAGGTCGCGCCGAGCACTGATATTACTGTGACCAATATCGGGGGCGACAACCCCATGTCGGTGGAACTCGATTACGAGCCGGGCCTGATATCGGCTGAGTTGGATTATATCGGGCCGGCCACCAACAGCGTCCGTATCAGGGCCCTTCAGGTAGATCTGCCCTTTGGCACCTATTTCGATACGATCAACGTCGTTTCGAATTGGGCGGCCAACTCGCCCCAGCAGATAGTGGTTCAGTACAATCACCTGCCGCCCGCTAATGACCCCGTGATTCACCTTGAGCGGACGGAGATAGTCCTGCCGTGGCGCGAGAACGCCGGTCCGGTGACTATTGACGGCCCGGATATCTACAACGAATACGGTGGTTGCATGCCCTGGCAGATCACTGAGTCCATTCCCTGGCTGGCTCCCCAGGAGACCTCCGGCGAAGTGCCGGGGCTGACGGATCTGGTCGTCAACCCGCTTGGTTACACGCTGGGTGAGTACGTCGGGACGATGCAAGTGGTTGCTCCCGATGCCACCAACAGCCCTCAGGAGGTTATCGTACGCCTGCAGGTATGGAAACTGGTCGGAGACATGAACTGGGACGGAATAATTGATATCGAAGACATCCAGCAGCTCATTGGCTATCTCTTTCTCAGCATGGAGGGAGATCCCATACCAACCTGGGAGGTTGGGGACACCAATTGCGACGGTTCAATCGATGTGACGGATGCCCAGTACCTCGTCGACAATCTGTTCATGACGCTGACGCCTCTTTGTACAAACCCATACTGAGCAACAGATTGCTTCTAATGTAAAATCCTGCGCCGCCGGCTTGAGCCGGCGGCGCTCTTGTTTGTGTCAATGATTGCCTTGACAGGTCGAGTTCCGGCCCTATCTTGATACGAGACGCAGTCTTATCCGCTATTTACGTCACGCTTGCCGGATCAGGTCGCAGACAGCCCCGAGCCGGCTCCAAAATTGCTGCTTCTCAATCAACAAAACCGGAGGTAGATTTTGTCCAGAGTTACAGGTCTTGCTGCACCAATCCTCACCATTATTCTCTTGCTTGTCGTTACGGCGGCTGCAGGCCCCGAAACTGCAGTTGTGCCCGAGCCCGATCCCGAAACGATGTCCCCTTCAGAGATGCATCGCTACCTGGGTCATCGGAAAGCCCTGGGGCTTGAGCGTGCTCGCGCGGTCCGGCTCAGAGCTGTGACTGCGGCTACCAATCAGACAGACTACGACGTCAAGATGTACGACATAGAGATTCAGGTAAACGACACGACCGAATGGCTAACGGGTCGTGTGCAATTTCATTTTGAGGCGGTGGTCGACGGCCTGACCGAGGTAGAGGTGGACTTTTGCGAACTCATGACGGTCGATTCGATTGTAGGACCCTCCGGCGCTTTGGCCTATTCCCGTAACATCGATGTCGTCACTGTGAATCTCGGGACCTCTCTCAACAGCGGCGACCCGTTCGTGTTCGACTTTTTCTACCAGGGTCATCCTGTCGAGGGCGGACTGCAATCGTTCGAATTTGGCTCTCACGGCGGACGCGCGTCGATCAGTTCTCTTTCCGAGCCTTATTTCGCTCGTAGTTGGTGGCCGTGCAAGGACCGCATGGACGACAAGGCGGACTCTTTCAAAATACACATCGAAGTTGATACCTCGCTCTATTGCGCGAGCAACGGTACTCTTGACTCCATAAGGGCCGCGAGCGCCAGCAGCGAAACCTATCATTACACCGAACACTATCCCATGGCGACCTACCTGTTTTCGGTAGCAATCGCTCCGTTCGTGGTTTGGGAGCAGGAATTCACGTACAACTCCAATCAGGATACTATGCCGATCGTGCACCACGTATATACCGATTGGGACGCCTACTCACGGTCGACCTGGGGGAAAACCCCGGATATCATGACCAAGCTATCCGCCTCCTTCGGCGACTACCCCTATCTGGATGAGAAATACGGCCACGCCAATTTCGAATGGGGCGGCGGTATGGAGCACCAGACCATGACTTCCATGGGGGGGAATTCCACTTTTGGCTTCAGCACCGCAGTCGTGGCCCATGAGCTGGGACACCAGTGGTGGGGGGATATGATAACGTGCGCTTCGTGGGAGGATATCTGGCTGAACGAAGGTTGGGCTTCTTATGCCGAAGCCGTGTACTATCTGGCTGGAAGCGGCTGGCTGACCTATCACAGCTATATGCGCGGTATGGACTATTATGGCCCGGGAACGGTTTTCTGCGACGACACTACCAACGTGTGGCGGATTTTCAGCGGTGACCTGAGTTACGACAAGGGCGCCTGGGTAGTACACATGTTGCGCGGCGTTCTGGGCGAAGACAAATTCGCCGACGGGGTTGAGGCTTATTACAACTCCGAGTTCAAGTTTGCCGCTGCCACAACTTTTGACTTCATGGACGTTTTTGAAGGGGCTACGGGTGAGGAACTCGGTTGGTTTTTCGCCGACTGGGTTTACGGAACTTACTTCCCGAAATATCACTACTATTTTATGGACGAGCCTTCCGACAGCGGCGGCTTTGACATCTATCTGGTCGTGAAGCAGGTTCAGACCACAGCGCCCCAGGTCTTTCGTACGCCGGTGGATTTCTACTTCGATGAAACCAGCGGACCGGGGGACACGCTTACGCTGCGCCCCGATGCCCGGAAGAAGCTCTTCAAATTCAACCGTCCTCTGGGCATAGACAATGTCAAGCTGGACCCGGCCGATTGGGTGCTCGACTCATCCTGGGCACATAGCTGGGAGATGTTCATAACTTCGTTTGGCGACGAACTGTCGGACGGCTATCGAGCCGTGGCCTACATGGATACGGTCGAACATCGCGGCGGTTCCGGGAACAATGTTGTGACGATTATCTCCGGGGCTCTCCCCGACGGCTTGAGTATCGACAATCAGGGCATTATCAGCGGCGTTCCGACCGATACCGGTGATTTCAGTTTCGAGGTGCACTTCAACGACCACCCGGCCGCCTTCTCGGATCAGGCGGAGTTCACTATCAGGATCGATCCGTACCCGACTTGCTGCCAGCCGCCCTCGGTCGGCGATATCGACCAGTCGGGGGGAATTGACATTACCGATATTCAGATCCTGGTGGATAACCAGTTTCTAACCCTGACGCCGCTAACCTGCGACGATGAGGGGGACATCGATGGTTCCGGAGTAATCGATATCACGGATCTTCAGATCCTGGTCGACTATCAGTTTGTCAGTCTGACGCCCCTGCCGCTATGTCCATAGCCGGTAGTGGGATAGCGCCACAGTCACGCTTGTCCGTCCGCCGTTTCTCCAGCGGTGGACGGGCGGCTTTTCCGACTCCGGCGTTGACAAAATGGATAAATTATGCTATAATATATCCGATACCTCTTGTATAGCCACCTTTCGTATCAACTCGCGGTCTGCCGCTTCAACGGAGAAACGGCCGCTGATCAATCTGAGAGGAGTTCGTGCTGATGACGATCGCCAACGCTAGATTACTATCGATTATTGCGATGCTGCTGCTGCTTATCGCCGCCGTTCCTTCGATCGATGCGGCCAAAGAACGGCCGGCAAGTGAGCGTGTCGAGAGAGATGACCGGTTGCCGAGTCGGTCTTCCGAAACCGTTGTAGAGAAAACGGTGGCTTCTCCAAAGACGACCGGTGAAGCGCAGTTGCACGAGCCGGCCGTACCTGTTCCGAGCGTTCCAAATGAACCCTCAATGTTCAGTCCCGAGGCGGGCGAGACGATCAACTGGTACTGTGTGGCTTCGGGAGGCGGCATTACATCGTCACCAAACTACAGCATCGTCGGTACTATCGGCCAGGCGGCTGTAGGCTCAAGCAGCACCACGAGTACAACGGCGCTACACGGCTTCTGGCAGAGCTTCGAGTCAGCCGTTGTGCACTGTTGTGCGGATGCATCGGTAGGCGACGTAAATTGTTCCAGCGTTATCGATATTACCGATCTTCAGGTGATGATAGACCATCTCTTCCTGACTCTGTCGCTGCTGTGCTGCGCCGAGGAGGGGAACGTCAATTACCCCGGTTCCGGCCTTGAGGGGGAGAGCGATATTACCGACATCGTTGACCTTCAGCTGATGATCGACAGCCAGTTCTTGACGCTGGAACCGATGCCGCCCTGCCCGTAGTTGGGGCAGCCCGGTAGACTCAGAATCGCGTGCAATTCCGGATCAAAGCTTCGACCCGGCGGCCCTTGATTGGGCGGCCGGGTTTTTTGTTGCTTTTTCAGGGCAAAATCATCAACTTGGCGAACGGGTTAGGACTTTCTATTTACTTGCTTGACGGGTTTTTTGGGTCATGTCTACGAAAAAAAAGCTTGAGACTTTCCATATCTCCACCTACGGGTGCCAGATGAATCTGGCCGACTCGTCGACTATCGCAAGCTCCTTGACAACAAGAGGTTATCGCAGGGTCGCCGACGAAAACGAGGCCGATATAATCGTTCTCAATACCTGCTCGGTTCGTGAGAAAGCGGAGGATCGGGTTTTCGGGCGACTCGGCGAGATATTCAAACACAAAAAGCGCAAACCTCACCTGAAGATCGCTGTCGTGGGATGTATGGCCCAGCGCCTGGCCGATGGTTTGAAGGAGAAGGCTCCCCACGTCGACTACATACTCGGCACCGACCGGCAGTTCGAACTTCCTGACGTCCTGGAGGGCCGAGAGGGCACTCACGAAGTGATGACGGCGTTTGGCCATGAAAACATCGACGCTATCCAGCCGGTTAAGGAAAACGAACATTCCGGTTTCGTGACGATTTCGCGCGGCTGCGACAATTTCTGTACTTACTGTATAGTGCCTTACGTCCGGGGGCGGGAGCAATCCCATTCGGCCGATCATGTCGTCGAGGCCGTCAATAAAATGGTCAACGAGGGAGCCGCCGAGGTTACGCTGCTCGGGCAGAACGTCAACAGCTACAGGCACGAAGGCACGGACTTCCCCGGGTTGCTTCAACGTGTGGCCGGGGAGACAGGGGTGCGGCGTATCAGATACATGACCTCTCACCCCAAGGATTTGTCGCGACGTCTGGTCGACGTCATGGCCGAAGAACCCAAACTGACACCACACGTCCACCTGCCGCTCCAGTCCGGCTCCGATCGTGTCCTGCGCCAGATGGGGCGGGTCTATTCTTACGACCATTACCGCAAGATTATCGATTACATTCGCGACAGGCTCCCTTACGTTTCGATAACTACGGATCTGATCGTCGGCTTTCCCTCGGAAACGCTCGACGAATACGAGATGACTCTAAAGGCGGTACGCGAGATTCGTTTTGACAGCGCTTTCATGTTTCGCTATTCCGTGCGGCCGGGAACTACGGCTGCGAAGTACGAGGACGACGTTCCCGAAGCCGAGAAAATAGAACGGCTCAACAAGCTGATAAAGATACAGCAGGACATCGCCTTTGAGCGCAACCAGCGTGAAGTAGGTCGGGTTGCTCTGTCGCTGGTGGAAGGCCTTTCGCGGCGCTCTAAAGAATATGCCCGAGCCCGGACCGACGGCAACAAGACGGTATTGTTCAAGACGCACCGCCCTCCGGTCGGCTCGATCATCCCGGTTAAGATATCTTCGGCGGATGCTTTTACGCTCCACGGTGAGCCGGTGGAGGAGAATTGATGTTATCCGGCCTGCCCGCTCTTCTGGCCCCGGTTCTCAGTCTTGTCGTGATCGTCTTTCTCATACTGCGTTTGGGCTTCTTTTCCCGACGGGCGGTCGAGGGGCGTTATCCTTTTCTGATCGGCGGAGCCCTTGTGTTCGTGGCTGCGGTCTGGGAGACGGTCGGACTGGCAGCCGATTACAGCGAATGGTTCGTGGTCTCAGCCTACGCCGCTATTGATCTGGCCCAATTCGCCTGCTTTGCGGGCGGCGTTCTGCTTATGGTTATTGGTCTGGCATTTTACGCCGACTACTGGAATACTCAGGCGGAGAGCATCGAGGCTCGACAGGGAAAACTGGCGATTCTGGAAAACCTTCAGCACGATGCGCGCCAGCCTTATCACCTGTTGGAACTACTCAATCAGTCGTTGAAAGAAATCCTCGTGCACTATCCCTCAACCTCCGGGGCAGTGTTTCTGGTGAACCGGAGCCGACGTCAGTTTGTGCTGACCTCATTCTCGGGCCTTTCCAAGCAGGAAACGGCCCTGCTGGAACATTACCCTCTGGAGCGTAACATTGTCAGCCAGGCGGTCGAACTGGGCGATCCCGTCCTGAGTGCTCGCTTTGACTTCGTTGATCGATCCGGGAAACCGGTGCAATCTCGGTTCAACAGCTGCCTGATCCTTCCGCTGGCTTCCGGTCTGGAGAAGATTGGCGGTTTACTGCTGTTCTCAGAGGAGAACCGGCGTTTCAGCCGCACGGATATCGGCTATCTGAGCCCGGTTGCTCAATGGCTGGCAGAAAAGATCCTCTCCGCCCGGCTCCAGCGCGAACTTGCTTCGGCAACACGGCAAGTGGGGCAACATTCGACCGAGTTGGCGGAAACCGTCTCTCGCTATGATTCCGCCGCCAAGGCCATCGTGGGGGCGGAGGCGATTTCACGTTTCTGCAGCAGCCTGAGCGGTCTCGCCCAGAGTGAATCGGTCCACCTGTGCGGCCTGAAGCGCGGCGACCTGAGTTTCTACGGCGGCAGCGAGCCGCTGACGGAACTGACCGAGAATTACAAGACGGCGCTGATGGACGCTATCGATCGCGACAAGCCGTTGATCATCAACCAGGAGGCCGCCGCCGAAGGGGGGGGGAAGAGCACCGTGATGTCCAGCCTGGTCTTTCCTTTGCGTTCCGGCTCGGACCGAGATGCGCTGTTGCTCCTCCGGACGGGCCGACCGTTCGCCGTCAGTGACCGGGAGTTGAAACAGATCGAGAGCCTGGCCAACATGGCCGGTCTGGTACTTCGGCAGGATAGTTTTCTCCGGCTGGGGCTTACTCGCCGGAAGGGATTTGACGTCGTCCTTCGCCTGCTCCAGTCAGATGAATGCGCCGAGGGGTTCATCAAAGACCCCGGCTGTTTCCTTCGACATATCACCGAGCTACTGCCGACCAGTTCGATCGGACTGGCCCTGACACGAGACGTCAGCGGCGTGCTCACTCTGGCCGAGGTGACCGGCTCCGAATTGACCCCTTCTCAGGCGCGCATGCAGATCACCGCCGGGGAAGGTGACGCCGGCAAGGCCGCTATCAGCGGCGAGAGCGCTGCCATCTTCGGTCGTACCAATGTCGCCCGGCATCTGGAGGCCTACGGAGATGTCAATCGCTCGCTGCTGCGCCGTATGCTGGGAGAACGAGGCACGCCGGCGTTCGTGGCCCACTGCCCGATTCTCACCGGTCAGGACGTCGTGGGAGTCGTCATTGTTTACATGTACGAGATCGACGAAAGTCAGCGCGGAGAATGGGAACGCCTGCTCACTCTGGCCGCCGGCCTGTACTCCCTGCGCCTTAGCATCGACCAACTGCGCTCCGGCCAGTTGGCTTCGCTCACCGAGGGAGCGGATTCGTCGGGACTGGGCGCCGTAGTGAATCACATCAATAATCATCTCTCCGCGGTGATAGGGTCCGCCGAACTGCTGAACCGGGACGACAGTCTGCCCGGAGAGGCGCGGTTGCGTATGGAACAGATCATCGCCGAGACCGAGAAGGCGTCGGCGTTCCTCAGCGAAGTGCTTCCAAAGCCTCTGGAACCGACACCTTCGATTGATGAAGAACCTGTGCCGGTCGCCTCAACCGGAGGCAGCCTTGACCGCGTGATTGAAGCGGTGCTTCAGCGGCACCATATCTCCGGCGACGTGTATATGGCCGGTCAACGGCCTCGTGAAATCAGCCTTCGCCTGGGAGCCGACAAGCCGATCCTGTTTACCAGCATTCAGATGCGCGAGATGTTTGAGTCCGTCATTGAGCAGTTTGCGGCCAGGGCAGAGGAAGAGGACGCTGTCACGATCTCGACTTATGTAAGAAACAACTATGTTTTTCTGGATATCTCGCGACACCGCCGAAATTTCTCGCCGGTGGAAGCTGTCGCCGGTTTCGGAAGGTACTACCGTTCTCAGCAGGCACTTGCGGACCGCCCGGAGGACGACTATCTAGAGCATCTGACCGAAGGCGTGAGTTTTTATGCGGTCGACAGCGCGGGTGCCGTGCCGGCCTATTTGTCTTTCAAATTCCCGGTCGTCGAAACAGCCGATTCTGTCGCGCCCCAACCGAAGGAAGCGCCGGCGACCAAGATCCGACTGCTGGCGATAGACGACCAGTCGGTTATCCTGGATTTGATTTCGGCTATGGGGCGTTCCCTGGGCTATCAGGTTACGACCGCCGGTTCGGGCGAGGAAGGTCTTCGTCTGGCCCAACGGGATCAGTTTGACATCATCCTTACCGACCTGACCCTTCCAGGGCTATCGGGTCTGGACGTCGCCAGGCGCCTGAGGAAGCTGGGCAACGAAGTGCCCATCATTCTGGTGACGGGTTGGGAAGCCAGCCTTGAGCCGTCGGAACTGGCCGCCGCAGGCATCAATGAAGTGCTCTACAAGCCCTTTCGGATGGAACAGCTTACAGACGTTGTCCAGTCGGTCGTAACGGTCAGCCGGAACCGCTCTTAAGGTTCTTCCGATATCCCTAAATCATCCCCTGAATCTGCCGACAATCAGTATTGACCGAGGATGTCAACCCTAGCTGAAAGATATCTATGGACAAGCTGTCTATATTGTCTCAAATCCGTGAACGAGACGATCTTCTCTCACTACCGCAGGCCCTGGCCGAGATCCTCCGCGAAGTAGACAATCCCGATTTTTCTTCCGATACACTTGCCAAGATAATCCTGAAGGATCCGCCGCTCACCGGGAAAATTCTCAAGGTGGCAAATTCAGCCCTTTACAAACGTTACTCCGGAATAAAAACGGTGAACCAGGCGGTGCAGGCTCTGGGTGCGACCACGGTCAAATGTCTGGCCCTGTCGTCGTCAGTGTTCCATCCGGAGCAAATCGAAAGAGATTCCGGGATAAACCCGCAGACGTATTTTACGAACGTCCTGACGGTTGCGGCTGCCGGCGAAAAAATAGCCGAGGCTATCGAGTACAAGGCCTCTGAGGAAGCTTTCGTCGCCGGGCTGCTTCACGATATTGGCACTATGTTCTTCATTCACCATTATCCGGCGGAATACCGGCTTATAGCGGAAGCCAAAGTGCCTGGAGTGAGGGATGTTCTCCGCGCTGAACAAGAGGTGTTTGGTTTGACTCACTGCGACGCAGGCAGTGAACTGGCCACGCGCTGGCGCCTTCCAGGCTATGTTGCCGAGGCAATTCTTAATCACCATAACGACTGCGAAGGCGGGGACAACCGCATCGGCGCGATTGTCCGTCTGGCTACGCTGCTGGTTGATGATCCCAACGCCGGATACAAAATGGATCTGGAAGATCGTCTCCAGGCTATATCTAAGGCCGGCTCGGCCCTGGGACTTACAAAACAGGACGTGGACGGAATATCGATCAAGCTGATGAGTTCCACCATATCGGTGGCCGAATACCTTGGCGTCGACATTGGCGATATTGAGCAGATGGTCACTCGAGCCAACCAGGAAATCTGGCGCGCCTACCTGATGATCGAGAATCTCTTCAAAGAGCGTCAGGAGATGAACGAGAAGCTGCTTCAGCAGGAGCGGGCTCGCGGCGCCTACGAGTCCAAAACTATCGCTATGGCTACTCTGTCTCACTACCTCAACAACGCCGCAATGGCTATCTATGGGCGGTCTCAAATGGCTCGGATGCAACACAAAAAGGGTGAGACCGAGTTAATGATGGCCAAGCTGCCGGAAAGCCTCGACGTTATCGACAAGTCGATTCAAAAAATGGTCGCGGTGTTGGCCGAGATGAGCGAGATTTCACCGATCGACGAGGTCGAGTTCCTGAGCACCTCTCAGGCTATGAACATGGACGACAGGATTGCCGAGCGGATGAAGCAGATGGACAAAGAGTCGATCCTTGTGCTTCCCGAAGAGGTCTCGGCGCCCGGTTGATCGAACCTGTCCGAAGTTGACCCGCCGCATCGATTTTCGTACCATACCCTCATGCTTACTTTCATGACGACCGGGGAGTCGCACGGCCCCCAGCTAACGGCTGTGGCCGATGGTCTGCCGGCCGGGCTCCACGTCGATATTCAAGAACTCAATTTCCAGCTGGCGCGGCGACAAAAGGGTTTCGGGCGCGGCGGCCGGATGGAAATCGAGAAAGATGAAGCCTCGATCGTTTCAGGCGTTAGGAACGGCGTTACACTGGGCGGTCCGGTAACCCTCGTAATCAAGAATCGTGATTGGGCCAACTGGTCCGAAATTATGGACCCCATTAAGCCGCCGCCCGAAGACCTGGGGGAGCGCCAGGCTCGTCTGCTCGACGATACATCCCGGCCTCGTCCCGGACACGCCGACCTCGCCGGCGGTATCAAATGGAACCATCACGATCTGAGAAACGTCCTGGAGAGGGCCTCGGCCCGCGAGACCGCCGCCAGGGTTGCCCTGGGAGCCCTGACCCGACAGTTCCTGGAGCGCTTCGGGGTGCGGTTTGCCTCTCACGTGCTGCAGATCGGTAGCGCAGCTCTGACTGAGCAACCCGAATTGATCGATTTGGAGGATCTGGCCCGGAAAGCCGAAGAATCCGAGGTTCGTTGTGTGGACCCGGTGACCTCCGAGCGGATGATCGCGGAAATCAAGGCTGCCCGGAAAAGGCGGGACTCGCTCGGTGGGCGGGTAGAGGTAATCGTGCGCGGCCTGCCGGTTGGTTTGGGCAGTTGTTCTCAATGGTACCAGCGTCTCGACGGCCGTCTGGCGGGGGCTCTGATGTCAATACAATCGGTCAAGTCCGTACACATCGGTCCGGACCCGGCGGTTCCCGGTCTTCCGGGCTCTCAGGTGCACGACCAGATATACTATGATCCCGATGGCGATCCGGTGAAAAAGAAATTCTATCGCAAGACAAATAATGCGGGGGGAATTGAAGGCGGGATGACCAACGGCGAGGATGTGATTGTCCAGGTTGCCAACAAGCCGATCTCAACTCTCAACCGGCCGTTGCGTACGATTGATGTCCGTTCGAAAGAACCGGCCGAGGCAATCGTTGAACGCGCCGATCACTGCGTCGTGCCCGCTCTGGCCGTCATCTGCGAAGCGGCCGTCTCTCTTGTGCTGGCCGACGTTTTTCTGGACAAATTTGGCGGCGACAACATGGCAGAAACTGAACGCCACTTTGAGGAGTACCTGAAAGCAGATTACTAACCAGTTCTGTTGCTGCCCCCACCGGAACAAATTTGTTGCCCCTGTAACCGCCGCCTTTTAAACTGGACTATGCAAAAGGAGAGAATATGAAATACGATTTTGCGGGCGGTCCGGCCGGCAGCCTGACCGACGATACCGTTATCTGTTTTACCACCGAGATCAAGAACGTCGCGGGCAAGTTTCTCAAAGAGATTGATGTGGCGGCGGGAGGCGGCCTGACCAGACTGGTTGAGAGCGGGGAATTCTCAGGGAAAGAAGGAGAAATAGCTTCTTTTGTGAGTCCCGCTGAATTCGCCACCGGGCGGCTGCTCTTGCTTGGCCTGGGTTCGCCTAAGAAGGTGGCTGCTGACAGCTTCCGGCGGGCTATGGGCCTGGTTTCGCGGTACAAAGGGCTGACGAAGGCTCAAACCGCCGCCGTCCACTTTGGAGAATTCACCGATCGGGATTACTTCCAGGCAGCCGCCGAGGGTTTGCTGCTGGGTTCTTTCCGTCTGCTTGACTACAAGACCGGCGAAGCTGCGGAGAACGATAACCGTCTGACAAGTGTGACTTTCGCCCTGCCCGATAAAAAGCGCCTCAGAGCCCTCCAGGGGGCCGTAGAGCGCGGTCAGATCATCGCCGAAGGTCAATTGCTGGCTCGTCGTCTGGCCTCGACCCCGGCTAACGATCTGACTCCCCGAAAATACGCCGGCAAAGCCCAGCAGTTGGCGAAAAAGTTTGGTTTCAAGTGCAAAATATTGGACGAGAAGGCGATCGCGGCCGAGAAGATGGGAGCCCTGCTCGGTGTCGCTCAGGGGTCGGTGGAGCCTCCACGCTTCCTGATTCTGGAGTACGACGGCGGCAAGGCCGGGCAGAAACCGGTAGCTCTGGTTGGCAAAGGTGTGACTTTTGATAGCGGCGGCATTTCGCTAAAGCCGAGTCTCAATATGCACGAAATGAAGCAGGATATGGCCGGCTCGGCGGCGGTCCTGTCAACGGTCGTTACAGCCGCCAGACTGGGGTTGAAGCTCAACATTGTCGGGCTTATCCCGGCTACCGAAAACATGCCTTCAGGCAAAGCCACCAAGCCCGGTGATATCCACGTCTCGCGCAAGGGCAAGACGATCGAGATTATCAACACCGACGCCGAGGGACGCCTGATTTTGGCCGATGCTCTGGACTACGCCAACGAGTTCGATCCCCAGGCGGTTATCGACGTAGCTACGCTGACAGGCGCTACGCTGTACATTCTGGGATATGCCGGCGCTCCAATTCTCGGCAACAATAACAAGCTGCTGGAGAGAATCGAGGCCGGCGCGGAAGCTACTTCAGAACGCGTCTGGACCCTTCCGATTTGGAACGATCACCGCGACCAGATGAAGTCAAACATCGCCGATCTGGTCAATTCCGGCGGCCGCGCGGCCGGAACGATCGCGGCGGGAGCTTTTCTCGAGAATTTCATAGGTGACTGGCCGTGGGCGCATATCGACATAGCTGCCGTGGATCTCGAGCCTTCGGGCAAAGCCTATGTTCCTAAAGGAGCGAGCGGCTTTGGTGTCAGACTCCTGACCGAAGTCCTGTCCAACTGGAAACGTCTCTAAGTAGCAGACCTTACGACTGAAAAAGGAAAAGGCCGGATCAACGATCCGGCCTTTTCTTATTCTATTTCCGGGCTCTAATTCTTAACAGGACCTTTCGACCAGGCTGGGGCCAAGTCAAGTCCGGGGCCTGTCAGGCGCTTGGCGCCGTTGCCGGTGATATCGCAAATCCAGATGGAACCGTCGGTAGTAGCAAACGTGATCCATTTGGAGTCGGGCGAAAATGAGGGCGCCATCGTGTACATCGAAGCCGCCGGGGGCGGTGTGAAGACCTTATATTTTTCCACGAAATCGGCGCTGGTAATGTAGATTCCGGGATCGGTCAACTTGTTGCTGACGCAGGCAATCCATTTGCCGTCCGGCGACCAGGAGGGAGCCACCGAGTTGGGATTGCTGCTGGACTGTTTTAGAACGTCATCGAGAGTGGCCATGAAGTTGGCTTCGTTGAGCTTGGCCAGACCAATCGATTTAAAACCGCCGGGGCGATCCTTCTCCGCCTGAGTGGTCACGAAGTGCACAAACGCAATGTCACCTTTGGCATTGCGTGTCGGTGAGATGAAATACTCCGACATATTCTGCCAGTCCTGGCGCAGGATTGTTACATCGTCGCCGAGGGGATTCATGGTGCAGACCTGATAGTTGGGAAGCTCAGCGTTCACCAGGTTCGCGTTCATGTCTTTGTAGAAAAGGACCGTCTCACCGTCGGCGCTCCATTCCGGATCACGGCTGCCCATATCGTCGGTGAGCTGATACCAGAAATAAGTGGCGCCCACCCTGGCCGAATCGACCAGAGCCTTGAAGATATCGTAGACCTTGTGGTTGCCGCCCAGCATATTCGGGCCGTTGAGGCTAACGCGTCCCGAGCGCGTGAACAGGATTTCGGTGCCGTCGGGGGACCAACTTAGCCGGCCGTCGGCGTTATTGGCTTCGCAGACCTTCATCTGGCTCCCACCTCTGGGATCCATCATCCAGACGTTCTTTTCTCTTATGAAAGCGATTTTTCCGGTGGGCTCACCAATCGTGCCGGCCTTTTCGGCGGGCATCTTCTCAGCGGCCCACGAGAAGGAAGCAAGACCGATGCATAGTGTAACGGTCCAAATCAGCAGACGGGGGTTGAGCAGTAATTTCTTCACAGCCAGACAATCTCCATTGCGAGGTTTGTTTGGGACCTATAATACGGCGCTGTAGCCTACTGTCAACCCCCCAGCGGGGCGATTGCACGGACTACCAGTTGAAATACCTTTTGAGCTCAACTTTGCCGCGGACGCCCGAAAAGTCCAGATCCACGCGGCCTTCGTCAGTGCCGTTATAGGAGGCGACTATTTCTTCGTCACTGCCGTTATACCACGCAACATTCTTAAAGTTCAGGAGCATATAGCCCATATCCAGGCCCAGGCCCATGTCCCAGAAGTTTATCGGATAGTCTAGTCCGACGTTGAAATAGAAGCCCGGGGCGGTGCCCTTATAGCTTATGTTGTTCTCCTCGCTGGTGGCAGTTGCCAGATTGAGATTCTGGTACTCCGGCCAGAGGTCCCAGGACGCGGAATAATAGCCGACAGAGCCGCCGACCCGAACCGCCATCTTGGTGAGCTTCTTCGCCGGTATCGGTTTGCCCATCAGGTAATACTGCACGCCCGTGGTGAAGCCGAAAACCTGTATTTCCGAGGAAGGATTTTCAACCGGCGTGCCGGTCGGGAGATAGGTAGGGCTGCCGCTGATCTCGTCCGTCATCTTCAGCCAATACTCGCCGCCCAGCGACCAGGTTACGCCCTGTTTGAAAATTAGGCCAAACTCGACGCCAAGAGAATATCCCTGGCCCAGCCAGCTCAGACCGCCCTCGCTGAAATTGCTCGACTCATAGGTGGCAAAGCTGTTGTAAGTGTTGTTCCGATTGATTCTGTCCACACTGAAATTGATCGAGGCCCAGCCAAGTTTGGTGGTGTGCTTGTCTTCAGCCTTTTGCAGATATCGGTTGAGGATATCCTGCTCGGTATCCTGTCCAAACGCCGATCCGATGCCCAGACCGAAAATAAGGGCCAGCACGATAGCAGTCGTTTTCTTAAGCATTTTACCTCCTGAGAAGTTCTGATAACGGTAACTTTTTGTTATATCGGAAAGGAGGCCGGATTACTTGACTCCAGGAGGGGCAAAAGGCTGGCGGACAAAGAAAAAGCGGGTACCCTGAGGGTACCCGCTTTGGGATCGAAATTAACCGGAAATCCGGTACGATCAGGACTTCTCAGTGTAATCCATACCTGCCAGTTGGCGATACAGATTCCAGCGCCGGTCACAGTCTTTCTGACCCAGTTCCAGGAGCACTTTGGCCCGATCTTTGTCCTGCGAGGCCAGACGACGGAAGCGGTTTTCCGCGTAGGCGTACTCTTTGAACGTGAGCGACGGCTCTTTGCTGTCGAGCTGAAGAGGGTTTTTACCCTGATCGATCAGATCCGGATTGAACCGGTAAAGCAGCCAGTGGCCGGACTTGACGGCGTTGTCTTCATTGGTCAGGCCCGTGGCCATATCAATACCGTGAGCAATACAATGAGAGTAGGCCAGAACCAGGGACGGTCCCTGATATTGTTCGGCCTCGACCATCGCCTTGACCGTCTGATTGTGGCTGGCGCCGACGGCGATCTGGGCCACGTAGACGTTGTTGTAGGCCATCATCATCAGACCGAGGTCCTTTTTGCCCAGCGGCTTGCCGGCAGCGGCAAACTGAGCGATGGAACCACGCGGCGTAGCTTTGGACATCTGCCCGCCGGTGTTAGAGTAAACTTCGGTGTCGAGAACCAGGACGTTAACGTTCATGCCGGAAGCAAGGACGTGGTCGAGGCCGCCGAAACCGATATCGTACGCCCAGCCGTCACCGCCGATAATCCAGACCGACTTGTTGACGAGGAAATCAGCCACATTTGTCAGGGCCTTGACCCGGTCGGCACCGTTCATTCCGGCCAGCTGCTCTTTGAGGGTGACTATCCGGGCGCGTTGCTGTTCGATGCCTTCCTGGGTCGTCTGATCCGCACCGACGATCTCATCGTAGAGGCGCGGAACGAGTTCCTGGGTCAGCTCCAGCGCGTACTGCTTTAGTTTGTCAGCGGTCAGCCGCATACCGAAACCGAACTCGGCGTTGTCCTCAAAGAGTGAGTTAGACCAGGCCGGGCCACGACCGTCTGAGCGCTGACAGTAAGGCGTGGTCGGGAGGTTGCCGCCGTAAATAGAGCTGCATCCGGTGGCGTTGCTGCAGAGGGCGCGGTCACCAAACAGCTGAGTCATCAGCTTGACATACGGCGTCTCACCACAACCGGCGCAGGCGCCGGAGAACTCGAATAGCGGTTTGACAAACTGCGAGCCTTTGGTCGTACCCAGTTTGTACTTCTCCGGGTCCGTCTCCGGAAGGTTGAGGAAGAAGTCCCAGTTTTTGGCTTCCTGTTCGCGCAACGCCGGCTGAGGAGCCATGTTGATCGCCTTGCGATCGGTCTTGTTGCCGTCGGCGTCCTTCGCGACCGCCGGACAGGCGTTCACGCAGACCTCGCAGCCGGTGCAGTCCTCGGGAGCCACCTGAAGCACGTATTTCATGCCCTTCAGAGGTTTGGTCATGGCCTCGATCGACTTGAAACTCTTCGGCGCGGCGGCCAGGTCATCCACTTCAACCAGCTTCGGCCTGATAGCAGCGTGCGGACATACGATAGAACAGATGTTGCACTGGATGCAGATATCCGGTTCCCATACCGGGATATCAACCGCAATATTCCGCTTCTCGTATTGGGTGGTAGCCGTCATGTAAGTTCCGTCGTCCGGGAAAGCGGAGACAGGGAGGTCATCGCCGCGTCCCGCCACGATCTCGGCCGTGACTTTCTGCACGAATTCCGGGGCCGTTTGAGGAACGATCGGCGGACGATTGAACTTACTCGTTACCTCGTTGGGATATTTCACTTCCTGAATATTCTCGGCCGCACCATCGACCGCCGAGAAGTTCATGTTCACGACTTTCTCACCCTTGTTGCCGTAGGTCTTGACGATAGCGTCTTTGATTGCCTTGACGGCCTCGTCTTTTGGCAGAATGCCGGAAATGAGGAAGAAGGCCGTTTGCATTATCATGTTGATACGGGCACCCAGACCCAGCTTTTTGCCGAGGCTGATAGCGTCTATAACATAGAACTTAGCCTTCTTGTTGATCAGTTCCTGCTGGAATTCGATCGGCAGTTTGTCCCATATCTCGTTCGCGCCGTAAGGAGCGTTGAGCAGGAAAGTACCGCCTTCCATCAACTGCTCCGCCATCTCATACTTCTCGACAAAAGAGAAATTATGGCAGGCCACAAACTTGGCCTCGTTGATGAGATACGGTTTCTGGATCAGGTCTTTGCCGAACCGCACGTGCGATACCGTCACCGCGCCCGCTTTTTTGGAGTCATATACGAAATAACCCTGAGCGTAGTTGTCGGTGTTCTCTCCGATGATTTTGATGGAGTTCTTGTTGGCTCCCACGGTACCATCGGCGCCGAGCCCGTAGAACAGGCCTCGGAAACTGTCACCTTCGATATCAAACGACAAATCCGGGTCAAGCGACAGGTTGGTGACATCGTCTTTGATGCCGACCGTGAAATGGTTTTTCGGGTCGTCCTGATTAAGGTTGTCGAACACAGCCTTGGCCATCGGCGGATTGAACTCTTTCGAGCCCAGGCCGTAACGGCCGCCAACCACGATCGGATGATCCTTGAAGTTTGTCCAACCCTCGAGAAGAGCCTCGTTGAGCGCCGACTGAACGTCGGTGTACATCGGTTCGCCCACGGCGCCCGGCTCCTTGGTGCGGTCGAGCACGGCGATTTTGTTGACCGTGGCCGGGAGAGCTTTGGCAAAGGCCTTGACGTCGAACGGACGGTACAGGCGGACCTTGATCATGCCGACTTTTTCGCCCTTGGCAACCAGGTGATCGACCGTCTCCTGAACGACCTCGGCACCGGTTCCCATGATGATAACGACTCGCTCGGCCTCGGGATGGCCGCAGTAATCAAACAGATGATACTCTCGACCCACGACCTTGGCAAATCTGTCCATCATTTCCTGGACGATTGCCGGAGCCGCCTGGTAGTATTTGTTGACGGTCTCGCGACCCTGGAAGAAAACGTCCGGGTTTTGCGAGGTGCCCTTTATAGTCGGGCGGTCAGGGGAGAGGGCCCGTTGCCGCTGCCCGGCCACCATGTCTTCGGAAATCAGAGCCCGCATATCGTCGGGAGTGATCTGTTCGACTTTCTGTACCTCGTGCGAGGTCCGGAAACCGTCGAAGAAATGTACGAACGGCACCCGGCTGGCCAGCGACGCAGCCTGGGTGATCAGGGCAAGGTCCATGACTTCCTGCACCGAGTTGGAGGATAACAATCCAAAACCGGTGGAACGGGTGGCCATAACATCGGAATGGTCGCCAAAGATCGACAGGGCGTGGGTGGCCACGGCCCGGGCGGAAACATGAAACACCGTCGGAGTCATTTCACCGGCGATTTTGAACATGTTCGGAATCATCAGCAACAGCCCCTGGGAGGCCGTGAAAGTTGTCGTCAGGGCGCCCGAGGTTACAGCACCGTGGACCGCGCCCGAGGCGCCTCCCTCTGACTGCATCTCGACCACCACCGGAATGCTACCCCAGATGTTTTTGTCGCCCGCGGCCGACTTGGCGTCGGCAATTTCACCCATGTTGGAAGACGGGGTGATAGGGTAGATGGCAATTACTTCGTTAGTTGCGTGCGCCACATAGGCCGCAGCCGTGTTGCCGTCGATAGTCACCATGCGGCGCTGTCCGGCAGATTTCCTGGCTCCGCGGTCTATCTGACTAACTGTCTTTTCGGTCATCGGTAGTCTCCTAATCAAGTATCAGAAACAGCAATTACGGCTGTTATCGGCAGTCCTTGTCCGTTTTGGACAGGGTAATTGCCTTCTGTCCCTGGTATTTTCCTTTTTTATCTTTGTACGAGACCTCGCATACCTCCGAGGCCTCCAAAAACAGCAGCTGTGCTATTCCTTCGTGCGCGTATACTCGAACCGGGCAGGGGGCCGTATTGGCCAGAGAGATCGTCGCAAAACCTTCCCATTCAGGCTCAAACGGTGTGACGTTGACCACCACGCCGCAACGAGCGTAGGTTGACTTACCTGTGCAAATAGTGACCACATCTCTGGGGATCCGGAAATACTCCAGGGTTTGAGCCAGAATGAACGAGTTGGCCGGGATAAGCACCGAATCTGCCTTGATATCCCTGAAGTGCTCCGGACCGTTGTTCTTGGGGTCCAACTCCTCAAGAGCGGATGCGTCGAATATCTTGAACTCGTTCGACAGGCTAATATCGTACCCGTACGAGGACACTCCGAAGCTGATCCCCTTTCGGACCTGAGCTTCCGAGAAAGGGTCAATCATCTGGTGTTGGCGGGACATTTCAATGATCCAGCGGTCAGACTTAACACCCATATTTATTCCCATACACCGTTTTACGTCTTTGGCGGTGAAATGATAAGCGAAATAGTCCTGAAAGTAAACAGCCGTTTCTACCGGTCCGCAACGGCCTTCTTTGCAGGATCGGTCCGTGTCTTCTGCCAGATAGCCAGGTCGGCCAGCGTGTACTGGTCAAACACGGAGACAAGTCTCTGTTCGGCAATGACCAGGACCTCTCTCAGGGCGCAAAAATCGCCGTTCTTCTGATCGCAGGCGGCCATGGATTCCGTGCACTTCATAAGGTGATAAGGTCCCTGGATGGTCTCGAGGACCTCTTTCATGGAAATCTGATCCGGGCTCTTGGCCAGCGTGAAACCGCCCCTCACGCCGCGGTGAGAACGCACAATGCCGGCTTTGGACAACGACTGAAAAATCTTGGCCAGAAACTTTTCCGGGATATCCTGAGCTTGAGAGATCTCCGAAAGGGGGATTACTTTTGATTTGTCGGCGTCAGCCAGATAGAGGACACCGAACATTCCGTATTCTTCCGCTTTGGTGAATTGCATCTCCGCCTTCCTGTTAATTTACCAACGTCACAACTTTGACATCCTGTCGCGTTCCCCCGACAAAGTTGGTCCTATCATACTCATTTATAATACAAAATAGACTCAGAAGTCAATAACAATCTTGTTACTTTTTTCCCAAAGTCCGGGTTACGTCGGTCCCTGTTTTTGCCCCACAAAGTGCTGTGCCACAGAAGTTTTCGCTTTTCAAGGGGGGCCAAATCGCATACCTTGCGGTGTCAATAAGGAGTAAAAAATGAATTCGGAGAAGAAACAGGGCCTTTTGCTGGTCTATACCGGCAACGGCAAAGGGAAAACCACTGCCGCGCTGGGACTCTGCGTCCGGGCGGTTGGCTATAAATGGCGTATTTGTCTGGTTCAGTTCGTCAAAGGAAGCTGGAAGTACGGCGAATTGAAGGGTTTGAAAGCCCTCGAGCCCTGGGTTGAACTTCATGTGGTCGGCGAAGGCTTTGTGGGAATTATCGACGACGACAAGGATATCGAAGTTCACCAAAAGGCTGCCCGGGAGGGCCTGAAAATGGCGGTCGAGAAGATGCGCTCAGGGGATTATCCGCTGGTCATCCTGGACGAGCTCAACGTCGCCCTGTCTCTGAAGCTTGTCAGCCGGGAGCAGGTTGAGGCGTTGCTTGAGGCCAGGACAGAGGATCAGAACCTCGTTATCACCGGGCGCGACGCTCCTGACTGGCTGATCGAGAGGGCAGACCTGGTAACGGAGATGAAGGAGATAAAGCATCCGTTTCAGGCGGGTATCGAAGCGCAAAAGGGAATCGACTGGTAGCCGCCGGGGCCGAGCTTGAATCCAGGCCGGATTTTGATTACCTTGCGCGTCTGATCCGAATGGGCGTGAACAATCGGTCGCTTGTCCTGTTGTATGCGGAAAGAACGTCAGGAAAGTTTTGGTATATGAAGAAGTCAGGGGATATCTAAATGGCACAAGAAAAAGAGTATAAAGAGTATGATGTAGTGATTGTCGGCGGCGGACCGGGAGGTCTGTGTGCCGGAATGTATTCGGCGCGAGCCCAGCGCAAAACTGTCTGTTTGGAAAAGTATCTCCCGGGCGGCCAGATAGCTATCACCGGCGACGTCGAGGACTACCCGGGGTTTGAGCATATCTCCGGCGCCGAGTTGGCTATGAAATTCACCGATCACGCCAAGAAGTTTGGTCTTGAAGTCGAGATGGAGGAGGTCGAAGAGGTTTATACCGAAGGAGACTATCGTGTCGCCAGGTGTGCCTCTGGCAACGTCTATCGAGGCCGGGCCGTAATTCTGTCGACCGGCGGCTCTCCGGTTAAGCTGGGCGTCCCCGGCGAGGAAGAGTTCTCCGGCAAGGGCGTCTCTTATTGTGCTATCTGCGACGGTGCGTTTTTCCGCGACAAGGTGATCGCAGTGGTTGGCGGTGGCGATGCCGCTGTGGAGGAAGGAGCTTTCCTGACCAAGTTTGCCTCCAAAGTATACGTTATTCACCGGCGGGATCAGCTTCGCGCCGCGAAGATCATCCAGCAACGGGCTTTTGACAACGACAAGATCGAATTCATTTGGGACACGGTTGTGGAGAGCGTCAACGGCGATCAGAAGGTTACGGATCTTTCGCTCAAGAACGTCAAGACCGGGGAGACTTCCAAGCTGGAGGTGGGAGCGGTGTTTCCGTTTCTGGGTTTCCGGCCGAATTCCAACGTCGTGCGCGAGGAACTTGAGAAAGACGACAACGGCCACATCATTACGGATTTCAAGATGGAGACCTCGGTCCCGGGTATATACGCCTGTGGGGATGTCAGGGCCCAATTGGTTCGGCAGGTGACCAACGCGGTGGGCGATGGCACTACAGCGGCGGTGGCGGCCGAGAAGCGTCTGGAGGAGCTCGAAGACAAAGCGGCTCATCGCACCTGAGAATCGCCCCCAAAAGACCAAAGGCCCCGCTTCGGCGGGGCTTTTTTGTAGGTCGATTGGCGGACAGAAAAAGTGATAAATTTCACTTGCGGCAAGTATGCTTCGGAGATATATTTGGTCTTTCGTGTTATTATGGCAGGTAAAATGCAACTAGTTGAACTGT
>JAAERE010000316.1 GCA_024230675.1 bacterium | reverse complement strand
TCAACTTCACCGCCGTCAGTAATCACGCTGATTACAGTTTCGCTGAAGCCGGCTGCACGAAGCTCGGGCCCGGTTTCTACGTGGACTTCGCCAAAGGGTGTGTAGAAATAACGGAGTAGCAGTAGTGGGTTTTCAGGGTCGATCTCGAGGTCTGGATCGACCAGGTCTGATTCCAGAGTCACGGCGAGGACCGTGCCTAGCTCGTCACGGCTGAAAGTGTAAACCCTGTCGCTTGGCGGAGTCGTTGTCTCGATCCGGACCTGGATGGCATCGTCAAGCCCTGTCTGACCCGGTACGTAGGTCTTTCGCCACCTCCTCGATGTTTCGGCAAGATCGTCATAAGCAATCTCGGCCAGCAGAGAGCTGCCCTCCCAGAAGAAGACGCGCTTCTCATATAGCGGCCGTTCGCCTTCTTCCTCGGGCCCAAAGTGGATTCTGCTCTCCAGGCGACCGAGGCCGTCGTATTCGAAGCGGACCAGATGGTCGGCAAAGGCGGGGATGATCGGCTCGGCCTGCTGAGAATCCGAGCTGGGTGGCCACTCTTGCTTGACGTTGATCTCGTACAGGCGGCCGCGCCAGTCCCACTTGAATCTGTAACGATCGTCTTCGGCTCGCCGTCCTGCGTTGTCATAAGCAAAGTCGACGCCATCTCGGCTCGTTGTTCGTCCGTTGGAACCTGATGTGAAACGTACCTGGTCCTGGCTCCCTCGGGTCAAGGAGTCAAGCTGGTCGCCGTC
>JAAERE010000315.1 GCA_024230675.1 bacterium | reverse complement strand
GCCCCGGCAAGCCGAGATCGATACGGTGGTGGCTCTTTTGCAGGGCCGGGGGCTGGTCTACCGGCTGGAGCCCCGGCCGGATAAAACGCTGGTGCTGACCCGGCCGGAGTTGGTCAACCAATACGCCTCGTCTGTCATCGTGGCCGCCCGGAATCACCCGTTGGGCATCGGCGCGATAGCCGAGCGGGCTGTCTTGATTGGGGACCTGGCCTTTTCCGGCTTCGAGCGTTTGCCCGAGGGGCCGGAAAAAATCATCCTCGAAGCGACTGCGGAACTCCTCATCCGGCATAAGCTCTGTTTTCGTGAAATGGGCTTGCTGGTCTTTCCCAGCCAAATCAACGTTCTCCGCCCGCCGCCGCCGGAGGAACAGCCGCGCACGGAGGCGGCCTATCGCTTTTCCGGCAGCATCGAAAGCATCTACGCCACCCTGGTGGTGCGCCTGAGCCACACCGATTATTTCCGGCGCGAAGGTCAATGGAAGTACGCGGTCGAGTTTTCCCGAAACGGAAACCGGCTCGGCTTTTCTATGCAGCAGGTCGAGGAGGGCACCGGGGAATTGGAAATCTACTTCTACCCCGGCCTCGGCGAGTTCGACCGGGTTACTTTTATTCGCTTTGTGACCGACCACCTGCGGGCCAAGGGGATTGACATCCGGGAGGAGATTCGCCTATACTGCACCTGCGGCCGGGAGGTGGAAGACCGGGCCGCTATCGAGACGCGGGTCAAAGAGGGGCGTCTGGATATCCTCTGCCAGTATTGCGACCAGAAGGTTATAATCCCCCAGAGCATCGAGGAGCGCTATCGCGGCGACCGCGCTCTGGTCGAAAAACAGCGAGAACTGGCCCGCACCGTGGAAGCGCGAACAGAAAGGGAAGTGGCGGAACTGAAAGCCGACCGGGAGTTATATACCCAGGAAACAGACCGCCGGATTCACATCCTGCACCTGTCAGACATCCACCTGGAAAACGAGAGCCAGGCGCGGGTATACCGCACCCAACTCGAAAGCGATCTGATTCAGGAATTGGGCGTCAAACGCCTGGAGTACCTGGTCATTTCCGGCGACATTGTAAATCG
>JAAERE010000314.1 GCA_024230675.1 bacterium | reverse complement strand
CGGGATGACATCGCAGGCGTGCTCTTCGTACACCCCGCCGATCTCTCCGCACATAACCACGGCTTTGGTCTTCTCGTCCTCTTCGAACTTGAGCAGAATCTCGGCGAACGTTGAGCCCAGCACCGGATCACCGCCGAGCCCAACACAAGTCGTCTCGCCGTAATCCGAACGGGTCAGCGTGTCAGCCACGTAATATGTAATGCTGCCCGAACGGGAGACCGTCCCCACCCGGCCCGGCTTGAAAGCGATATCCGGCATGATGCCCAGGTTGGCTTCGCCCGGCGTGATAATCCCCGCCGTGTTGCCGCCGATCACGGTAACGTCGTACTTCACCGCTTCCTCGCGGACGCGCAAAATATCGTGAATCGGAATATTCTCGGGAATAACGACCAGGAATTTGATGCCGGAACGGATAGCCTCAATCGCAGCTTCCTTGACAAACTGCGCCGGCAGGAAGATCGCGGAGACTTCGGCCCCGGTCTCCTGCACACATTCGGCGACGGTGTCAAACACCGGCTTTTCGTGCACGACCTGTCCGCCTTTGCCCGGCGAAGTACCCCCGACAATATTGGTGCCATATTCGATCATCCGTCCGGAGTGGAACTTGCCCGCGCCGCCGGTGATCCCCTGGATCATCACGTTGCTGTTTTTGTCAACCAGGATAGCCATTATTGCGCCTCCTTTGCCAGCTCAACCGCCCGCTTGGAGATTTCTTCGATCGGGGTTTCGATCCCGTGGAACTCAACTTTTGCCATCAAGGAAGGATCTTCCTTCTTGCACTCTTCGAACATCCGGACACCTTCCTGCCACATGTTGCCGGTCATGCGCATGACCATCGGCTTGGACAGCCCGTGATCTTTCAGGAACATGATCACGCCCTTGGCGAAATCGTCGCAGCGGCTGATGCCGCCGAATCGGGCGCCGAAAATGGCCTTGACGTTCGGGTTGTCATCGAGCAGCACCAGCATCTTGGCGATGCGCTCCGGCGAAGGTCCCCCGCCCGAATCCATGAAATTGGCCGGCACACCGCCGTAATGGTGGATGAAATCGTTGCCCATGATGCCGAATCCGGCGCCGCCGGGGAACATGCCGATATCGCCTTCGAGATCGAGGTAGGGAATCCCCCAGTCCGTGGCCTGGTCCTCGCGGGGCGTGAGCCCGCCTTCCTCGTGCCGCTTTTCGATCCCTGCCTCTTTGAGATCGGGATGGCGGAACAGGGCGTCATCGTCGAGCGACACCCGTGAATCGGCCGCGATAAGTTCGCCCTCGCCGGTGAGCACCAGCGGGTTGATTTCGACCAACTTGGCGTCGTAGCTTCGGAACATCTTGAACAGGTTCTGGATGATCGCTGCGCCTTTTTTGATGAGCTCCTGCGGGATGCCGATCTGCTTGGCGATCAGGAGAGCGTCGAACGTGTATAGCGGGTCATCAATCGCAAACGCTTTTTTGACGATCTTGTCGGGCGCTTTCTCGGCGGTCTCTTCGATATCCACGCCGCCTTCGCCGGAAGCAATCACCACCAGCTTGTACTTGGCGCGGTCGATCGTGACGCCGATGTAATACTCCTGCTTGATGTCAAGCTTGGGCTCGATCAGCAGCCGTTCGACCGGGAAGCCTTTGATCTTGAGCTTGAAAAGCTCCTCGGACACCGTGCGGGCCTCGTTGGGACCATCGGCCAGCTTGATACCGCCGGCTTTCCCGCGCCCGCCGGTAAGCACCTGAGATTTGAGCGCAACCGGGCCGCCCATCTTGCTGACTGAGTCGTGGACCTCTTTGGGCGAGCCGACCACAACGCCTTCGGGGATCGGGATTTTGAACTGCCTGAAAAGCTGTTTGCCTTCGAATTCGTAGAGACGCATAAATCTGAACCTCGTCGATTCTGTTTCCTGCAAAGCCGCGACCGCGGCGAATTTCGGCCAATCTAGCGGTTTAACCTTTTTTGTCAACATAATTCGAACGCACAGCGTTTTGGCTGATGAAGCCAGGGGCGAAAGCCTCCGTGAGGCTAAACTTGTTGACAAAATGGACTTGAGAGTTAGTTTTAGGTATGGAGGGTTGAGCTATGAGATTTCTTATCTGCCTTTTGGCTATCCTGATCCTGAGCAGCACCTCTCAGGCGGGGACCTATCAAGTTGTCTATCAACAGCAGCTGCCGGGGGCGGAGAATTACGTTCATGTTGACCCGATTGTGAGCGAGGACGGCCTGTTGGCCGGTTTCATCTACTGTGACTCCGCCAACCAGCAGGTAGTGATTGAGCGGTATGGGGTGGATACGAACTTGGTAATCGACTACGACCGGCGGCCGGTCAAGTCCATCAACTACGTTGCCGGGGATTCTGTTGTAGTGTATGTTTTGCTCCATTCCGCTCCGGTTATCGCCGACCTGCTTGGCTTCCAGCTGGGGAAACTGGCTCTCAATCAAGGATCTTTGTTCGACACGGTAGTGACTACTCCAGTTCCGATGACGTTCGGAGGGATAATCGCCAGCGCCGGTTGGTGCTCGGTTTTGTCCCGTGACATTTCCTTTAGTCGAACCGGCGACGGTATCACCGGCCTTGTGTACGAGTCGTCCTCAAACGATCACTTCTACTACGGTACAATGGGTTGGGCGGATGAGTTCCGAGAGATACACAAGCTGTACGATCTCAATCTGGTCGGGCTGAGACACTCCATCAGGGCCAGAGTTGGCCGCTATGGGAACCTGCAAGGGACCGATGAACAGGAACAGGCCTTTTTCAGACGCCATTGGTACTCTTATGATTTCAGCGATCCTGGCTACCCTAACGCCGGCTCCTCGGATAACTTTCGCGTCTGGGTAGAGGACAGCACCAGCATCCTGGCAGGGCGAGACTATTCTGATGGATGCAACGGCTACGCCCTCTTTGTCGATGAGTTCAGCCCAATCTACGAATACGACGAGATGATCTTCTATGGTTACGCCGAAGACCTACTCGGTCTGCACAACCTCTACGGTGACAAAAAATCCCACGTGGCCTGCTATCGTTTTTCGGATACCGGGGTAACAGAGAATTGGTACACTGAAATCTCCGGCATCACGCTGGACTACGTCTATGAGCCGCAGCACTACATCGCCGGTTTCCACGGTCCCGATCGAGTGATCGCCTTCAACTACTGGTCGGGCACGCTCTGCGACTCAATCGACCTTGACCGCACGTTAAGTGAACCGACGTTTTTCGAGCTCGGCGACAGTCCTTCCCTGCTCAGCCTCACCGGGCGAGTCGGCGACACGATACTCATTTATCAATTCCAGACACCGACGGACGCTGACGAGCCGGGAACGCCGCCGAATTTGCCTTCCGGTTTCGCCCTGCATCAGAACTACCCCAACCCGTTCAACAACGAAACGGTCCTGACCTTTGCCAACGACACGCGCCAACACCTGACACTAAGCGTATACAATGTTCTGGGGCAAAAGATCGCCGTACTGCACGACCAGCCAACAAGCGCAGGCGAGCATTCGGTTTCGTGGAACGGAACGGACGACTGCGGCCGCGAGGTCGCCAGCGGGATTTACTTCGCGCGGCTGCGTTCTGAGAACGGGTCCACACTTGTCAAGATGATATTGCTGAAGTAGCGTCGAGCTATAGGCTATCGGATACTGAATCGACATCCTCTCGGATGTCCAGTTCAAACTCTACGCCGCCGTTGTGGAACTCCACCGCTCGAACCGGGCCGTTGACCAGCGAAGGATTGATGCACTGCTGCGGCGTCCCGAACCGCGTCGGGAATATGTCCGGACTGCTCTCCAGCGCAACGTCGTAGTAATCGAAGACCTGTTTGGACACCAACATCTGGTTGCCCTCGGCGCCGGAGACCGAATTGTCGGCGCACATCTGCCAGTAAAAGAAAATCGGGATCGACATATCCTGGACCTGGTCGACGTGGACGCTCGACACTACTAACCGCACCATCGAAGCCGGGCGGTCGAACCCGTAACAGGGGACTTCGGTGGAGTCCGTCATGAACTCGGCCAGCGCCGTGATTTTCCACAGGGTCGAAGGTTCCCCCTCCACTCCCCCAGCCGTGATTCTTCTTACGTTGAAAAACTCCCACTGACACGAATCCGGAATCTCCCCCTTCAGGACTTCCGTGATCTCCAGAAACGGGCTGTCGGCGGCAATCTTGAGATCAAACCCACCAACAGTACTTCCGTAAGAGTCCAGGATAATGTCGAGTGTGTCGTAGACCCCGCCGTCGGTAACCTTCAGCCGGTCGATTTTCACCACATAGCGAGCGTCCCGCACCTCAACCGTCTCCGCCGAGTCAATCGATGGGGGATCATCGACCTCCGGCTCTTGGGCCATCAGTGAACCGAACAAACAGGCGATGAGAAGGATTACTGCAATTGTGGTACGCATAGAATTGGTCACAAAAGTGGCTTCGCCACAAAAAAAGCCCGCCCCATAGCGTGAGGCGGGCTCAATATCGAAAATCTACTCGGTGTCTTCTTTTTTGGCCTTTTCGTCGGCCGTTCCTTCAGCAGCTTTG
>JAAERE010000313.1 GCA_024230675.1 bacterium | reverse complement strand
GTGCTCGGGATCGAGATCGGACCTCGGCTGCTGTTCGAACATCCGACCGTGGCCGAGATGGCGGCCGAGCTCGAGCGGCTCTCCGCCGCCGAGCGCGGGGCGGTGCAAGAGCCGCTGGTGGCGGTGGAGCGGGAAGGTCCGATTCCGCTCTCCTTTTCCCAGGAACGGCTCTGGTTCGTCCACCAGATGGAGCCGGAGAACGCCGCCTACAACAACCACGTGCCGTTGCGCTTCGCGGGCGCATTCGATCGTGGGGCCATGCACCGCACCTTCGCGGAGATCGTCCGCCGCCACGAGGTCCTGCGCACCACCTTCGCGCTGGAGGGTGAGGAGCCCGTCCAGGTGATCGCCCCGCCCGGAGAGCACCCGATGCCGCTGGTCGATCTCACCGCCCTGGCGACGGAGGCTCGCGAGCCGGCGGTCGGGCATCTGCTGCGCCGCGAGATGGGCCGCACCTTCGACCTGGTGCGGGGACCGCTGTTCAGCACCACCCTGGTGCGGCTCGCCGACGACGACCACGTCGTGCTGATCAACACCCACCACATCGTCTTCGACGGCTGGTCGATCGCGATCGTGGTCCGCGAGCTGATCGCGCTCTACAGTGCGCTCCTTGCTGGGGACGAGGCCGCGCCGCTGCCGCCGCTGCCGCTCCAGTACGCCGACTTCGCCGTCTGGCAGCGGCGCTGGCTGTCGGAGCGCCGAACCGGGGGCGAGGAGCTGGAGCGTCAGCTGATCTGGTGGCGGCAGCACCTGGGATCCCCGCCGCCAGCGGTTGGGCTGGCTCTGGATCATCCCCGGCGGGAGGGCGAGCTGCCGTGGGCCGGCTACCGCTTCCTGCAGCTTTCGGAAACCACCTCGAACGCGCTCCGTCGTCTTGCGAGCGAGCAGGGGGCGACGCTGTTCATGACCATGTTGGCGGCCTACCAGACCTTGCTTCACCGTCACACCGGAGCCGACGCGGTGGTGGTCGGCACCCCGATCGCCAACCGTCACCGCTACGAGATCGAGCAGCTGGTCGGCTTCTTCGTCAACACCCTGGCGCTCGGCAGCGACTTTGCCGACGATCCGCCTTTCCGGGAGCTTGTCGCGAGGCTGCGCGAGTCGACGCTGGGAGCCTACGCCCACCAGGATCTGCCCTTCGAGAAGGTGGTCGAGGCCCTCCAGCCCGACCGCAGCGCCGGCGCGCAGACGCTGTTCGGCGCGCAGACGCTG
>JAAERE010000312.1 GCA_024230675.1 bacterium | reverse complement strand
GATGGTACGATCTCCAATGTGACTGTTGTACCCAACGTGGAGCATGTTCAGGGTGGCTGAATGGAGCCTGTCAATAACCTGTTAGGTTTAAATGTAAATGCTCTTATAGTTAGTGGTATTGGGATGCGGCCGTTGATGGGATTCAATCAGGTTGGAATCAACGTATATATTGATTCCCAGCGTCCCGAGATAAAACCTGTAGTGGAAGATCTGGTTGCTGGTAATCTCTCGATTATAACTAATGATCAGACCTGTGGTGGGGGAGAAGACGATTGCCATAGCCATGAATAGGTACCCAATCCAGAATTAAAACCGATACTAGCTTACTGTTGAACAATGAGATGATAAACCTTTGAGTAAGTGATGATAGAAGGGATTTGGGAAATTGGCAGTTGATCTATTCCGGCAGAACAGGGTCAAAGTTGTGACACCTTCGATAGCAACCGACCCCAATGCATATAATGAGAATCATCAGCACGGTTGTGAACATTAGTATTGTGGAGGGATAGGTTGACAGACGAGATTGACCAGCTTCAG
>JAAERE010000311.1 GCA_024230675.1 bacterium | reverse complement strand
ATGAGGCCGCGCGGGTGTTTGCCGAAAAAGTGGACAGTTCGGTGCGGGTGACATCGGGAGAAATCGGCGATGACGTGGCCGACTGCGAAGTCACTGCCGACTGCGAAGTCACTGCCGACTGCAAAGTCCTCGTGGCCGGGGTGCCGGAACGGAAGCACATCGAAGCCAGCAACCAGCTCAAGGCCCTAATCATCCCCTGGGCCGGGCTGCCGTACGCCACGCGCGACCTGATGTTGGAATTCAAGGACATAGCCGTCTATAACATCCACCACAACGCCGCTCCGACCGCCGAGTCCGCAATCATGCTAATGCTTGCCACCGCGAGAGATCTGATCGATACGGATCAGAAGTTCCGTAAGCACGACTGGACGCCGCGTTACGAGTCAGACCGCCCCCTGCTCCTGGAAGACCGCACGGCGCTCATTCTCGGATACGGCGCAGTCGGACGTCGGGTAGCACGCGGCTGTTTCTCACTCGGAATGTCGGTTCACGCGATTCGGGCGTCGGAATCGGCGGGCGGGATCATCAAGTTGCACACACCCGACGAACTCTCTTCGCTCCTGCCGACTGCCGATGTTCTGTTCTTATGTCTCCCCCGCACCCCCGAGACCGACGGTATGATCGGCCCGTCGCAACTGGCAGCCCTTCCAGACGATGCTATTGTCGTCAACGTATCGCGCGGGGCGATAGTCGATGAGAAGGCGCTCTACGAGGAGCTGAAGTCCGGGCGCATACGCGCGGGTCTGGATGTCTGGTATATGTATCCCCGAGATGAGTCCTCGCGAGTTGACCAACGGCCTTCCGAATATCCTTTCGGCGAACTGTCAAACGTCGTCATGACTCCGCACATGGCCGGCCATTGCGCCAACATCGAGACCCTGCGGGCCACAGCCCTGGCGGAGTTGATCAATGGCATTCTACAGGGAGACGACATCTCCGGGCGTGTGGATGCGGAAAGAGGGTACTAGGTGCGATAGCGTAACAGCCGGCCCCCCCCGGGGACTATGCCTCGCTACTTCACTTCACGACCGCCCCTCGCCTCCGATATACGATAACGGCCGCTAACGCGATTAATACCACTATTAGCACAATCCCCGTACGCCGGTCGTGGAAGGTGGGAACACCATAACTGTACCGCAGCGAGTCAATGCACTCATACGTCTGCCCAATTACATCCACATCCCCCTCCAGGATGATTGAGTCAATTTGCGCCAGCATACCGGGAGACGCCGTGTCTATGTATGCGAAATACGCATCCAGCCAAACATTCACGGAATCCATGTTCGGCAATTCTTGCGCCTGTAGTTCAGGGGTTGCCGCTGCCAGATTGTCAAAGGCAACAAAGAAATCTCGGGTTGCTACTCCGAAAGTATGGGCGAGCTGGTACGCGGCGCCAGACCCCAGGGCAGGAACGGATAGATTCCCGATGTTGGTCACATTCAGCGCATAGCCAAAACTAACGCCGATCGAATTCTCAACCGTCAAATCAACTGTGCCCGGATTAACACCCGGAGGGACTATAACCACGAGCGTCTTTTGCATAGAGACGACCTTTAGCACTGTTGCCTTGACGTTTCCAATGAGAACCCTGTTCTGTGACGGAACGTATTCGAATGATCCCGGGGCGGTACCTACTATCTGAATGATGTCCCGCGGGTGAACGCTTTCTGTGCTCTCACCGCCGGGGTAGGTTGCCACATAATCTATTTGCGCTACGTTTGTGACGGGCGGGTCTACATCTGCTGCCGTTGCTGCTACACTTGCCACGCCCCACGCAATGCCTATGCCAACGCAAGCCCAGCCCAAACCCGGGACCAACATTCCGATAAGACTGTATTTGGCGCCTTGTGCTGCGCATAGCACTGAAACACACAACCCCAAACACTCATGCGGAAACAGGGCCATAATCAGAACGAAACACAGTACCAGCCTAACTGCTTTCTTCCACATAACATACTCCTCTCATGTCTCCAGTCCTGAACACCGTCCGGAGTGATTCGAGCGATGTTTCCAGAACTGTCCCTTTCAACATCTAATGACTTGCGACGTTTTGCCGTCGCCAACCCTCCAAAAGCTGTTTGTGAGCATCACCTCGCTTCCCGCCCCCGTAGAAGACCATGTCAATACGTAGCGATCCATAACAACCTGCACCAGGGCAGTGATTTCAGGCAGCCAATTCGCACGCGAATTCCATAGCGCAACAGTGTCAGAGTCGACACTTCCACTGTCCGACATGTCACATAGCGGACTGGACCAACGACTTTATCGCAGATATTGATCAGCTAATCTCAGAGCATCCTGCGAACCCGTGCCGGAGTCAATCCGACGAGCACAAGGGCTTTCGAAACGTTGGTCTGAGTCATGATGAGAAGTCCCCACTACCATTGACAATCTAGCCCTGGCCTCTCGACCATACAAGTCTTTTCTGCGACTGCGTGACGGCGAGTCGTACCGAAGGCTCCAGATCGCCAGTGTCTCATCGTCGGCGTGAGACACAACTGTTGGACCCTTTTTACAGTCCCGGCCTGTT
>JAAERE010000310.1 GCA_024230675.1 bacterium | reverse complement strand
GAACGTGTCCCTCTTTTTCATACCTGATTGCCATTAGTGCCTCCTGTAGTCGTTTTCATTTGTCGCACTATAGCCATTACGGTTTAATACGCATCAATCCGATGAATGTCCCGTAGTAGATACTCTCGTCGGGGCCGATCACCGTCGCAGCGAAAAGGGAATTATGATAGGAGCGATCGCCTATTTCGTAATGCCAGACGGATTCCCCTGCATCCCAGTCGACAGCTTCCAGTGTCCATACCCCATTTCGCTGTCCGATTGCATAAATCAGGTTTGTGGCTGAACTCATGGCTGGAATCGCGTTCGGGAAACTCAGTTCCTGGTTGAACCAGACCGACTGTAGCGTTCGGGTTTCGGGATCCCACTCGAATTTCTCACATCCATACGGAGCGACGTCCGGCTCGCCGCTGAGCAGGGAGTTCTCCAAATTCTTGTCAAACCAGCTCTGGAGTTCGTTGTTCACCACGAAGGCGCCATAGCCTCTCACCAGCGTAGATTGCTCGGAGAATGATCTTTGCCGGTCCGGATCGCCAAAGGTGATTGGTACCTGCGCGGCGATCCGTGGGGACTTGGTGCCGGGCAATTGTTCCCAGTCAGGAGGGATTTCGTCCCGCCAGAAGAGAACGATGTTCATAAGTTCCTCGCCATCCGTGATGACCACGAACTTGTCCTGATCGCCGGTGCCCATGAGCGTGGGCGTTGACCCTGAACCAGCTGTAGTCATGACCTGCATTGACGAAGGTTTGCCCGTTCCGTACTCCGCTCGCCATCCGCCTTCACTCTCATCGATGGTGAGCTTTTCCCCGGTCCACTGCACTCGATACATGGCCTTGTGCGTTACCACGTATATCCCGCCATCTTCATCGGCGGCAATGGAGTTGTAGATGTACTCGTTTCCATCTACCAGTTGTAGGTATTGAGCGTTCTCGAAGTTGCGATCGATAATTCCGACAAGGCCATAGTTGGTAGCAAAGGCAAGCATTCCATCGTAAGTCATGACCATGGCCATGAGTTTGTCCCATTCTCGCGGGAGAACTTCGGCAGGAATCTCATATTGCCGCTTGACCTCAATGGGAGAGAACCGATCCCCTTCGATTTCGTCGCCGTAGGCAACGATCTTTTGCTCAAGTGCCTGATACAGTATCCCATCGCTGCCGAGAATGGGGAAGACTCCGCTGGTTCCAGCGGGAGCTTCGCCCTCCCGGAGCTCTGCATCGGGAGGCAATAAGGGTACAAGAAAATCAACAGCCTCCTGGCAACTCATTTCAGACAACTTCTCACCAAATACATCGGGCCACATCGCGGGATAGCTTTCAATCCTGTCGATGTATTCAAGCATCTCGCCTTCCGGGTTGATCTTGAGCACTTCCCCTAAGTTACTTGCCCAGATGACTCTACCCCCATCCGGATAAGGGCTGGAGAACTCGGGATGTAT
>JAAERE010000309.1 GCA_024230675.1 bacterium | reverse complement strand
GTTCGACATGCCGCCGAAATTAACGACCGCTGAGAATGTTTCCGGCCGGATCGGAAGTTTGGTAGGGTCGGCCTGCGCCGCGCTCAACTTCGACCAGTTCTGCTTCTTGCCAAATGTCTGCCACTCGCTCAGAAGCCAACGGCCCAGATCAACCATCAATAGGGATATGTCAGGGTTGGCTTCGAGCAACAGGGGAGAAAACCCCCCGCCGGCTCCGCAGGCGACATCGAGCACCCGCCCGCCTCCGTTGGCAATCTCGGTGAGCTGTTCGATGAAGTCCGGCTTGGGTGGCCAGGAGTTGATCAAATTGTCGTGGTTGGCTTCGATCACTTTCGAGCGGGACGAATTCAGCCGCTTCATGTGCTCTTCGACCTGTTTGTCGTCGCCCCACGGATCGGCTTTGGCCCCGGCGAGGTGGGGGACGCCCCCTATTACGTCGTGGCTCAGGCTGCCGGCTTCGTCAACGAGCTTGCCGTTGGTCCAGCGGTCGGCGTCGAGGTCACCTTCGTACCTGAGTATTGTGTCACCGCCGGGAGCGGCAAATATATCTTGAAAGTCCTTGTGCATCTTCTTCTCCCTTAACAGTCAAACTTGGCCTATTATAGGCAAAGAGGAAGAGGCCTCCAAGTCCGAAAGGCTGCGATTTACTACGATTGACTAGAAATGTAGCTTAGCGTATATTCGGCCTAATTGAATTGAAGCCAAGGAGTGGATTATGCCCCCCAAATCCGTCAAAGCCAAGCGCGGCCTCAAGCTCTCCTGCAAGGGATGGCATCAGGAAGCCGCTCTGCGCATGCTCAATAATAATCTCGATGCCGAAGTCGCCGAAAAGCCCAAAGAACTCATAATATACGGCGGTTCCGGCAAGGCCGCCCGCAACTGGCAGTGCTACGACGGGATTGTCAAATCGCTGAAATCGCTCAAAAACGATGAAACCCTCCTGGTTCAATCCGGTAAGCCGGTTGGTATTTTCCAGACCCACGATTATGCCCCCCGGGTCCTGATCGCCAACTCGCACCTGGTGCCGCAGTGGTCCAACTGGGAGAAATTCCGGCAGTTCGACAAGATGGGCTTGACGATGTTCGGGCAGATGACCGCCGGTAGCTGGATTTACATCGGTACGCAGGGGATCATCCAGGGTACCTACGAGACTTTCGCGGCCATCGGCGACCAACACTTCAAAGGCGATATGACCGGCAAGTGGATTCTTACCGGCGGCATGGGTGGTATGGGCGGCGCCCAGCCTTTGGCCGGCACCATGGCTGGGGCCTCGATCCTGTGTGTCGAGGTTGATGAGTCCCGCATCAACCGCCGTGTCAAGATCGGCTTCTGCGACGTCAAGGTCAAGACGCTCGACAAGGCCCTCAAGGTGATCAAGGAACACACGGCCTCCGGCGAACCGATTTCGATCGGCCTGGTCGGCAACGCTGCCGAGATCTTCCCGGAGATTTTTCGCCGAGGCATCGTGCCGGACGTTGTTACCGACCAGACTTCGGCTCACGACGAACTCAACGGCTACATCCCCGAAGGCTACACTGTTACCGAGGCTTCCAGGCTGCGCAAGAAGAACCCGCAGGACTATATTAAGCGCTCTTACAAGTCGATGGCGAAGCATTGCGGTGCGATGCTGAAATTCCTCAAGGCCGGGTCGGTAGTTTTCGACTACGGGAATAATCTTCGAGGACAGGCCGAGACCGGCGGCCTCAAGAACGCTTTCGCCTTTCCAGGATTCGTGCCGGCCTATGTGCGGCCGCTTTTCTGCGAAGGTCGAGGACCTTTCCGCTGGGTGGCCCTGTCGGGCGATCCGAAAGATATCGATATTACCGACAAGATCGTGCTGGATCGATTCAAGCACAATCGCTCGCTGGTTCGCTGGATCAATAAAGCGCGCGAGAAGATTCCCTTTCAGGGTCTTCCGGCTCGCGTCTGCTGGCTGGGTTACGGCGAGCGGGCGGAGTTTGCCGACATCATGAACAACTACATCAAAAAGGGCAAAATCTCCGCGCCGATCGTGATCGGCCGCGACCATCTCGACTGTGGTTCAGTTGCCTCGCCCTATCGCGAGACCGAAGCTATGCGCGACGGTTCCGATGCGATCGCCGACTGGCCGTTGCTTAACGGCATGCTCAACGCTGTTTCGGGAGCTAGCTGGGTGTCGATTCACAACGGCGGTGGGGTAGGCATCGGTCTGGCCACGCACGCCGGGCTGGTGATTGTTGCCGACGGTACCAAGGAGATGGGCGTGCGCCTGAACCGCGTACTCACCAACGATCCCGGTACCGGCATTATGCGTCACGTCGACGCCGGTTACAAAGACGCTATCGGCTTTGCGAAAAAGCACAAGGTGAAAATCCCGATGATGAAGAAGAAATAAACGGACCCAGCTCAGCTGAGAGCAAAGATCAAGAACAAAGTGATCATATTTGATGACAAGAAGAACCGGTATATTCTCTATGCCGGTCTTCTTGTTTTTTTTCTGCTGCATTTGTACCGTCTGAACGCCCCGCCCAACGGGTACCATCAATGGCGCGAGTCCGACACCGCCGCCATTACTCTGAACTACTTCCAGGAGGATGCCAACTTTTTTCAGCCGCGCTGTAATCAGCGGGGGAGCGGTGAGGGCATCACCGGCAGTGAACTGCCGGTCTACAATTACTCCGGGGCGATGCTGTATTTTGTCTTTGGACCGCACCATTTCGTCCCCAGGTTGTTGACCACGGCGGGGGGGATGCTGGCGATCCTTTTTTTCTTCCTGGCGGTGCGAAGGCTGTCTGGTGAGGACGTCGCCGCCTGGAGCTCCGTTACTCTGGCTTTCTCGCCGTTGTTTTTTTTCTACAGCTACAAAATCATGCCGGATGTCTGGATGCTGCTGTTTCTCATGATGTCCCTCTATCTTTTCGTTCGCCACACACAGGAGGGCGGTTGGGGTGTGTTGGGCGTATCAGCCGCGGCGCTGATCCTTTCGGCCTGCATCAAACCGCTGGGACTGTCGCTCTGCCTGCCGATGCTTCTGCTCCTGTATCGTGAACGAGACAGCCGCACGAAAGCGGGCCTCACCATGTTCGGTTTCGTGATCGTGACGTTCGGGCTGACCCTGCTCTGGTACCTCTATGCCCGGCACCTGAACGAGCTTCACGGCAGTCCGGCCTTTTACATGGGACACCTGCTGGAGATATTCTATCGGCCGCTGGGCGAAATCTGGTTCTACAAGAAACTGTTTCTTCAATGGCCGTTTGAGCTCTGGATCGGATGGACCTTGCTGCCGGCCTTTGTTTACGGATGTTACCGTTCTGTGCGGCACCAGGCAACCCGCTTTTACCTGGTATGGATTGTGGCCGCCTACATTGCGTTCGTGCCGGTGTCCCATCATTCGGGCTCTCACGACTACTACACGTTGATAATAGTCGCACCTCTTGCCGTTCTGTCGGGTTTTGGTCTGAAGCTACTTTTTGAGAGGACCGGCTGGAGAAAGTACCTGGCCGTAGCCCTGGCCGTGATTGCTCCCGTCGGCGCCTGCGTCCGGGTGGCTCCCCGATTCGGGTTGCAGGATAAATACGACGCGATACGAAGCACGGTGGATCAGGTGATCGAACGGGATGAACTGGTCATGGTCGAGGAATCTACGATGGCGATCCGGCTCTACCAACTTAATCGTCACGGCTGGCCGGTCCGGGGCGACGTCACCCTGGATGGTGTACGGGGGATGATCGATGAAGGTGCGGACTGGCTGGTGCTCGACCGTCCCCTCGGTGAATACGATCCTCAACTGGCCGGGGCTGTCGATCCGCGGGCAAATCGCATCGGCCCTCTATTCGCTTATCGAATTACAGAATCAGATTGACCTGCTGTCGTCATAAGGTATATTTGGAGCCATGCCACCAGAAAAAAAAGCTACGATTCTTATTAAGAACATCGGTCAGTTGATTACCATGCAGGGCCCGGTGCCCCGGGTCGGCAAATCCATGCGCGATTTGGGGATAATCGAGAACGGCGGAATTGCTGCGGCCGGCGAAGAAATCCTCGCGGTCGGCTCCTCGGACGAGGTCCAGGGCAGAGTCTCCCTGGCCGAAGGATGCACCGTGATCGACGCCGAGGGTGCAGTCGTGACGCCCGGACTGATCGACCCCCATACGCATCCCGTATTTGCCCGCACTCGCGAAAAAGAGTTTGAGATGCGTCTTGAAGGCGCCACTTATCAGGAGATCGCCAGGGCCGGGGGCGGTATCCGATCATCGGTAAGGGATCTAAGGGAGACGTCGTCGGCCGACCTCACCGCCAACACCCACAAACGTCTGGATATGCTGCTTTCGCACGGGGTGACTACGGTCGAAGGCAAGTCGGGTTATGGTTTGTCGACGGAGTCGGAAATCAAGTCTCTGAGAGTGCTTCGGGATCTGGACGCCGTTCACCCGATGGACATCGTGCCTACTTTTCTCGGCGCTCACGAAGTCCCCGACGAGTACAGAGACAAGCGTGAAGAGTACATCTCTCTCCTGATCGAAGAAATGATTCCGGCGGTCGTGAAAGACAACCTGGCTGAATTCTCCGACATTTTCTGCGAAGAGGAAGTGTTTGATATCGAGGAGTCCCGGCGCATTCAGACGGCCGCCGCCAAGGCCGGGTTGAAATTGAAGTTTCACGCCGAGGAACTGGCGTCAACCGGCGGCGCCGAACTGGCTGCGGACTTGAAGGCCGTTTCGGCCGATCATCTGGTCTATATCTCCGAGGCCGGTATGAAAGCAATGGCAGCTTCGGGGACGGTCGCCGTGCTTCTGCCGGGAACGACCTTCTCTCTGGGCGGCAAGCAGTACGCTCCGGCCCGGAATATGATCGAAAGAGGTGTGGTGGTGTCTTTGTCCACCGACTGCAACCCAGGCTCCAGTTTCAGTGAATCTCTGCCCATGATAATCTCGCTGGCGGCGGTACAGATGAGACTCACAGCGGCCGAAGCTCTCAGCGCGGTGACCGTTAACGCCGCCGTTGCGCTTGACCGTGGCGACAAGATTGGCCAGTTGGCGGCGGGACGTCAAGCGGACATGGTTGTCTGGGACATGGCCGACTACCGGGAACTGCCCTACCATTATGGCGTGAACCTGGTCTCAAGAGTTGTCAAGCGAGGCAAACCGGTGGTTAACCGCCGCATTTTAGGGAACGTCTCCTGACCGGAAGGGTTTAATAGGCAGAGCCTATGCGAGCCAGACTACTTACAGTTGTTCTTTCGGCTTTCCTGCTCCAGGCGGTGCTGGGGTGTGGTGTTTATACTTTTAATCCCAAAGGCAAATCCGACATAAGCACTATCGCTGTAGAGCCGTTTGAAAACCAGACTCAGGAGTACGGCCTGACCGACCGCCTCACCGAAGTAATAATCGATGCTTTTATCTCAGACGGTAATCTCAAGATTGTGCCCCTGGAGGGGGCTGACGCCGTTCTGGCCGGGACGCTCCTGAAATACGACCGGGTCGTGGAGAAGTTTGATGAGAATGATCAGGTCGAAGAGTACAAGATTGTCATGGCGTTCGAAATCACTCTCAGAAACCCTCAGGATCAGTCCGAAATATGGAAAGAACGGATGACGCAGGAAGGTGCCTACAACGCCAGCGAACAAACCGAGGAAGACGGTCAGTTGCTGGCCGGAGAGAGACTGGTGGAAGCGGTCATTAACAAGACCACCAAATCCTGGTAGACGACAATTGAGGTCCGGGACGCCGCCGGCGTCGCTGCCTCCGAATATACAATTAGTTAGGAAAAAGCAATGAGCATCTTTCGGTCGCACCTGCTTCGAAGCGCAGCCCTTATTATGGCCGTTCTGGCGATCGGCTCCGTTCAGGCCGGCGAGGTCAATTCAAGCGCCGGCACCAGCGCCTTTTCGTTTCTAAAGATAAATGTAGGGGCAAGGCCGGTTGCTCTCGGAGGAGCCTTCACGGGCCTCGCCAACGATGAAACCGCGCTGTATTATAATCCGGCGGGAATAGCTACGCTGGAATCCAGCCGCTATGTGTTGGGTTACCACAACTATTTCGTGGATATGCAGTCGGGCTTTGTCGGGTACATTCGACCCCTCAATGAGAAACAAACGCTCGGTTTCTACGCCAGCTATCTCAACTACGGTACGTTCACCGAAACGGACCTCCAGGGCAATGTGACCGGCGATTTCGGCGGCGGAGATTTTCTTCTGGCGGCTACTTTTGCCATGCGCCAGACCCGGCTGTTGAGCGTCGGGGCCACCGCCAAGTTCATACGCGAGAGCATCCAGGACTATTCCGCTATGGGCATCGCCTTCGACATCGGTGCTCGTTATTCTACCGATCGAGGCCGCTATACGGCCGGAGTCATGGTTCAGAACCTGGGCGCGCAGCTATCAAGTCTGGGCGAGGGGGAGAAAGACGGCCTGCCCATTACTCTCCGCAGCGGCGGTTCGGCAAAACCCAAAGGTTTACCGTTGATGTTCGTGGGCGATGTTATCGTGCCTCTCGACAACGACATTGATTTCGCAGTAGGGGCCGAATACTACGAGCTCCAGCCGCTGTACATCCGAGTCGGATGGAACAGTTTCGGCTCTAACTATCGAGCCGATGATTCCGACGACGGCCTGGCTGGGCTCTCAATGGGAGTCGGTTTCGACTACAACAATATGCAACTATCATACGCCTTCACTCCCGCCGCAGATCTCGGGGAGAGTCATAGGATCACTTTGACAGGGGGAATCTAAGCCATGACGAGGAAACTCTGCTTTCTGGTACTATCCGGTTTGATACTGCTGTCGGCCTCGCTCTTCGGCGGTTGCTCCGACCTGGATATGGAAGACCCGCGTCAGGTCGTAATCGCCATGTTCGGCGCTATGGAGGAAAACGATCAGGCGGCGCTGGCCCACATTCTGGATCTTCCGGAATTAATGAGATCCAGCGGCGATGATTACGCTTTCCAGACCGACGAGCCAAGGGTTTTTCACGATCCTCAGGAAATTTTGGAAGACCTGACCAACGATGGAAAGACCAAAGAAGTCTGGTTCAGCCTTCAACGTATCGTCAACAAAGCCCAGATTATGGGCGAAACGGCGACAGTAGAAGTTACATTTGTCGACAAAGATGCGTCGCGCGGCTACCGTACAGCCTTTGGGTTGCACAAGCGAAACGGCAAATGGAAGATCTTCAGCTTTCAAACCATGCAGGAAGGTTCCTGAACCGGCTTCTCGGGACGGCTCTCGGAGCCGCTCTGATTCTTCTGGCTTGCTCTGATAGTCCGGCCGACAGGAACATATCCGTCGAAACCCTGCGAGACCTGGCTCAGGCCGATACCGCGCTGTATCTTCTCGACGTTCGTGCGGCTGCAGAGTACGAGCGGGTCCATCTGTCGTTCACCAGCAGTCGAATTCCCCTCGACAGTCTCGAATACGCTCTCGACCTGCTTCCTAAGGATCGCGATGTCAGCATCTATTGTCTATGTGCAGTAGGGCAAAGGAGCAGCCGGGCAGCTGCCTATCTAAGCTCGGTCGGCTACAAAAACGCCTGTAATATTGACGGTGGGCTGAAAGCCTGGGTTGACGCCGGTTTTGAGGTTACAAAAGACTGATTCCCGGGCCAAAAATAAAGTTTACCAACGGGGCTCAACCGGGGGCAGAGGGGGCGACCCCCCGACGGGCGACACCTTTGGTAAACTCGTCCTAAATCTATAGTCTGGGATTCCGGCTGTCAACCCCCCGATCGGAACCTCCCGGGATGTCTGCCGGTCTGAAGCGAACGATATATCCCTCGCTTGACTTCCAGGGTCAAAAGGCATACTATTTATTTCGCTGTCATCCCAGGGGTAGTAATCTCAACTTTCGACGATTTCTACCGATAAGGCTATAAGTAACAGGAGGTTAAGATTAGCGCGGTGCCCCCTTATTCAAAACTGAAGAGAACTCACAATTGCGGTCAACTTCGAGCGACCGATGTCAACGCCAAAGTCCGGCTAAACGGCTGGGTCAACGGCGATCGGCACCTCGGCGGATTGCTTTTTATTGACCTGCGGGATCGCTATGGTATAACGCAGGTGGTTATAAATCCCCAGACTCTGGACCCGAAAATGCTGGCCGAAGCCGAGCGTTCACGTTCGGAGTTCGTCGTGGCCGTTGTCGGTACTGTTCAAGCGCGCCCGGAGGGGACGGTCAACCCCAACATGATTACCGGCGAGATAGAGTTAGCCGCGGAGGAATTCCACGTCCTCTCGGAATCCAAAACACCTCCCTTTGAGATTGTCGACGATACTAACGCCAAAGAGGTGCTTCGACTGGAATACCGTTATCTCGACCTGCGGCGCAAGCCGCTCCAGGAAGCGCTGAGGCTTCGTCACCGCGCCACCATGGCCGTCCGCAACTATATGGATTCGGTCGATTTTCTGGAGATCGAAACGCCGTTGATGATCCGGTCGACCCCTGAAGGGGCTCGCGATTACGTGGTCCCCAGCCGGGTGTATCCGGGAAGGTTCTACGCGCTGCCGCAATCGCCCCAGCTGCTAAAGCAGATTCTGATGATCTCCGGGTTTGATCGCTATTTTCAACTGGCCCGGTGCCTTCGCGATGAAGACCTCCGCTCCGACCGTCAGCCGGAACACACCCAGATTGATATGGAGATGTCTTACGTCATACCGGAGGATGTCTGGACGGTTACCGAGGGGCTGATGAAGGCCGTTTTTAAGGAAGTCCTTGACGTCGAAGTCGAGACTCCGTTCCCTCGCTACGACTATGAGGAAGTTATCGCTCGCTGGGGGATCGACAAACCCGACCTGCGCTTTGGCATGGAAATAGTTGACCTCTCAGCGGAGGTCGCCGACTGTGATTTCAAAGTGTTCGCCGGCAACGTAGCTTCCGGCGGCGTGGTCAAGGGCATTGTCCTGCCAGAGGGCGGGAAGTATTCGCGCAAGCAAATCGACGAGCTGACGGCGTTGGCCAAGGAGTTTGGCGCCGGAGGCCTGGCTTATGTTCTCAGGGCCGAAGGTGGAGACAAATCGCCGATACTAAAATTCCTCGGCGACGAGGTTAAGGATAAGCTGGTGGCAAAGGCCGGGGCCGGGGTTGGAGACGCTTTATTCCTTGTGTCCGACAAGGCGGGAAAAACCGAAGAAATCCTCGGCCAGTTGCGCTTGCACCTGGGCAAAAAGCACGGCCTTATTGACGAAAGCCGGTTCAGGTTTTTATGGGTGACGCATTTCCCGATGTTTGACTACGACGATGAAACGGGCCGATTCGAGGCTATGCACAATATTGTGTCTCATCCGATCGAAGAGGATGTGGCCAAGGTCGAGGAAGGTTTCAGCACTTCGATTCCGGCCTCGGACCCGAATCACCCCTGGCGACAGGCTAAAGCTCTTCAGTACGATCTGGTGATTAACGGCTGGGAAATAGCCTCGGGCGGACAGCGCATTAACCGGCGTGATTTACAGGAGAAGATATTGGCCATTCTTGGCATTGATGCGGAACGTGCGGACAGTATGTTCGGCTTTTTGCTGCGGGCACTTGAATATGGCGCGCCGCCCCACGCTGGAGTAGCGCTGGGCCTCGACCGGCTGGTCTCGCTTATGATAGGCCGCGACAGCATTCGGGATGTAATCGCCTTCCCAAAAACGGCCAACGCCACTTCGCTTATGGACAACGCGCCTTCGTATATCGAACAGGCGCAGTTGGACGAGTTGGGTCTGGCCATTAGAAAGAAGGATTGATTCGGAAAAACTGATATGGGTGTGGAGTTGGAAGACAAAAGATCGTTGACGTTTGACGTCCAGGGCATCGATCAGAGAATGTTGTTCGGTCAGAACGATGTTTTTCTGCGGATAATCGAGACCCGCTTCCCGGTCAAGATCGTTGCGCGCGGTGACAAGGTTCTGCTCGAAGGTCCAGCTCTGGACGTGGCTCAGGTTGAGCGCGTACTGAAGGACCTGGCCACGCGCATTGGGCAGGGAGACTATATCACCGAACAGTACTTGAACTACGCCATCGCAATGGTCCGCGAAGGAGGTGCGGGGCCGGCTCCGGAGATATCCACCGAGGCCCTGCTCACCAACTCGCTCAAGAAGACTATCAAGCCGAAAACGGTGGGGCAGACCAAGTACGTCAACGCGGTAGACAAGCACGATCTGGTGTTTTCCATCGGACCGGCTGGCACCGGCAAGACCTATCTGGCCTGCGCCATGGCTGTAGCCGAACTGAAGGCCAAGCGGGTCAATCGCATCGTGTTTACCCGCCCGGCTGTTGAAGCCGGCGAGTCGCTGGGGTTTCTTCCGGGGGATATACGGGCCAAGGTCGACCCTTATCTTCGCCCTGTCTACGACGCCCTCTACGACATGCTCCAGCCGGATAAGATTCGCAATCTGCTGGAGATGGGTGTTATTGAGATCGCGCCGCTGGCGTTTATGCGGGGCCGCACTCTCAACGAGGCGTTTGTTGTGCTCGACGAAGCCCAGAATACGACCAACCCCCAGATGAAGATGTTCCTCACCAGGATAGGGGAAAGTTCCAAGGCCGTTATCACCGGAGATATTACGCAGATCGACCTGCCCGACAACCGGAACTCCGGGCTGATCACGGTCCAGAAGATTCTAAAAAACACGACCGGTATCAAATTCGTATATCTGACCGAAAAGGACGTCATCCGCCACCAATTGGTGCAGAAGATCATCAAAGCGTATGAGCGCTTCGAGGCGTCGCGCAAGAAATCCTGAGGCGACAAGGAAGATCGCCATATGTTTGCGTTATTGCTGAGGTTCAAGCGACGGGTCAAAAAGCTGCTCAAGGTGAAAACCGAGAGCCGCCAGACGCCTGAGGTCACGGTGCGTTCGCGCACCGCTAAGATCCTGATTCTGCTTATTTCTTCGATTGCTATCAGCGTCCTGTATCCCGGCGAAGTGATCTACGATCCCCTGGATATGCCTCGGGTCGGGGAGTTTGCTTCCGAGGATATAATCGCCCCCTTCCAGTTCACGGTATACAAGAGCGATTCGGAGATGAGGAACGAACGTGACCAGGCGCGCCAGGTTATTCCCTACGTTCTTAACAGCGAGGCGGCGATTGTTAACGGAAGCCTCGGCAGCCTTCGCGAATTCGCTTCGCAAGTGGACAGTTTTCAGGCGCAAGACGAGTTGGCGCAGGAAGCCGGGCGAGAGGCGGCCTACGAACTTCTGGCGAGACGATTCCCCATGCTGGGGCAGGGGGCTCTTACTCGAACTCTCACGGAGCCGGTGGACGTGCCGGCCTTGCAGCAGACCCTCGAGAGGATCTACATACAGCAGATATATCGTGACGGCGTCCTGAGCAATGTGGCTGAGCTCCCGGAATCGCGGAACCAGATGGTGATAATTCACAAGGCGGATGGGTCCGAGGAGATACGCCAGCGAAGTCGTATTAAGGACGTGCATCTGGCCTACGGTACCCTGTTGACTTCCCTGAACCAACTGGCCGCAATGGATTCTATCGATGTTGATCTTTACTATCAGGTTGGCATCAACTTCATCCAGCCGAACCTCTCTATTGACATGGCCGAGTACAACCGGAGGGTGGACGAAGCCTTGGAGGATGTCTCCAACGTCAAAGAGATTGTCAAGGCCGGCGACCCAATTGTGTTTGCCCGTAAAAAAGTATCACAGGACCAGACCGAAGTTTTGCAGGAGATGGCCCGGATCATGCGACATGATGCCGCCGGACGAGGGCCGCTAGTGGCTTTCCTCCCCATGATGGCCCGAATCGTGCTGGTTTTGGCCACATTCGCGGCCCTCTATCTGTTCTTATATTTCTTCAGAGCAGATCTATACAAGTCGAACCCGAAGCTGCTGGCCCTGTTTTTGATCTTCGGGCTTCAAATGCTGCTGGTCTATCTGGTCCAGCTGTCAGGTCTGAGCACCATATATCTCTGGCCCGTGGCCGTGCTGCCGGTGATGGTCGCAATCCTGTACGATGCCGAGGTCGGAATTCTGGCGACCGTCGTATTAGCTCTCTTGCTGGGGATTTTGCATCGCTTCAGTTTTGGGGCCACGCTGCTGACGTCGGTAGTCGGTATTGTGGCCTGCTTGACCTCGCGCAGCGTGCGCAAACGGTCTGATTTCTATCGCATTACGTTTTCCGTCGTACTGGCCTATGTCGTCCTCATAGCTGTCGTGGAGAATCTCAAGCTCAGCCCCAACGAGGAGATTCTTACCGAAATGCTATATGGCTCCGTCGTCAGCGTGCTGTCGATTTTTCTTGTCATGGGAATGCTGCCGGTATTCGAGTCGATCTTCGGTATCACTACCGACACCACGCTACTGGAACTGTCTGATCTCAACCATCCGCTGCTGAAACGGCTGTCGATCGAGGCGCCGGGCACCTATCACCACTCGATTTCCGTGGGGAATCTTTCGGAATCGGCGGCCGAGGCGATCGGGGGTAACGCTCTTCTGGCGAGGGTAGGCGCCTACTACCACGATATCGGCAAAGTAGAGATCCCTGAGTACTTTGTGGAGAACCAGTTCTCCGTGCGCTCCAAGCACGAATCTCTGACGCCTTCCATGTCCTCCCTGATCCTGTCGTCACACGTCAAGAAAGGTCGGATACTGGGCGAGGAGGCCGACATTCCCGACGTCGTGCTGAATTTCATAGAGGAACACCACGGCACCATGGTGATGAGCTACTTCTACCACAAAGCCCGTGAACAGGGGGACGACGAGACCTCGATCGACAAATTCCGCTATCCCGGTCCCAAGCCCCAAACCCGTGAAACCGGCATAACCATGCTGGCCGACGCCGTCGAGGCCGCCAGCCGCACGCTGGATGACCCCAAACCGGCTCGCATAGATTCTTTGATCCAACGGATCATTAACGACCGTTTCGAATCGGGCGAACTCAGTGAATGTCCGCTGACCCTTCGCGATCTGGCCCGGATCAGGGAAGCTTTTGCTCAGGTCCTTATAGCGGCGTTTCACCACCGTGTTCGATATCCATCGGGAGGAGCAACCTGAGCGTGTTGAAACTTTCGATTCACAAAGAGGTTAGCATCCGGGTACCTGCGACTCGGATCAAGCGGTTGTTCGATCTGGTTGCGGAAGAAGAGGCCGCCATCGGGGCGTGCGGGCATGTTAACCTGGTGTTTACCGACGACAACCGCCTGCGGCTCCTCAATCGCGAGTTTCGCTCCAGGGATAAAACCACGGATGTCCTGTCGTTTAATATCGACGAACCGGACGACCCCGAGGCCGTTCTTGGGGAAATATACATATCTGTTCCCTTTGCGCGTCGTCAGGCTGAAGGCTATGGAGGTACTGCGGCCGGAGAGTTTCTGCGTCTGATCTGTCACGGCTTGCTGCACCTGTTCGGCTACGATCATCAGGGTGAGGCCGATTCACGCGCCATGGAACGGCGACACGAACACTTCCTCAACAGACTTTCTGAGATGTCGGGGACGACATGCTGATAGCGCTATTATTCGGCATCATTCTCGGTTTCTTCTCGGCCTACGTGGTGTCGCTGTACGCCCTGGCTGTGTATATCGATCCGGACGAGGTCGGCAAGTTGCTGCCCCGCATGTCCCGTCGCCGAAGGAGCCTGATTCTCAAGGTAGCCGGAGATCCCAGAGCGTTTCTTCAGGTAGCGGCGGTGTATCGTTCGTTTGCGCTGATAGCTATCACCGCCAGCTCGTTGATCGTGATGACCGATCTGATCCCGGAAGCGTATCTGTACAAAACCTGTCCCATCGGTCTTGCGGCGATCTGGCTTCTCTATGTCGTGTTAGTGGAATACCTGCCCCGACGGTCGTCGCGTAAGGCGATAAACCGCCGAATGATTCGCTACCTCTGGCTGATAACCGCGATCTATGTCGTGTTTTTCCCGGTCGTGAGAGTGTACCGCAACGCCTTGCAGAGAATTCATCACGACGACCGGGTGACTGAGGAAGAAAAGGAAGAGATAGTCGAGCGGGCGATAGAGACCCTGGCCGAACAGGCCGGGATCGGCGAAGCGATTGTTGAAGAAGACGAGAAGGAGATGATCGGCCAGATTTTCCTGCTCGATCAGACGCAGGTGCGCGAGATCATGGCGCCGCGCATCGACATAACGGCCATCGACAAGGCTACCGGCTATGCCGCTATCGCAGCGCTCGTGCGCGAGCACGGCTATTCGCGCTATCCCGTCTACGAAGGCACGATCGACAAGACTGTCGGCATACTCTATGTCAAGGATCTGTTCAGCAATATGCCAAAACCGGGTGAAGAGTTTGTTATTGCCGACTATCTGCGCAAGCCGTTTTTCGTGCCTGAATCGAAAGTTATCGGCGACCTCCTGCGCGAATTCCGCGGTCGCAAGCTGCATATAGCTATTGTCGTGGACGAATACGGCGGTGTGGCCGGCCTGGTGACGCTGGAAGATATTCTGGAAGAAATTGTCGGCGAAATCCGGGACGAACACGATTTCGAAGAAGACGAGATCCGCAGGCTTTCGGACGGCCGCTACGTGGTGGACGCTTCTATGAGGGTTGAGAAGCTTCAGGACAGCCTGAGTATCGACTACGATCAGGAAGAGTACGACACGGTCGGCGGCCTGATCTACGATCTGGTCGGATCGGTGCCCGGCCGCGGCGATCACGTCAAATGGCACGACATTGACTTTGAGATTATCGAGGTCGACGGTCAGCGCATCAAGACCGTTAAGGTGCACAAATTGTAGCCCCCCTTCCGGCGCGAAGTTTTCCAGAAATTACTCTCGCATCCTCGATCAGTTCCGTATAATCATTTAATATGATTGGCATGAACTTACCTCACGTTGGAGTTTTTCATGTCAGATCGGACGATAGGGTAGTCCAGGCATCGGTCGTCAGGAAAATGCTCTCTCTTGTCAGGGAGGAAGACGGCCTGTCCTTTTCCGGTCGCCGTGTCCTGCTCAATTCGGGACGCCGCTGGCAGTCGCATTCATTCTATCGATCCCTTCTGGCGGAGATCGCATTTGCTCTCGGCAAACGCGGCGCCACCGTTCTTAAGCTGGAAACTCCCCGGTCGGGGGAGAGGTCTCTTGATGTCGCGGAGATTCCCGGCGATGATCTCGGAGGTTCGGGCAGGCCTCCCTGGGAGGAACTCAGACCGGCTCAGGGGAAGAGGATCGGGATTGATCCTGAGGGAAGACCTTTCAGGCTTCCGCGTCTCGGGGCCGATGTCGACCTGGTTGTCAACATCGCCTGCCTTTCCGCCGATCCGCGGGCTCATCTGGCCGGGGCGATGTACAATACAATAGAAATGCTGCGTGGAGGTGAGACCTCCCTCCTCGGTTCTGAATCGTTTAGCGAGATTATCGTTGACATTGTCTCCAAAACTCTTCCCGATCTCAACGTTCTGATCCTGCCCGAGATTCGCTCGGGAGCCGCGCGCCATACGTTTGATCGCGCCCAAATCCTGGTCTCTACCGATGTAGTGGCGATTGACTCGATAGCCGCCGTTCTGGCCGGGCACGAACCTCAGGAAGTACCGGCCATACGAAAGGCGACCGAGTCCGGGCTCGGGATCGGATGGCCGGAAGCAATTCGATTGTCGGCGCAGCGTCCGTCGGCTCTGGAGGCTGTAATGCCGGGTCACACGGTTGTGCGGTCTCTGGAGGACGGAGAGGCCGTCGACAGCTGGCGGCCGGGGGGGACAGCCCGTCGCACCAATCCCGCAGACACATGTTGTGCGGTTGAAGACACGGTCCTGTGGTCGGCTTCGGTGGCCGTCTGTGTTGGGGAGGCCCGGTGCGACGCCTGTCGTCAATGTGCCGGCGACAGATCTTTGCTGCCAAACTGATGGCGGCGCAACTCCTGCGTTTCTTAAAATATTGCTTGACAAGATGATAGCTATACGTTATCGTGTGAGTGGCAAGTTATGCGCTTGATACATACCGACGTAAACACATGTATGCCTTGCACAAACACCTTTGTTACGCCTCAGGCATATTTCGCGAATAGTCTTAGTTAGGAGGATCAATCTATGAACGGCCGAGCTCTGTCAGCTATTATGTTGCTGCTGGTTTTGCTTGCCGCAGGTCTGGTCTCAACGCCGGCGCTGTCCGGTGAGCACCCGTGGGATTCTGATATCACGGGTGATGAGCAAACGCACGCCGATTACGAATGGGATACTCGGGCGCAAGATTCCGCCCAGCTTGATGTTGAGTCGGAGGCCGTGGACACACCGGATTCGTCGGGTGACGGCACTTCGAGCAGCGTTAGGTCCTTTGTCTTTGGTGTGTTTGGCGCTCTGACAATCGGCTTCTAAAGCCGCTGTATCGGACCGTACGCAAACGTTCTGGCTGCTCAAGCGCGATGTTGAATCGCTCTACGGCGGCCACTGCCGACCGGGTCGACGGACTGAGCCCGCACGGCATAACCAGAAAGACTAAACTAGAATGGCTGTAACCTCACAGAAGTTTGTCTTTGATAACCGTCTACTAGCAGTCGAAGAGTTGTTCCGGCAACGACAGTTGGACGCCGCCCGCCAGGAGCTGGTTCAACTTGAGAGTGAAGATTTCTCCGGGGACGATCATCAGCAGGGGCTGTGGCTTTCTCTCAAAGCCGATGCTGCTTTTGAAGACGGTCAGTACCAAACGGCCCTTGACCTGGGTCATTCAGGTATTGGAATTTTAGCCGGTTTGCCTTTCCACCAGCGCTATGCACGGACCCTGTTCGTAATTGCCAAGGCCTATCTGTATCTCGGCGACCTCAAAAACGCCGAGACCAGGGCACACGATGCCCTGGCTTCGTATCGACGGGCCAAGGAGGTCTCCGGACAGATCGACGGGCTCAATACGCTGGCGCGAATCGCCTTCACCCGTTCCGATTTCCAGACAGCTTGCGATTATCTGGACGAAGCCGTTGGGCTGGCCGCGGACCTTCCGCGAAAAGAGGCTCAGCTCCGAGGTAACGTCGGTCGTATCCGCATCCTTCAGGGTGACTGGACGAGGGCAGAGGAAGACCTGAGGGCCGCGCTTAAATATCATGAGAGCCACGACGAGAAGACCTCGCAGGCTATCAACTTGCTCTCACTGGGATTTCTCCACATGCGTCGCCGCGAGTTGGTATTCGCCGACCGCTGTCTCTGTTCCGCTCTCGAGTTGATCGATGATCTCGGGTTGAAGCGTGAGAGAATAATCTATCTGGAGTACGCCGGAGAATTGGCTCTTGAGAAGGGCGATATCTATCGGGCCAAGGCGCTTCTCAACGAAGCTTATACTGAGGGCCGCCGTCTGGCGCCGGACTCCACTCTGGTCTCTCAAACAGGTCGTCGGCTGGCCGAGGTTGAGTTGGCTCTCGACAATGTGGACGAGGCTATGAAGTACGGACAGAAGGCTCTGGAACTGGCCGTGAAGATCGGTGAGCAGACCGAAGTAGCTCTCTCCAAACGGGTTATTGCTCAGGCGTTCGCTCTGAGGTCCGACTTCGCAGACGCACTTGAATACGGTCAGCAGGCGTTGGAGGCTGCCCGGGGCGTCTCAGATCCACATGATCTGGCCCGTACGCTCCTGGTTGTGGCCGATCTGATGATTGCCATTAACTCGGAAGAAATGGACCGGATTCGTCAGCTGTTCGACGAGGCCGGGAGGATTTTCAAGAAGCTCCAGCTCGATTATTGGGTGGCCGAAACCGACTATCGGATAGGCGTGTTTGCCTGTCAGCGCGGTGACCTCGCGCGCGGTTTCAAGAAGCTCAGCCGCTCCGAGAAGGTCTTTGCTGGTTTGGCGGAAACCGCCAAAGTCCGCCGGGTTAATCAGTTCCTGACCTCGCTGGCCGACGAGGCCGTGGCGCTTTCGATTTCCGAAGACAACGAGTTCAGGCTGGTTGGCAAGCTCGTCAACCAGTCGGAGGTCGAAGACCTGAAGACGGGTCAAATAGATGAAATCCTCCACGTACTGACATCTCGTACCGGGGCCGATCGCGTTATCATACTGTCGCCGGACTTCAATAGTGAGCCGATCATTGCTACTTTCGAGATGTCTGACCATCAGACTCGACGCTTTTCGGACAATTTCCGCCAGATGTTAGGCGAAGAAGTCTCGACCCTGAAGCCGACGCTTCGGCTTGACTGCCGGCGTGATCCTTATATCAACGATCTGTTCCCCG
>JAAERE010000308.1 GCA_024230675.1 bacterium | reverse complement strand
CTGTCAAGCACGTCTTGAGCTGCTATGGTATACTCACCAGCCTCACCGACGGTCGGGATAACTCCTACGCAGAACTCGCCATTGGTGTCGGCGGTTACTGTGACGTACGGCTCACCATCAAAGTAAACATAGACGTCGTTATTAGGAGCAAAGTTTTCACCGCATACGTTAGTAGCGGCACCTTCAGCCGGGGCCAGTGTTATTGTAGGATCGCCGTCTACCTCTATTATCGAGGCGGCGGTGAGATCCAGCGCTTTATTAGCGCCTTTATCGTATGTTGAGTTTTCACCTACCGGGTTATCATCAGTACCAACCGTGAATACCACGGTCTTGCCTGAGTAGGTCTGGCCTTCACCGTTGATGGCCAGCACGTAAGCTGATCCGGTAGTGGTGGTTGATTCTACCTCCACATTGTCTATCCAAGCTTTTACCACAGTGCCGTCTTCTACTGCGTCCCCGTCAAGAGTGACGGAGCCATAGAAGCCGCACACGTCCGGCTGGGCCAGGGCGACCGTGGGGAGGAGGAACAGCATTACCACTGTCAATGTTGCAATTAAAACTTTTAATTTGGACATTCAACCCTCCTTCCTTAGTTTGTCTGTTGTTAGGGGAACGACCCCGCCTGAGCGGGATCGTTCCTCAAGTTCT
>JAAERE010000307.1 GCA_024230675.1 bacterium | reverse complement strand
TCCCCCATGAGCCGGGTCTCCGGATTGCGCAGGTGTAGCGGCACCGGCTGGGTCCCTGTTTTTGCTACATCTTTTTGCACGTTTCCGTAAGCCTGGTAAAGCGCATTGCTCTTGGGAGCGGTGGCTAGGTAGACCGTGGCTTGGGCCAGCGCCAGCTTCCCCTCCGGCAAGCCGATGAAATGAATTGCTTGTTGGGCGGCGTTCGCCTGCACAAGCGCATTGGGGTCGGCCAGGCCGATATCCTCCGAGGCGAACCTCACAAGTCGACGGGCAACGTAGAGAGGGTCTTCTCCGGCTTCCAGCATTCTTCCCAACCAGTAGAGGGAAGCATCAGCATCTGAGCCGCGCATCGATTTGTGAAACGCCGAGATGAGGTTGAAATGTTCCTCTCCCGATTTATCGTACATCAATGCCCGATGTTGAAAGGCGTCCTCCATTGCATCGAGTTCGATCGATCGTTTCTCATTTTCATCGGGCGCGGTGGCCGTTACAGCAATTTCCAAAGCGCCTAAAACCACACGAGCATCACCGTTAGACATA
>JAAERE010000306.1 GCA_024230675.1 bacterium | reverse complement strand
GACGGGAATGCGAAGAACGCCGCGTGAATCGGATCGCGAGGCTGTTGCGGCAGTCGAAGATTCCGCCGGAGAAGACATTCGAGGCGTTCGAGATGCCGCGTCTGCCTCGCAAAGTGAGCCGTCAGGTGAAGACGCTTCTCGCCGGCGATTTCCTCGACCGCGCTGAAAACGTTTTGGTTTTCGGCCGTAGCGGTACTGGAAAAACGCATTTACTATGCGGTCTTGGTCAGGAACTGATCCGGCAGGGCCGCAGGATTCACTTCACGACATGCAGCCTGCTGGTGCAGGAGTTGTTGATTGCGAAACGTGACTTGAAACTCTCGCGAGCGATCCGCCGCTTTGCGAAGTGCGATGCCCTGATCATCGACGACATCGGCTACGTGCAGCAGAGTCGCGAAGAGATGGAAGTGTTGTTCACGCTGCTGGCCGAGCGTTACGAACGCGGCAGCGTGCTGCTGACGAGCAATCTCCCGTTCAGCAAGTGGGAGCAGATATTCAAGGACCCGATGACCACGGCGGCCGCGATCGACCGTCTCGTTCACCACAGTGT
>JAAERE010000305.1 GCA_024230675.1 bacterium | reverse complement strand
TGTCCCGGTCCTCCGCAGGCAGACAGTAAACCGATCGCCGCCATTAGTAAACACGCTTTGCCCATAGCCAGTTCTCCCCTCATAGTAATCATGTCCCCATAAAGAGATGTGCCAGGAAATACACTATTGGCCCGAGCACAACCCAGGTGACCCTGGTAACAATCAGCAGGATCAGAACAATCGGTGCGAAACGATCGAACTTCGCCATCGCTATTCGGCCTTGGGGGGGCAGCAGATTGCGAAGTATGTGGGAGCCATCGAGCGGAAACACCGGAATCATGTTGAAGACGGCCAGTGTGATGTTGATATACACTCCCGCCGTCAGGATCTGGGTTAGCGGCTGCTGTCCGGACAGACCCGATGTACCCACGATCTGGTAGATCAGGCCGGCAATAATCGCTAGGCCGATATTCGAAAGCGGTCCGGCCGCCGAAACCCATATGTCCGCCGTGCGCGGATTGCGCACGTTCGAAAGATTGACCGGCACCGGTTTGGCCCAACCGAAAGTAAACTGCGACATAACCATCACGAGAGTCCCGAACAGCTCCAGGTGAGCCAGCGGATTCAGCGTCATTCGGCCCATGCGACGGGCGGTGTCATCGCCAAACTTGTGCGCCGACCAGGCGTGACAAAACTCGTGAACCGTCAGCGAGAAAAGTATAACCGGCCCCCAGATTATGGCGCGTTGAAAGAATTCAGCTCCGAACATGTAACTCCAAAGTTGCTTGATTATTCTGCTTCACTAGTTATATGACGCGTCCTCCCCGCAAAAGCATAAAAAAGCCCGGAGAGAGCCCCTATATCACCTCGGTTTCGACCGGGAAAATGAATCTCCGTCCATGAAACGCCAAGGATGTTCCTTCCCCTTCTTGATACCAATGCGTCCACTGGTAACAATATTAGTGACGCTATCTCCGGGGTCTTCGACAAAAAGCTCCCGGCCTGCCAGATCCACTCCCGATTGCGCCACAGTTAGGCCGAACGCCCGGCAGAATTTCCCCGGACCGCTCAGGATATCCTTACGGCCCGATTTGGGAGAGAGTTTCTTCATAAGCTCGAAGCCCTCGATCGGTTCGGCTGCCCGTAACAGCACCGCCGCCGGGAAACCTTCCCGCTCCGTGACCAGATTAAAGCAGTGGTACATCCCATATATCAGATAAACGTAGCTGAAACCTGCGCGTCCGAACATCACCCTATTCCGCTTGGTGGGACCAGGGGCGGCGTGACAGGCCGGATCGTTCTCGCCGATGTAAGCCTCGACCTCGACAATCCTCGCCGACAGTCGCCTCTCAGAGGAGCGATAAACGATGTGCTTACCCAAGAGATCTGGGGCCACCTCAAGCGTAGGGCGGTTATAAAACGATCGGGGGAGTTTTTTGCTCACTGTGATAAAATTGCCGTACCTGCCTCTAGTCCAGACAGGCCGCAACGTGATCCGTTATAAGCGAAGCCGCCGCATCAAAATCATACCCGACATCTTCCGGCCGATGAGCATCGGAGCCCAGATAGCGTATATCCACGCCCGCCCGGCGAGCCTGGTTTAGAAGCTTAACTCGCGGAAAGTAATCGGCCGGTTGACGTCGCATTCCGGCCGTGTTAACCTCCAGCGCCGTTCCGGTTCTTTTTAGAGCGTTGAACACTGACTCGGTTCCACGAGATAGAAATAGGTCGTCGATCTGGGGCCCATAGAAATTCTGCCCGTACTTGCGAAGATAGTCAAGATGTGCGATTGTATTGAAAAGCCCCGTTTCTGCCGCTGCCGCCACTTCGGCGGCGTACTTGTCAACAGCCTCCTCCACCGAGAATCTTGAAAAGCAGGCCTCAAAACGGTCGTGGCAGCAAAAGCAAATGTTCTCCAGTTCGTGAATGCCGCACAGAAAGTACTCGAACGGATAACGCCCGCGCAGCTGCGCCACCTCTTCCTCGCAGCCGGCGTACCAGCCGAACTCGAGCCCCAGCTTCACCGACAGACCAAGCGGATAATACCTGTCGTGAGCCTCAAGGACTTCTTCGACATAAGGGGCAAGGTTATCGGGATTGGCCGGTTGGTCTTTGCCCTTTACTTTTATGAAACTGGCGCCGTCGCCTGAAGTGGCGTTGGCATCGTAATGCGTCGTAAAACAAAGCTCCACCAGTCCCCGGGCCAGAGCGACACGGCAATACTCGTCTATAGAGCCTGTGGCATCTATAGAATAGTCGCAATGACAGTGATAATCTGCCAGGCCGTCCAAAAACAGGGGTTCAACAATCGGATGTTCGGCGTCAGGCATACTGTCCTCCGGACAGAAACGGGTTGCTGGTTCTTTCGGCGCCGACCGTGGTTCTCGGCCCATGCCCGGGCAGGCAGACCACGCTGTCCGGCAGGTTGAGTATTTGTTTTTGGATCGACTCTAACAGTTGTACGTGAGAAGAGCCCGGAAAGTCGGTCCGACCGATAGATCCCGCAAAAAGAGTATCGCCGCAGAACAACAGCCCTTCTTCCTCTTCCAGGAAGCATACCCCCGCCGGAGTGTGCCCCGGAGTTGACAGAACTCTCAGCTTGACCCCACCGACAGAAAGCAACTGCTCGTCAGTTACCGTGAAGTCCGGCGCTGGAGCCACGATGGGCTTGTCGAAGAAAGCCGACACATTGGCGCTGGGACTGGCCAGCAGTCCCTCCTCTCCGGCCCCGATATACAGCGGCAGGTCGTATTTTTCCTTGAGCGGTGCCACGGCCGCAATATGATCGCCGTGACCGTGGGTTAGCAGAATTGCTCGCGGCTCGATATCGAACTGATCGATCTGATATTCGATCGCTTCTTCGTCGGCTCCGGGATCGATAATGACGCCCTCGCGGGTATCCGTATCCCAAAAGAGATAGCAGTTGACCAGGAAGGGTCCAACAACGACGGTGTGGGTTTTCTTTGGCATTCGCCAAAGATACGAATCCAGCCTCGACTGTCAAGACCGCAGACCCCACTAACAGCTTATTTGGCAAACGTTTAGATTGCATCAAAAAGAGGACCCGAGGGGCGATAACATTTGACCCGTGAACGAAAAAAGCCTATATTCACGGCTTATTTATTTCTGGAGGCAAGAGCACTGTGACCGCTGAGCTTAAAGGCTTGATACAAGAGCATAAGGGCAGACTCGATAAACTAGCGAGGTTTCTTTGACCTCGCCCAGAGAAAATCGAAAGTTGAGAAACTGGAAGCCAAAACCGTGGAACCGGGCTTCTGGGACGACAACCAGGCCGCCCAGACCGTACTGAAAGAAGCGTCGCGCCACAAGAAGTGGATCGACACCATGGCGCGTCTGGAAAGTGATCTGGACGATTCCGGCGAGCTGATCGAGATGATCGAAGAGGATTCGTCCGAAGCCGCCGAAATTAAAGCATCGCTTGAAAAGACCGGAAGCGAACTGGACAAGCTGGAATTTGCGGCCCTGCTTTCGGGTCCGGACGACCACCGCAACGCGATCCTGACCATTCACCCCGGCGCCGGCGGCACGGAATCTCAAGACTGGGCCGATATGCTTTTCCGTATGTACAACCGATGGGCGGAGCGCCGCCAGTTCTCCGTCTCCCTCATGGACTATCAACCGGGAGACGAAGCCGGGCTGAAGTCGGCTACGATGGAAGTCAAAGGCGATTATGCTTTTGGCTTCCTCCAGGCCGAGTCAGGCGTACATAGGTTGGTTCGCATTTCACCCTTCGACGCAGCTTCGCGGCGACATACATCTTTTGCCTCAATCCACGTCTTCCCGGTAGTCGAGGACAACGTCGAGATAGAAATCAAAGACGATGAAATCCGGCTGGACACCTACCGGGCTTCCGGGGCCGGCGGCCAGCATGTTAACAAGACTTCCTCAGCCGTGCGAATCACTCACCTTCCGACCGGGATTGTAGTGACTTGCCAGTCGGAGCGAAGTCAGTTCAAAAACAAAGACGCTGCTTTCACCGTCCTCAAGTCCCGCTTGTATCAGCGCCACAAAGAGGAAGAAGCCAAAAAGCGTGAGAAATTCGACAAAAGTAAAAAGAAGATAGAATGGGGCTCGCAGATTCGATCGTACGTCTTCCATCCCTACAACATGGTTAAGGATCACCGCACCTCGAAGGAAACCTCCAATACTCAGGCGGTGATGGACGGCGATATCGATCAGTTTGTTGAAGCATTTTTGTCAGACCCGGAATTGAGGGAGCAGCTCTCCTAGCTGAATCCGAGGTCGCCCTTGCGGCGACGGGAGTTAATATGGACGCTATATCAGTTATAAAAGAAAACGCTAAGAAGAAAAAGCGCCGGGTGGTGCTGCCCGAGAGCACCGAGCCCAGAATGATCGACGCCACCCAAAAGATCCTTGATAAGGGCATCGCCAAGGTAACGCTGGTCGGGGACGAGGCCGAAGTTGCCAAGCTGGCCGGCGAACACAGCCTGGACCTGGGGCGGGTTGAACTGATCGATCCGTCAAAATCGCCTGATTTCGACGCCTACGTGGCCGATTTTATGGAGCTGCGCAAGAAGAAGGGCATTACTGAAGATGAGGCTCGGGCCGCAATCAGCCAACCCCTGTTTTTTGGGGCTATGCTGGTGCGCCACGATAAAGCCGATGCCTCCGTCGCCGGTTCCGTTAACACGACCGGAAACGTTCTCCGGGCCGCAATACAGGTGCTCGGTCTCAAGGAAGGGATAAAAGCGGTATCAAGCTCTTTCATTATGACCATTCCTGAGTATCGCGGTGAGAAAGATAAAGTGCTAATGTTCGGGGATTGCGCCGTAATTCCCAACCCGACTCCTGAGCAACTGGCCTCGATTGCCGTCTCTACGGCAGAGACGCTCAAGTTTCTAATCGGCGATGAGCCAAGGGTGGCCCTGCTGTCCTTCTCGACCAAGGGCTCGGCCAAGCACGAAGATATCGACAAGGTTCTGGCCGCTCTTGATATTCTCCGGAAAGAACACCCGGATTTGAAAGTCGACGGCGAGTTCCAGGTCGACGCGGCCATCGTCCCCGAGGTGGCCAAAAAGAAGGCTCCGGATTCCCCCCTGGGCGGCGAGGCCAACGTGTTGATTTTCCCCGATCTCGACGCCGGCAACATCGGCTACAAGCTGGTCCAGCGACTGGCCGGCGCCGTGGCCACAGGACCGATTATCCAGGGGTTGGCCAAACCGGCCAACGACCTTTCGAGGGGCTGTTCCGTCGATGATATCGTAGATGTTTCTGCTATTGCCACACTTCTGAGAGGATGATGCTATGAGTATCAGTCAACTTGCCAGAGAGGTAAAGGAGTCTCCGACTCTCAAACTGAACGAGGCCGCCCGACGCATGAAGGATCGCGGTGAACCGGTTATCCATCTGGGCTCCGGCGAGCCCAAGAGTAAGGTTCCCATCGACGCGATTATCAGCTGCTCGGCCAAGCTGAAAACGGCAGATATCCGCTACACGCCCACCGAAGGTGTCCCGGCGCTTCAGAAAGCTATCATCCGCTACACCGAAGAAAACTACAACAAGATCGTCGGTCCGGAAAACGTCTGCGTTCACGCCGGCGCCAAGCAGGCTATTTACAATCTGATGATGACCATCATCAACCCCCAGGACGAGGTAATCATCCTCGCCCCCTACTGGGTCAGCTATCCTGAAATAGTCAAGATGGTCTACGGTGTGCCGGTGATCGTTGAGCCCGAAGACGGGCGCTTCCATCCCCGCATGGAAGACATCATTGACGCCGTGGGTTCTTACACCAAGGCGATCGTTGTAAACAGCCCCAACAACCCGTCGGGGGAAGTTTACTCGGCCGAGTTCATCCAGGAGATAGTCGAGTTCTGCGAGAAAAAGGGTATCTACCTGATAATGGACGATATCTATCAGAAGCTGATTTTCGATAATCGCAAGCAAGTATCCTGTTACGATTATTCTCGCGACGACTCCGACTCCAACAAGCTGATCGTCGTCAACGGCGTCTCCAAAGCGTACGCCATGACCGGTTTCAGAATAGGCTGGTCGATAGCCAACAAGAAGGTGAACTCGGCCCTGCTCAACGTGGCCGCCCAAAACACCTCTTGTCCCTCGGTTATCCTGCAGTCGGCTGCCACCGGAGCTCTGGACGGCATCCAGTCCGGTGTCGAAAACCTTCGGCTA
>JAAERE010000304.1 GCA_024230675.1 bacterium | reverse complement strand
GGTGTATTTGATCACCGGCGGCGCCGGAGGATTGGGTTTGATTTTCGCCAAAGAGATTGCCCAAAAAACCAAAAACGCGACCTTGATCCTCACAGGCCGCTCGGAGCTGAGCGAAGAGAGAAGGGCAAAACTGGAGGAACTGGAAGCCTTAGGGGTAAAAGCAAAATACAGAGCGGTGGATGTTTGTGACAAAAAGGCCGTTGAAGGACTTATCCGGGAAATCAAAAAAGATTTTGGAAGCTTGAACGGGATAGTCCACAGCGCGGGGGTGATTAAGGACAATTTCATTTTGAAAAAGAGTAAAGAGGAGTTTAAAGCGGTTCTTGCTCCGAAGGTTGAGGGAGTAACCAATCTGGATCAAGCCGCAAAAGAATTGGATCATTTGGACTTTTTCGTTCTGTTCTCTTCAGGGGCCGGAGCGACAGGCAACGCGGGCCAAGCGGATTACGCGACAGCCAACGCGTTTATGGACGCTTTTGCCAAGTACCGCAACTCTCTGCCTGGTTCAAAGCGAACCGGCCAAACACTTTCAATCAACTGGCCTTTATGGAGAGAGGGCGGCATGGGAGTGGACGCGGCCACAGAGAAGATGATGAAAGAGAGCATGGGCATGGCG
>JAAERE010000303.1 GCA_024230675.1 bacterium | reverse complement strand
CCTGCAGGCGGGGGCCTGGACCAGCGTGGCCGAGCAGTATCTCTATCGCGATAAAGTCGTCTTTTCGCACACCTCCGATTATCAGCATATTGTCGTTACCGAATCAAAGGCCGGTGATGTGAGCTGCTACATCAACGGTCAGCTGCAGTTCAACAGCTTTGATGAGTACATTTATCATGAGCAGCTGGTCCATCCGGCCTTTGTCCTGGCGCCGGTCAGGAAACGGGTGCTGGTGCTCGGGGGCGGCGACGGGCTGGCCGTGCGTGAGATCCTGAAATATTCGGAGGTGGAGTCGATCACCCTGTGCGATCTGGACCCGGTCATGACGGAACTGGCCCGGAATAATGAATATTTTGCAGAGATGAACCGCAACAGCCTGCAGGATGCCCGCCTTGTCGTGATCGATAATCATGCATTGGTGCCCTCCGGCACGGAGCCAATTCTGGTGCGCAGCCAGAAGAACCCTTACAATGCGCCGGCGGGCACGGTTGCCGAAGTTGCTATTATTAATATAGACGCGGCCCGTTTTGTTGAGCAGATCTCCGGGGTGTATGATGTTATTATCATCGATTTTCCGGACCCCAATACGCCGGAGCTGGCCAAGCTGTATTCAAAGAAGTTTTATACCCAGATTGCCCGTAAGCTTGCGGCCTACGGCATCATGGTGCAGCAGGCAACCTCGCCGGTGCAGGCCAAAGAGGCTTTCCTGTGCATCGGTCGCACCATGGAGGCCTCAGGCCTGGCGGCAGTCCCTTATCACGATAACGTCCCATCGTTCGGCGAGTGGGGCTGGTGGATTGCCGGCAGAAAGGAGCGCTATGCAGCGGAGGACCTCCAGACCAAGCTT
>JAAERE010000302.1 GCA_024230675.1 bacterium | reverse complement strand
CACCCAGGTGAACATGAAAAGCATTGAAATATTCAAGGAACTTGAAAAAGAAACCGGCCAGTCCACGGGCTGGCACACAACAGGTTCCATTCGTACTGCCGACAATCCGGGCAGGATGGATGAGCTTGGATATGCCTATTCTATGAACCGTTGCCTTGGTTTGAATGTTGAGTATGTAACTCCTGAAGAGATGGGCAAGCTGCATCCCTTTATGAACACCGAAGGACTGCTCGGTGGCCTTTACTGGCCCGATGACGGGGATGTGGATCCCAATTCCATGACCCAGGCCATGGCAAAGGGTGCCAGAAATCACGGTGCTGAACTCAACCTTCACACCATGGTCACAGGCATTGACCAAAAAAAATCCGGTGAGTGGCTGGTTAAAACCGACAAAGGGGACATTACCTGTGAATTTGTTGTCAATGCAGCAGGTCTCTGGGCACCGGAAATCTCAAAAATGGTGGGTCTTGAAATCCCCTCCATTGCCATTGCCCACACCCATAT
>JAAERE010000301.1 GCA_024230675.1 bacterium | reverse complement strand
TGACCTCGGTCGCCGGCGCTCTCATATACATTTTGATAAGCCCGCTAATCGGCGGCGAAGTTCTCTGGCCCGACTGGTGGCTGGGCCTTTCGTTCGGGGTCGGCGGCGCGGCCGGTATTTATGTCGGGGCAAGGGTACAGAGATATGTATCGCCCAAAGTCATCAAAGTGATTCTCGTTCTCGCTCTTCTGTTCATCGCCGTAAGATACATTCTGGGCTTTTACTTGAATTGATTATGACGCAACACACGATCATCTTCGATCTCGGCAATGTCATCCTGCCGTTCGACCCGGTGAAACCCTGCCGCGTCTTGAGTGAGATGTGCGGCAAGTCGGAGGACACCGTCTGCGATCTGATCTATCGGAATAATCTGGAGCGAAAGTTCGAGGAAGGAACGATCGACGGCCGCCAGTTCACTGAGGCTGTCTCACGAGTATTGGGAATTCCTCTGGAGCATGACTGGTTCCGCGACCTGTGGTCGGATATGTTCACGGAAAACACAGAAACAACCGCTCTCATCCACAGACTGGCGCCGAGTCATGAGTTGATGATCCTCTCCAACACGAACCGATGGCACTGGGAGTTCGCACGGGAGAATTTCCAGATAGTAACGGAGATTGACAACGCTGTCGTCTCATATGAAGTCGGCGTATTGAAGCCGCATCCAAAAATCTACGAGGCCGCTCTCGCCAAATCCGACCCGTCTCTTCCCGCTGTGTTCATCGATGATATCAAGGCAAATGCCGAGGCCGCCAACGACCACGGCATCACAGGGATTCGATTCATTTCTGCAGAACAAGTAGAGAACGCGTTAGAGGCAAGGGACTGCCTCTGACACGCCCTCGAGCCGGCAGTCTACCCGAAAGCGGAATCCAGACCGTGAATCTTCCTCAAATACCCCAACTGCCCCATGTGGTAGCTCTCGTGAAACGACATAAAGGCAACAATGCCGCGATTCGAATGCTCCACCGCCGGCGGTTCCCACGCCGGTTTTCCGGCCAGCTGGTCTTCGGAAACCTCTTCCATCCCTTTCACAATCTTGCCGGAAAGGTCTTTCCAGACCGCCTTGATTTCGTCCAGCGAAGGATACTTGGAAGTATCGCTGACTTCGGCCCCCATATCGTAGAGATCGCCCCAGGGACATTTTTCCTCGAGGCCCAGCGCGGCCGCCACGCCAAAGCGCGAGGAGGCCATGTGACCGGCGATCCAGTTGACCGAGTTGGCATTCTCACCGGAGCGTTCAAACTGCCGGGCGTTCTCAAAACCCTCAAGGATCTTCTCGAAAATGTTCGTGTTCAGTTTGTACAGATCGGCAACGGCGGATAGTGTCTGATGCATGTAGAATTCTCCCTTGATTTAGTTTGGATTTATCATATTAAACGACAGAAGGGCCGCAACGGTTCAGAAAATCAACCGTGTAACCAGAGGATGTGATACAAAAAAACCGATGCTCCGAAAAGCACCGGCCTTGACGATCTTATAATCTATGAAAGACTAACCGACTTTCTTCTCCGTCTTGGTGATCATCTTCGGCGGCTTGCCTTCGGTGATCGTTTCGGCGGAGATGACAACCTCCACCACCTCGGGCCTCGAGGGTACTTCGAAAAGCACGTCCTGCATCGCCCGCTCGAAAATCGAGCGCAGCGCCCGGGCGCCGGTGTGACGTTCCGCGGCAATCTTGACCGCTGCCTGCAACGCCGACGGTTCAAACGTCAGCTTGACGTTCTCCATCTCCAGCAGCTTGGAATACTGCTTGGTCAGAGCGTCTTTGGGCTCCGTGAGAATAGTCAGCATGGCTTCCTCATCGAGCGGCCTGAGGCCCGCCGACACCGGAAGTCTCCCAACCAGCTCCGGGATCAGCCCGTAAGCGATCATGTCGGCCGGGACGCAATGATCGAGAATGTCTTTGGACCGATGGTCGATCAAGGTCTGGTCCGCCTCGAAACCGACCACCTTGTTGCCGAGACGGCGCGCGATGATCTTCTCGAGACCGTCAAAAGCTCCGCCGCAGATAAACAGGATGTTGGTCGTGTCGATCTGGACAAAAGCCTGCTCGGGATGCTTGCGGCCCCCCCGCGGTGGAATATTGGCCACCGTGCCCTCGAGGATCTTCAACAGTCCCTGCTGGACGCCTTCGCCGGAGACATCGCGAGTGATCGAAGGATTCCCGTCGCGGCGCGAAATCTTGTCCAGCTCGTCGATATAGATAATCCCCCGCTCGGTCTTGTGCGGGTTGAAATTGGCTGCCTGGAAAAGACGGACAAGAATATTCTCAACGTCTTCGCCTACATACCCGGCCTCGGTCAGCACGGTCGCGTCGGCAATCGTGAACGGCACTTTGAGGTACTTGGCCAGCGTCCGGGCGATCAGCGTCTTTCCGGTGCCGGTCGGCCCCAGCAAAAGGATGTTGGACTTGTCGAGTTCGACTTCATCGCTCTGGGAACCCAGCCGTCCTCGCGCCTGCTGCTGGAGGCGATAGTTGATCCGCTTGTAATGGTTGTACACCGCTACAGATACGGTCCGCTTGGCCTCGCTCTGCCCGATCACATACTTGTCCAGGAACGTCTTGATATCGGCCGGGGTCGGCGGGCTTTCTATTGCCTCCGTCGGCTCGAAATCCGGAGTGCTCTGGAGAAGGTCCGAACAGAGCAGCACACACTCATTGCAGATGTAAGACTCGTGCCCCGAGAACAGGCGCTTGACCTGTCCGTGAGGCTTTCCGCAAAACGAGCAACGCTGCGGCATTTGGGGATCGAAATTGTCGTCCGACATATCTACCTACTACTTTGTGTCCGGAGCGTGAAGATACACTTTGTCGATAAGGCCGTATTCCTTAGCCTCTTCGGGCGACATGAAATTATTGCGGTCCGTATCGACTCTTAACTTATCGAGCGACTGGCCGGTATGCTGCGCCAGCAATTCGTGAATCTTCTCTTTGGTACGAAGGGCTTCTTCGGTCATGATAACCATATCCGAAACCTGCCCCTGAGTCCCGCCCAGCGGCTGGTGAATCATAATCCGGCTGTTCGGCAGCGCCGCCCTCTTACCTTTGGCGCCGGCCATCAGCAGGAAAGCTCCCGCCGAAGCCGCCAGGCCCATACAGGTTGTGGCCACATCCGGCTTGATGAACTGCATCGTATCGTACATAGCCAGCATAGCCGAAACCGAACCGCCCGGTGAGTTAATATAAACGAAAATATCCTTGTCCGGATCCTCAGCCGCCAGGAAGAGCATCTGCGCCACTACGAGATTGGCAATCTGGTCGTCGATCGGCGTGCCGATAAAAATGATCCGGTCCTTGAGCAGACGGGAGAAGATGTCGTAGGCCCGTTCTCCCCGGCCCGTCTGTTCCACAACCATCGGTACAAGATTGTTGCTAAACAATGAATCGTGCATAAATCCTTTTCCCCTGACGTCTGAGCGCCCTTACAATATTGGAATTCCTTCTCTATTTCTCCAGCGGAACTTTGGTCGCTTTCTCGTGAAGAAAGGCCACCACCTTTTCCTCCAGCATCGATTCGCGGAGCTGGCCTACTTTGCCGGACTTGTTCAGAGTCTCCTGGGCCTGCTCGGCGGTTATGTTGTTGCTGGCGGCAAAGCCGTTAATCCATTTTTCGGTATCCGCAGGCAAAACTTCAATGCTTTCTTGTTGCGCCAGGGTATGCCACAAGAGCTCCCAGCGAATGGAATTAGTACCTACCGGAAGGTACCGTTCGCGAATCTCCTTCTCGTCCGCATTCTGACCGTCCGGCTGACTCTTGACATCTTTGACGATCGAGTCGAGGTATTCATCCACCAGTCCTTGCGGCACCGGCACATCGTTTTTCTTACACAACTGCTCAACAATATCCCGTCGGTGCACCCGGCGCTGGACGTCATCTTTCTGTCGAGTGAAATCCTCGCGGATTTTGAGGCGAAGTTCCAGCAGCGTTTCCGCCTGACCGGTCCGCTTGGCAAACTCGTCGTTGGCTTCCGGCATGATGCGTTCGTTGACGCCCTTCACCTTGCAGTTGTACGTTATGGTGGCGCCGGCGATGTGCTGCTCAGAATAGTCCTTGTCGTAGGTAATCGTGACCTCTTTCTCGTCGCCGATCTTGACGCCGACCAGCTGCTCGCGGAAATCCTTGACCGTCAGCTTGTTACCCAGATCGATCTCGGAGTTGGTGAATTCGTTCTGGTCCATCACCATCTGGGGGTCTTTGACTTTCTGGAGATCAACGATCACTACGTCGGTGTCTTTGGC
>JAAERE010000300.1 GCA_024230675.1 bacterium | reverse complement strand
TGTGTACTGGTTTCCCAATCCAAACAAGACCCGTCTGCTGGTCGGACCAACAGCCCGAACGCTCGAAGCGGGTCAGGGGTATTTCGCGGATCTATGGCTGTTCTTTCCGGGTGTGTACTACGGCGTAACCGACAATTTCACCATCGGCGCCGGCATATCAATCTTCCCCGGTGTCGACGATCAACTCTACTACATCGTGCCTAAGTACGGATTCGCCGCAAGCGAGGATATTGACCTGGCTGTCAGCATATTTGTCTTCCGGCTCTGGAACGAGACGGCCTGTCTGGGAATAGGCAGCATGACCTACGGTAGCGACGACCGCAGCCTGACCTGTGGTCTCGGCCTGGCCTGGAACGACGGCGGCATGGCAGACAAACCGGCAGCCACGCTGGGCGGTGAATATCGGGTGAGCCGCAATATATCTCTGGTCGGTGAGAGCTGGTTCATCCCGGGAGAGATAGATGAGGGCGAACTTGTGATGGGAGCCGTAAGGTTCTTCGGCGAAAAACTGTCCGTTGACCTGGGACTGGCATACGCTGTGGACAACAAGGGCGACAGAGATCTCGCCGACGATATTGACTACGATGTGGACGGTTATGACATAGAAGATTATGACACCAGTTACGATGCCACGACCTGGGTACCGTATATAGACTTCGTCTACAATTTCTGATAGATATCACAGGCCGACTCTTCCGCCAACAGCCTGTCGTCAGACAGGACGACAGGCTTTCAGCGCAGGCTTACGTGCGTTCTGTACCACCGCGATAGAACCACAGGGAACTGCTTCCGTTTGGCTCCCCTTTCCCGTTTGGACTCGGCTGTTTTCCCTCGGGAGGCTCCTCCCTACGGACAGGGCGACAGCGGCGTCAGGGTAAGGAACTGGTTGTCGATCACTATCGACAGATCCGTAATGTCGGTGGTGCCGCTGAAATCAACATCTCCCTCGGTCTCACACGTCAAAGCCGTCAGCGTGAGAAACTGGTTGTCTATCAGCACTGAAATATCGGTAATGTCAACCATGCCCGACTGATCGACATCGCCAACGGTTGGCGGTATACAACAGCCATCGCAAACATCGCCTATGTCATCGCTATCGCTGTCTTCCTGGCCGGGGTTGTATCTGTCCGGGCAGTTGTCGCAGACATCTCCGACACCGTCGACATCAAGATCGGCCTGATCGGCGTTGGCGGAGTCGGGACAGTTATCAAGGCCACAGGTGCTGGCGGCAAAACCGGGGTCAGCGTAGCCGTCGCCGTCAGTATCGGTACACTCGTCACAGGCGTCCCCGATCAAATCCGAATCGACATCACTCTGGGCAGGATTATACGTTTCCGGACAGTTATCACGGAATTCCTCAAGGTCATCACCATCCGGGTCCCGAAAGGACACGAAGGTTACGGTGCTGACGCCATAGTCAGGAACGACCAGTGTGTCTGACAGCAGGTTGTAGAAGAGCTGCACCGGCATATTGAAACCTGTGAGAATAGTTTCCGGGGCGCCTGTGAAGTCATGGCTGTATCTCAGGACCGTTCCCTGAGGATGGCACGACACGACGTACCGCCCCTGGTTGTCAACGGTGATGTAACTGAGATCCCAAAACCAATTGGCGGTCAGCAGGTCGGAAACCGCTCCGCCCGGTAAGCTGACAGCTTTGAGAGTCCCCTGATCGCCTTCCCTCGCCGTGACGATCAGACGGTCATATTCAGGGTCAAATTCTATGCCGAGCGGCATATCGAGGTCGGGATCGTTATCCTTAAAGAGAGTGTAGGTGTCGTCACTGAGATTCACCCGCACGATGCGATTGGGATTGCGGTCCGTGAGATAAAGAAAACCGGAAGTATCCGAAGTCATGGCGTT
>JAAERE010000299.1 GCA_024230675.1 bacterium | reverse complement strand
TCGAAACAGGTAAACGGATGATTCTGATCGGAGCGGAGTTTGCCAGCTTTGTTTCCGGGAGACATTGTGTGCAGCGCGCCAACCCGGTTCAGAGGGGAATAGACGTGGATGGCGCTCGATCCAGTCTCGCCACCCTGAACAGCTACGGCCATGGTCATGCCGATGTTGTAGCTATCAGGGAGATTGCAGAGCTGGGTTTCAGGAGAGGCGTCTTCCGGGTGAAAGTCGATCTCCTCGCCTTCGTAGGCCCCTGCCCTTCGTCCACACTGGCCCCATCCTGGGATTCCCGCCGATTCCGGAGGTGTTGGCAGATCGTAGAAGCGGTTTAGATCAACGACGGTGATGCCGCTGCCGAGAAGGGCGATGTAGCCGAGTGCACTGACGACGTGAGGTTTAAAAGGTCCCCGCTGTTCACCTTGCTCAAGCGCCTGGAGGTAGACGTCGGTATCCTCGGGAACCCGGCTGGATCGGCGTAGTACCTGGGGGTTGCCATGGATCATCTCTCTGCTTCCTTGCTTGCAGCGATGGGTTTACCTAGCCGCTGCTGGCTCCACCACCATATCGCATCGGTAGACTGATAGGAAGGCCAGCCCGGTCGATTCGGTCGATTCGGTCGCTGACTTCGGCTACCAAAAATGGTCTGCAAATCGGCACGCCAGGGAAACGCCCTCAGGCTTACGGTGGTCCGCGCTCGGCGAAGTAGGTCTTCTGGACCTGTTCTTCGTAGGACGGTTGGGAACACTGTCAAAATCCAATCTGGAAGAACAGTGTCCCCTACTCTCCTACCCTCTCCCGGCTGGGCACGCCCCAGACCGCCGATCCTCGCTGGGAAGCCAAACAGCCTGGCGGCCTGGCGGGCCGAAGCTTGACGTAGGACTGGTTTGAAAGGAAGAGCCTTTCTCGGCCATCCCCCCACGTTTTCGACATACAGTGAAGGTGGGACCTTACTCCCCGATGTGGGCTCAAAATATCTGACAAGACCAGACTCAGATCCCGTACAAAATCCTGTTCCCGAACTTGATAG
>JAAERE010000298.1 GCA_024230675.1 bacterium | reverse complement strand
TCATCGTCCGTGCCCTCCTCATCTTCAGGTGTCGGAGAGGGAATCGGCGTCGGAGTTGGTTCCGGAGTGGGTATCGGCGTCAATGAAGGCTGCGGCTGTGCAGGCAGAGGTTCGGGGTCATCGTCATCGGTGATGGTAAGCACAGCGGAGTTCGGCGAACCAAGGGTAGCATTAATAGGATTGCTCAAGGCTAGATTTACCGTTTCGTTGTTTTCTTCGCTGTTATCATTATTGATAACGACATTGAAAGACTTGCTGACATCACCGGAACTGAAAGTCAGGGTTCCGCTGACTGATGTGTAATCAGTGGAACGAGCTGTGCCATTGCTTATTGCGTACTGCACAGTAATCGTCTGATTACTGGTGCCGGAAATAACAACGGTAATGGTCTTTGACCCGGCATTCTCGGCTACTGAGTAACTGTTGGAAGAGAAACTGACCGTCGGCTGACTGCTGGCAGTGAAGCCCACCACATTCCCGTATGAGGTTCCGGCTTCATTCGTGGCGTAGGCCCTGACATAATAGGGCGTGCCGGAAGTCAGGCCGGTCATGTTCGACGTGAAGGAATCCACCGCGCTGACCGCCCCTTCATCCGTACTGGAATTAGAGGTCGTCGGCGTCCCGCTGGTATTCCATACCACACCGTGAGCCGTCGGGTTGGGAACCCCCAGGTCAGTGATGTTTCCGTTCCCGGTAGCGGTAGTCTGGGTAATGGCGGTTACGGTGCCGGTGGTGACGATGGCCAGTTCATCGGCGGTGAAGGAGACCTGGCTTCCATAAGAGGTTTCCGCCTCGTTGGTAGCGTAGGCTCGAACATAATACAGCGTTCCCGGCGTCAAGCTCGTCATCGAGGACATGAAGTCGCCCGTCGCGCTCACCGCTCCCTCGTTTGTGAAGGAATCAGAGGTTGTCGGTGTACCCGAAGTGTTCCACACCACGCCGTGGGCCGTCGG
>JAAERE010000297.1 GCA_024230675.1 bacterium | reverse complement strand
CCACCCCAGCCGATATCCTGGTTGGCAATAGCGTCAATAGTCGGGCTCTGGTTGCTGAAGCCGAGGGCACCGTCTGTAAAGACGTCCACCGGCAAAATGGTAGCGGTCGCAGCGCTAACGAACTGCGAGGTAACGATGCCAATCGGCAGACCGAGATCGATAACGCCGTTGCTGATATCAGCAGTGCCGTCACAATCGTCGGAAGTCGAGAAGTAAACCATCGCTACATCATGGGTCCCGGCGGCCAAAACGCCGTCAAGAGGATCCAACCGCATGGCAGCAAAACGGACCTGCGTGGTGGGGGCACCAATGTAGTCAATCGGGGGCTGGAAAGACAGCACGCCCGCCGGAAGGGTAAACGCAACGCTATCGAGAACGATTGTGCTGGAAGCAAAATCGAGAACGAGTTCGACAGCACTGACGTCAACGTCTACATTGACGCTCACCGCCACGGCGCCCTCGGTGCAACGGATCAGACCGGCATCGGAGCCGACCGTGATATCGTTACTGGCGAAGGACGCAGAAGCCGCTAATACCACCAGAAAGGAGATTATCAGCAAAGAATAGAGCGTTCTTTTTTGCATCATTTAATGCTCCTTTAGTACTATTACAATACTTAAGGTTCGAGGTAGTTGCTCTGGAGCATTAGGCCATCGCAATTACCTTTGTTAAACCGATTAACCCCGAATGGGTCGGGAGTCGGCACCCGTCAAACTCAAATCGCCAAGCCGCCGGATGGGCGGACAAGCTTTCAAAACCGAAGCTTCAAAAACTACGATCTGAACTTGATAATGGAGATAACTAAGATAAGTACCAAAAAACCGCGCGGATAAACTTCACCGCAGTAGGTCTTTCGTATCTTTTGAACAACCTGAGAATTGGTGTGAACTACTGTAACGTCAAGTTTCCATTAACGTTACGGAAGGTGCTTAGTACTCAAAACAGAAGCGCTATTAACACAACTATTTCCCTAGACGCCTGCATTATAACCACATATCTCGATTTTGTCAAGAAAAATGTCATGTTAGGGTCTGGAAAATTCAAATACGATAGGGGGTAGTAATAATTATCGCCGAATCGGCCAACAGTCAACCTCATACAGATCCTCCTGAACAGTCCCCGTCTGAACTTGAATCGGATCGATCAGGGCTTCGCTGGGGAGTGACTCGATTAACCAGATGAGCATCTGTCGGGGGCTTGCGTCAGGGAAGGAAATAGAGATATGCTCCGGAGCATGGCGGGCTTTGGATACGGCGTAACCGCCTCGGGAACGGATCAGAAACGACAAGTCAGCCAAGTGGAAACCAAGTATAGCTGAGAGTTCTCTTTCTTGTTCTCGTGCCATTCCCATTCGGCGGAAGTCATGGCGTTAAGGCTCACCCGGCCCCAGATCGTCCAGTCGAACGCCAGATTGAGTCGGTGGAAGATGAAATCGGAAAGGAGTTCGGCCTCGCTGTACATATTGCGCTGACCTACCGTGGATTCTATCAATCCGAAGAGACTTGGCCGAAAAAAGTCCAGATTGCCCCGGATTCCGGCCTCAAAGTAGTCCTGCCCCGAGATCTCCTCCCTCTGGGCCTCGCTCAGAAACTCCACATGTGGCCCCAGAGCGACTGAAAGCTCCGTTCCCTGCAATCCCATCTGGAGTACGGCCTTTACCCGACTGTAATTCCTGTTTACGATATCGGCCTGATCAAAATACAGGATTTCAAGATTCAGCTCCTGCCGTGAGAACCATCGATCCGAAAAGCTAAGCTTATGGCGGCCCGTTACTTCAACGCGAGTAAAGTCGTCCTGGCCGGACGGAAGCCGGTAATCCTTCTTCTCCACCCGACCGAATAGATCCAACGTGCTCCGGCTCTTGAAACCAAAATACGACATCTCGGCGCCGTAGATGAGATAGTCCAATTCGCTGGAGTCAGGTACGTCGCGAACCGTCAGAAAGGAGTTGGCGGTTAGCGCGGAGAGGTCCGCCATGCTCCAGGTGAGGCCAAGTTTTCCGCCTAAGCGGTTGTGGTCGAAACTGTAGTCACCGGCCGAATCGAACTTCACGAACTCAGATCGAACCTGTCCCCAGAGAGTCGAGGACCCGGAGATTGGGAGCATCAGCTTGAGCTTGCCGAACCCAAGAACGTAACTGTCGCCTGCTCCGGCCGAATCCTCGATAGTCGCCCGCCAGTCCAGCTCACCGTTCCAGTCGATTATCAGCTTCCCCCATTGGGGCCGAAAACTGGTGCCAAGTCTGAGCCTGAAAATCTCCGGAGTCTGTTCGAGAGTGCTGCTCAACTCCAGTCTTCGCCGGTCAGCTGATCGGTAAGTGAACGACACCTGCCCCTTTATGTCGTCAAGAAAGGTTGTCTTCAGGGATGTGATCGTCGCCAGCGAATCAACGCCGGTCTCAGCCAGCGAGTCGAGGAAGAATTCCTGGGAGAGGAACTCATAGCCCAACCCGGCCGTGTAGCTGAATTCTCCACCGGCTAAAACAGGAGGCAAAAAGAGGATAAAGGAAACCAGAACTAGTCCGGTCCGGATTGTAAGACGGCGCAACCTACCTCTCGTGGTTAGAGTTCGTTATCAATATATCGTTGCGCCTGCCTCGTGGCAAGCCGGGCGGCTTGCAGAGCGGCCATGGCCGGCTCCACTTCGTTGTTACTTAAGTGCTCCCGAGTCAGATCAAGCTGCTCATACGCTCGGCGGACAAGCTTACCGGCCGCCTCAGCGTTTTCACCGCTCCGGTCTCGCAACTGCTCTGCCAAGCGATCGATATCATTTCGAAGCACCTCGTAGCGAGCTTGAAGTCGATCCTTGTCCTGGCATTCCCCGGCCGCCTTTAGGGCGTTCTGCCGGACCAGACGCAGCGCCTGGAGACCGGCCTGAAAGTGCCTCTGCGACTGCATCTGAAGCGCAGTTTCAAACGACTTTTCCGCCTGACTCAAGACCTGCCGGGCGGTCTCAGAATCGCAGTCAGCAACTGCTTCCTGCGCCTGAGCCAGCAATCTTTCCACATATTCGCGACGGCGTTCGAACTCCGTTTCAGAGCGATCCTGTTGTCGGGCAAGATTTATCAGCTTCTCTCCGGCTTTCTCCACCTGATCGGCCAGCTTAAGCGAAGTCCGGTATTGCTGACCGCGATAGAATTCCCACGCCCGCGCCAGGTTTCCCTGGGCGTTGTCGAACATGGAATTAAAGGCGTCGTTCTCGACTCCGGGGGAAAGGTCCCGGACGCGCTCCAGTATTTCGCGCGTCTGCTCCAGTTTGCGGAGCACCACGCCCTCCAATTGTTCCGCATTGCGGCTGTTGGTCAGGGCAGTGGCGGCCAGTTCACGAGCCCGGCGAGTAGCCGCCAGAGCCACGCCGTACCTGTTGCCACGAAACTCTGTCCAGGCTTGACCCTGCACCTTTTTGGCCTGAGTCAGAACCTGATCCCCGACCGCGGAGTTAGAGGCTCTAACGGCCTCCCCGACGCGCTCGATTAGCTCGTCCGTTCTCTCCAACTCACCTCTCAGGGCGGTTTGATTACCGACGCCGCCCTGCGCCAGGGCAAACTG
>JAAERE010000296.1 GCA_024230675.1 bacterium | reverse complement strand
GGGCCGCTGTAATTCTTGCTGCCGCCGATCGGTTCGTTGAAGTCCGACATCAGGTTCCAGCCAAACCCCGCGCTCATCATGAAGTTCCGTCCGGTCACAAAATCCAGCCCGGCTGCCAACTGTCCGCCGAAAGCCGTTTCCGTGCGATCCTCGTTAACAACCGTCAGGCCGACCTCGGTGCTCGACTGCGTCCCGATGAACGGTCCACCGGCCGCTTTGATGTACGGCCGCACGGAGCCTTCGAGGGTCGAAGCCGGGAAGTAGAATTTCAGCCCCATGAGCATCGAAGCTACACTTGAGGTTTTCGACGTCACGCCGGTGGCGCCGGAATTGGTCGAGATGTCGATAGCCATGCCGTTGATGCCGAACGTGAGGGCCAGGTTTTCCTGGAGCCAGTGGCCATAGGCGATCCCGCCTACAAAACCGTCGCTCTCGACGGAGGTTTCCACGCCGCCGACTCCGGTCTCAGTGCGAACGTCGGTGGTCTGATTCCACATGCCCAGTCTCAGTTCCAGTTGGTGTCTTTTCTCGAGTGATATCGCGCTGGAAGAGACGGCCAGGGCAAGCAGCAAACAGGTCAGTACTGCGATAGTTTTCATAACAGACAAAGCCTCTCTTACAGGTATTCGTTTAGACAGCTATGATATTTACTCCCCCGATAGACAAAGGTTGCGGTTTTTTTGGGCACCGAGACGAAATGAGTTTGGGGCGAGCTTGCAGGCAAATCAGCCCTGTTTTTCCAGATCCCTCCTCCCCCAAATATGATTCCCCTGCCGGGAGTTTTTGCTTATATTGACCGCCTATGAGCTATCTGGTTTTTGCCCGAAAATACCGCCCACAGAGTTTCGAGGACGTCGTTGCCCAGGAACACGTCACCCGAACCCTGCGCAATGCGCTCAAAAACGACCGTATCGGCTCCG
>JAAERE010000295.1 GCA_024230675.1 bacterium | reverse complement strand
GCCCCCCGAAAGATGCGCCGATCGGGAGCTTTTCCAGACTTCAAGATACATACCGTTATCCCTTCGGCTCCGTTATAACCAGACAGGAGGAAACCTGGCGGCGGGTGGAGCCGGACGGATCATGGATGTCTTTCGATGGCCAAGGCGCCTTGCTGGCCTATGGCAATCGCTCGGGAACCATTGGAAAGCTGATTTACGATACTAACACCGGGCGACTCGTGGGCCTCGCGGATCGGGACGACAACCAGGTGATCTGGCTCGAACGCGACGAGAATGGACGAATCAGCGCGGCCCATGACAACCAGCTCCAGCGCGTGACCTATGAGTACACGGGCGGGAATCTCACCCGCGTGGTGGACGCCCTGGATCATGAAACCCGATATGAATACAACGCGGAAAGGTTGATTTCCCGGAAAATTGATCCCGAGGGCCGTGAAACGATCATCCAATACGGTCAGTCCGGCGACGTCGCCTCCGTGGTGGACGGCCGGGGGAACGGCCATTTCTTCGAATACCGGTACGACGGCAACAAAAAACATCACTATGCCATGATCCAGTCCTCCTCGGGCCGGGTCAAGGAGATCTGGTATGACGCCAAGGGAGACGCCATACGGGCGGATGTAAACGGCAGAACCATCGAGAAGATCGACCGGACCACGCGGAACTCCGCGATCACGGATGAGAAAGGGAATGTGATCCGGAAGGTTTTCGACGAAAGCGGCAACATGATCCGCTATGTCCGCGCGGATGGGAAGACCTGGCTCTTCGAATACGACCCCGCATTCAACAAGGTGACGCGCGCCATCGACCCCCTGGGCTATGAAACCCAGTGGTCCTACAGGGGCAGGGGCAATCTGATCAAGAAGATTGAGGCGGCCCACACCACGGCCGAGCGCGTTAATACCGTTTACACCTATGATGGGTCGGACCAATTGATCTCCGCCACCATCGAGGGAGACGAAAACACGGAGAGCGTCACCGCCTCGTTCACTTACGACGACGCGGGCAATCTCGCCTCCATCACCGATCCCATGGGCGGCGTCACCCGGATCACCGCGTACAACAACATGGGCAAGCCGGAAATCATCCGGGACGCCCGCGGGAACACCTGGGAGATGGAATACGACGCCATCGGCCGCCTGATCTCCCAAAAGAATCCCCTTGGCCACGGAACGTCGTTCGAGTATGACGGCGCCAACAACATCTCCGCGGTGATCAACGCCCAACTCAAGCGATTCGAGTTCGAATACGACGCCCACAACAATATGATCAAGGCGACGGACCCGCTCTTAAATTTCACCGCCATCGAGTACAACACGGACGACCTGCCCGTACAGGTCGTGGATCGGGAGGGCAAGAGGTCCTCCTCCCTGTACGACAACGAGGGCCGCCTCCTGAAAACCACCGACGGCGCCGGAAACGAGATCGTCTACCATTATGACGAATCCGCCGCCCCGGTCCTGTCCGACCTCCCCGTCCGGATCGATTATCCCACGTACACCCGGATAGTCGCCTATGATCAACATCAGCGAATCACGAAAATCGCCGATATCTCCGGGGACGACATCGAACACGCCCGAACCTTCCAATACGATGATCTGGACCGTCTCGTCGCCTGGACCGATGAGGAGGGCTTCACCACCCGGTATGAATATGACAGCCTGGATCGGATTACAAAAATCACGGACCCCATGGGCGGCGAGATCAAGGGCGTCTACGACGACCG
>JAAERE010000294.1 GCA_024230675.1 bacterium | reverse complement strand
GGCGACTGGGATGTAGACGCCGGCAGCGCCATCGCCTGGCCGGCATTAGATAACCAGGCAACCACTAATAAAGTCATAATCAAAATTAGCCACTGTTGCTTCATCATTTGCATATTACTATCCCTCACTAAAACTGCTTTAAAACAAGCGGCAGATAAGTACACAGGCCTTCATCACATACCCCGACACATTCCAAACTGGTATCGGTTCCGTCAAGAATCCCATCATCGTCGGAGTCGGTATCCAGGTGATCCGGCGTACCATCCTGGTCACAATCCGGCGCACTACAGCCTTGCACTGCCCCAATTTCGTCTGCTGTGGAAACCCCATCGCCATCGTCATCGGGGTCGTAATAATCCGGCAGACCGTCATTATCACTGTCACGAGGCGGGCCGGTTACCAGGCAATCGTCGTTGCCGTACTCGCACCGGTCTCCCAGGCCATCGTTGTCGGAGTCGGTATCCTGGTAGTCCGGTACGCCATCGCCATCACTGTCGCGGCAGGGCGCGTCCGGGCACTCAATCCAGTCGGGGATACAGTCTCCGTCCTCGTCATTATCGCCGTCATCCCAACCCGGCCACCAGGGCGGGAACATCGGCCAGATTTGATAGCGGTACTGGCCCAACGCGCCCACCGGCCGCCCGGCCGATGGGCAAAAAACGTAAGCGTCGCCGGTGATCACCGCCGTCACTGTGACCACATTCGTCCAATTCGCCTCTACCGTCAACGCATCGCTGTAGATACTCTGGCCAAAAGGTTTGTAGTCCGAAACGTCTACAATCCAGGTCCGTACGCCCTTTGGCCACAGTCGCCAGTAGTCGGCGGCGTAATAGCCCACTCCCTGAAACGTGTCCTCGATATCCAATCCGACCGG
>JAAERE010000293.1 GCA_024230675.1 bacterium | reverse complement strand
GAGAAGCTGGCCTCGATAGGTGTCCTTGCAGCCGGTGTGGCCCACGAGATCAATAACCCCCTGGCTGTGATTCTGGGCTTTGCCGATCTTTTGAAAGAGCGCTTCAAGGAGGGTTCTCCGGAATTGGAGGACCTCGAAACGATTGAAGAGAACGCCAATCACGCCAAGATGATTGTAGAAAACCTCCTTGGTTTTGCCCGCGTCTCGGAAGGTCTGGAAGATGTAGTCTATGTGAACGGGGCGCTTGAAACCGTCATTAACATCGTGCAGAACACGTTGATGACAAAGAAGATAGAGATCGTGACCGACATCCAGGACAATCTGCCGCCGGTCAAGGGGGACGCCCGCGAGTTCCAGCAGGTTGTTTTCAACCTGATAAATAACTCTACCGCGGCCATGTCTGACGGGGGCGGAACGCTGACGATCTCCGGGGAAGCCGATGGTGATGAGGTGAATATCTGCGTCAAAGACACCGGTACCGGCATTCCGGAGGATATACGGGCGCATATTTTTGATCCGTTTTTTACTACGAAAAAGGTTGGCCAGGGGACCGGTTTGGGCTTATCGTTGTGCTACGGAATCGTTCAGAAATACGGCGGAAGAATAACCTTCACCAGCGTGTCTCGGGACGATCAGCAGGATGTGTCGAGCGGCACCACGTTCACCGTGTCCATGCCCGTAGAGCGACAAGACGGTGCTGTGAAAGGAGACGATTCTTGAAACAGAGTATTCTGGCAGTAGATGACGAGCCTCACATGCTCCGCCTTCTGGAGCGCATAATTACGGAGAAAACGCAGTATCATATAAAGACCGTCAATAATTCCCTTGAGGTACCCGCTATTCTTGATGAGGGAAACTTTGACTTGATTATCACCGACCTCAAGATGCCCGGTATGGATGGTATTGACATTCTCAAGCACGTGCGCGAGCACGAACGCAGCGAGGAAGTTATCATCATGACCGCTTTTGGTTCGCTGGAGAGCGCGATAGAGGCTCTCCAGCAGGGAGTTTTTGACTATATTACGAAGCCGTTCAAGAAAGAGCAGATTATATTTACCGTCGATCGGGCTCTGCGGTGGCAGGCAATAAGAAAAGAAGCCAGCCGATTGGGGCGGATTTTCGACGGTGAGCCGTACGAATCAGCGCGGAAAGCCTTCGACGGCGAGTACGTGCGCCGTCTGGGCGAGAGATGTCGCCAGGGTAAGGCGGCTATGATTGAGCGGTCCGGACTAACGGAGAAATTTATCGCCGACGCAGAACGGGAAGAATAGGTCGGCGAGGGCGACCCGGTCGCCCAACGGACTTCTCTGACGGCGCTAAGGGAAAGGAGTTGCATATGGAAGACATTCGCGCGGGCAACGTCATGGTTCCCCTGGACAAGTATCCCCATATTCCCTATTGGTTTACGCTGCGCCAGGCCATGGTCGAGATGGAGCAATCCGAGTTGGAGATCGAAGGACGCCGGTCTCTGCCGCGAATGGTGCTGATTTTTGATGAGAAATACCAGTTGATGGGCATGGCTCGTCGACGCGACATACTCCGCGGACTGGAACCAAAATTCCTCCAGGAAAAACCGCTGGAACATCGCAAGGATCTCTGGAATTTGCAGGTCGATCCGGACCTTTCGGAGCTGTCCGTGAACCGGGTAATGGCCGAAGTGCGGCGTCGGGCGGAACATCCGGTCAGCGATGTCATGATGCCGATTGAGATCACGGTTGATGCCGATGATCACATTGTTAAAGTCATCTACGAGATGAACAAGTATAATCTCAGTTTGATACCTGTTGTCAGCGGCGATGCCGTCGTTGGCGTCATACGCTCTGTTGATGTATTCCACGAAATAGCAAAAATCGTCATTTAGCTTACACAGACAGCGAGTCATCAAGGCGAGACAGAATTATGAGCAAATCTGACAGGACGGGCGAAAATAGAAAACTGGGCATCCGTCGCAAAGAAGGTTTACCGCCGATGCCACGGGCTATCCACCTGGCAAAGGCCGCGGCCGGTATCGACTGGAAGCGTATCTTTCTGTTGCTTCTGGGTGTTACTCTCTTCTGCGGACTATACTTCTCTCCCGCGTTACCCGACGCCGTGGATCCTTCCGGCAAGCACTTTGTGCTCTCCCACGAAGGAAAGGCAGCCCTGGCGCTGTTCCTGCTGGCCGTGGTCTGGTGGGTAACCGAGGTTCTGCCGATCGGCGTGACGGCCATCACAATCGGCATCACCCAGGCGTTGCTTTTGATAAGACCGGCCAAGACCGCGCTGGGGGATTTCATGGATCCCTCGGTATGGTTCATCATCGGGTCTTTAACCATCGGCATGGCTTTTACCAGGACCGGCCTGACCAAGAGATTAGCGTACAAGATGCTGGCCACGGTGGGGGAGAAGACCAGCATGATCTACCTGGGCAGCTTTGTCCTTACCTCCTGCATGACCCTGATAATGGCCCACACCGCGGTAGCGGCCGCCGTCTACCCGCTGCTCATGGCGATCTATGCCCTCTACACCGACGAAGAAAAACCGACCAGGTTTGGCAAAGGTCTGTTCATAGGTATGGCCTTTACCGCCGGCGCCGGCAGTATTATTACTCTGTTGGGGGCTGCGCGCGGAGCCGTGGCGCTGGAGTTCTATACGAGCATCATTGGACGCGAAGTGACTTTCTTCGAGCTAACCTGGTACATGGCGCCCCTTGGTTTCCTCATGGTTTTTCTCCTCTGGGGCTTTTTTATGGTCTTTTTCAAACCGGAGAAAAAGACGATTCCGGGACTACGCGAACGAGCCAAAGCCCTCAACGCCAAACTGGGGAAAGTGACCCGCTCGGAAATTATGACAGCTGCCATCGTCGGTCTGGCTATCCTGGCCATGAGCTTGAAGGCCTTTCTGCCGGTCTTGGAGCCGCTGTCCCGAGGCGCCATTATAATGGTCGCGACCGTGCTGTTTTTCGTATTCAAGATTCTGGATCTGGACGATCTGGAGAAGATACCCTGGAATATCGTGCTGCTGTTTGGCGGCGCCATGAGCATTGGCTTCTGCCTCTGGCAGACCGGAGCGGCCGAGTGGCTGGCTATCAACTGGCTGGTGCTTTTTGAGGAGGCACACTGGTTCATCTTCATCATCGGCATTGCCTTCTTCGTGATGCTAATGACCAACTTCATCATGAACGTGGCAGCTATATCCATCTGCCTGCCCGTGGCGCTGGTAATTGCGCCCTACATGGGCGTGCAGCCGGAGGTGATCCTCTTCTCGGCGCTGGTAGTGGCCGGTATGCCGTTTCTTCTGCTGGTCGGAGCCGCGCCCAACGCCATCGCCTACGACAGTAAACAGTTTACTTCCGGAGAGTTTTTCAAGGCCGGAATCCCGGCCAGCGTGCTGCTGCTGGTCGTGCTTGGCGTTTTCATTCTGACTGTCTGGGGATGGATGGATATGCCGATCACCTTAGGGTAAGGCACAACAGATTCTGACAAGGGAAGCAGGTATTGGGAAATTTGCCTGTTTGATTGACTACAATTGACCTATGGGGATATGATGCGGACAACATTGCTTAGTGTTTTAACTCTCCTGTTACTAGCTCTGGCCTTTGGCAGCCTGCCCGTTGCGGCGCAGGAGACGGCCGAGCCGGAGCATACCACCGCGGCCGCCGCTGAAGAAGCCACGGTCGAGGATCCTGAGGCCGGCCACGAGGAAGGCACCATCATGGCGGAGAAAGAGCCTCCGCCGTCCGAAGAGACACAGATGCCGGGCGTGATCGATTTTCTTTTTGCCGGTAAGTACCTGGCTTTTCTGATTCTGGCGGCCGTGGGGCTGACCCTGCTTATGGGGCGCTGGGTCAATTTCTGGGTCCGCATCGGCATGCTGGTGATTGCCTTTATCCTGTTCGGTATTGACATGATCTATCCGATGCACCCCTCGCCGATGTGTGCCATCACGAAACTGTTCATGTTTAAGTTTACACACGGGCAGTTCTTTGCCGGTTTCATAGCCATGTTTCTGGCTATCATGGTCCCCAGCCTGATCGGCCGCAAACTTTTCTGCGGCTGGGTCTGTCCGCTGGGCGCCCTTCAGGACCTGATCAACAAGATTCCGTTTAAATGGCGCTGGAAGCAGTTTAACTTCACAGCCTTCAACATGCTCCGCATGGGGCTGCTGGTGATGTTCTTCCTGACGTTTTTCCTGGTAAAAGATCAGATCGGACTGCTGGCGAGCAATGTCGGCGGCGACATAAACGATTCGACCTGGAAAGCCTTTTCCGCTTTCAGCCTCTACGAGTCGATCAACTTCTTCGAACTGCTCCACTGGAACATGACCACGACCTTTACAGTGATGCTGATAGTCCTGTTCGTTGCCAGCCTGATGTTCTACCGTCCCTATTGCTATGCGGTCTGTCCTATCGGGGCGCTGACCTGGCTGCTTGAAAAAGTCTCGCCGGGCAAGGTGCGGGTGGACCAGAATCTCTGCACCAAGTGCTATGAGTGCGTTGAGGCCAGTCCCTGTCCAACTATCGAGCGGCTGGTGGAGGACGACACCATCGCCGCTCCCGACTGCACCTCGTGCGGCGAGTGTCTGAAATCCTGCCCGGAGAACGCAATCACGTTCGGGTTCAAGAAGACGGGGAGTTGAGGACAGTCCGGGCAAGTCACGCTTCTGTGAGCCACTCTATCGCCTCGTCCGTATCCATGAAGCCACGAAAGATGTAGCCGCGGTTTCGAGCTACCGTTTCGATGAAGTCCACATCCTGTTTCGCCTCGGGGACGCTGACTAAGGCCCAGCGGGTACGATGGTCGAAGTTGGCCAGACCTCCCTCGAGTTGGTAGTATATCTGGGTAAGCGTACCCCTGTGCTCTATCCTGCGATAGTCCACCAGTATGCGTTTCCAGCCTCGGTCAGCCAGCCCTTTTCTCAGTTCGCGACCGGTCGCCTTTCGTTGCTCTTCTGATTCCAGGCCGGTCGCTTCCATATAGGGCGTACTCCCCCTCTTCCACAAAACGAATCATGCAAGGCACTGAAAGGCCTCCTTTCGTGTTCTGTAAGCCCCGGCTTGGGCAGGCTTCCACCGCCTTGCAGGCGGACCGGCGATCACAAACCTGTCACCTGACCTCCGTCTACCGTGCGGAGACTGATTCGAAAAACTCTGCCGGTGACTCTTACCGAAGATCAGTCAGTCTCTTTTCCGTCCCCTATCAGCCATTTTACGGCCGCGTCCCGGTCGGCAAAGCACTTGAGGATGTAGCCACGGTTTCGAGCGGCTATCTCGATGAAGTCTGTGTCCTCAGAAACTGCCTGTCGATCGACCAGAGCGTGGCGCGTGCCTCGGGGGAAATCCGGAAAACAGGTCTCGATGTAGGCGAAGCTCTGCGAAATCGAGAATCTGGTCGTTGCCTCGCTGTAGTCCACCAGGGCGCGCTTCCAGCCTCTGGCCGCCAGACCTTCTGTTAAGATAGCACTGTCTTCCTTGATTTTGTCCGGCGATGCAACGCCGGTGATTTCGAATAAAGCGTACTCGCCGGGTTCTACATACCTGATAGTATAGTGCAACTTCAAGCCTCCTTTTGCACTCCGTAGCCCCCGCTTTGATATTAATCTACGGCCTCAATAGAATTCATCTGGATTGCGCTGTCAACTACAACCGTGTTGGGTCGCATATCTAACTTCGATCCCGGAGGAGTGCGAGCCAACGTTGTATCTGTGCAAATGTTGAGCAGCCCGGCTGTGGGCGGATGTCCGGTGTGTAGCTTGGCAGCACATCAGGTGTTTGGGCCCGCACAGAGCAGATAAGAACGTGGTCGATCCCCCGCCGGGAAGCCTGTTTCGGACCCGTAATCAATACCTGTTTGCTTCACTATTAGCCTGCGTCGGGATGTCGATTGTGGCTAAAGTGTCACTTCTTGTCGCCGATATATCGGATTGTACAAAGGGGCTAATGAAACTGAGATATTTGACACAACTGAATAAACAGATGCTGTGCGTGAGGGCTAATACCACTCCGTATGACACCAAAGGGAGGTTAGTGAAGACATGAGTAAATCAAAAACAATGACGCTAATCCTGGCGTTCGGGATTGTGATGTTGATGCTGCTCAGCGCCGGCGCATTTGCGCAAGGAGGACTGGGCGGGATTACCATCAACGGCTTCGGTCATCAGAATTACATCAAGACCGATACCAACACCTACGTGGTGCCGGACGGCACCGACGGCTCGTTCGAGGACTACGTGATGGGGCTGACGTTTACGGCCAAACCGTCTGATCAGGTGTTTGTCAGAGCCCAGATCGTGCACCAGAACAACGAGGTACGAGTTGATTGGGGCTTCGGCGAGTACCGCTTCAATGAGTATCTGGCTTTCAAAGCCGGTAAAGTGAAGCTGCCGTTCGGGCTATATACGGAAACCATGGATGTCAAAGCCATGCAGCCGTTCTCTTATCTGCCGGGAATCTACTTCTACGGCGTCAACTCCTACAACGGAGTCGGCTTGCTCGGGTCCTACGAGGCCGAAAGCGGTTGGGGTGGAGAGGCTGAGATCTTCAGGGGCCAGTCGGTGACTTCCGACGGCGTCGGACGACTGAAGGACCTCGTCGGCACCCAGATCTGGGTTACTCCGCCGGTCATGGGCGCCAAGGCCGGATTCGGGTATTGGCAGACTGAGATCAACGTTCCCGGTTGGCCGGTTATGGACGTTTCCATAGCTATGATTTCGGCCGAGTATGTTGGTGATCAGATTCTCGTGCGTGCCGAGCACAATTTCACAAACGCCAACAGTGAAGAAGTATCCACCAATACGTATGTGGAAGCCGGATATCTGATAAAAGAGCTTGTGCAGCCGGTAGTCCGCTGGGCAAACACCAAGCTGGAGAATCCGGAGGCTGAATTACAGGCGAGAGGACTCACCGCTGACGAAACTGACATCGCCTTTGGCGTCAACATATTCCCGGCCGAAGGATTCGTCTTCAAGGCCGAGCATCACATAGTGGACGGCAACGCGAGTCTTGAGCCCACGCAGAGGCAGGGTCAGAATCTTGCACCGGATGACAAATGGGGACTCACCGCAATCAGCGTCGCCTTCATGTTCTAGAGATAGGGGAATCGGAAGGGGGCTTAAGTATCAACTAGAGGAGTTTTGAAATGAAATATAGAATTTGCTCATTGATGGCCGCGATTGTCCTCGTCTCTGCTATGGCCGTACAGGCCGGCAACGTCGTGGTGATCGTAAATCCGGCCAGCAGCATTTCGGAGACCACGGCGTCCGAAGTGTCCAAGGTCTTTATGGGTAAGTCCGGCTCGGTAGGCGGCGCCGATGTGGCGGCGGTCGACCAGGCTCCGGGCTCCCAGGCCAGAATCGATTTCAGCGAGAAAATCCTGGGACGCAGCGTCAAGAAAGTGACCGACTACTGGAAGAAACGGACCTTCTCGGGTAAGGGTGAAGCACCCCAGCAGGTGGCCAATGATGCCAAGGTAATCGCTTTCGTGGCTGATAATCCCGGCGCAATTGGATACGTATCGGCGGGGGCCGTCACCGACAAAGTCAAGACCGTTACTGTCGACGGCAAGACCGAATGGTAGGTTGAGTACGAGGCTGTCGGCCGAGAAACCCGGGCCTACCAGGATTCTCGGCCGTCTGGCATTTTCCCATGAAACCAAGGACGGAAAAAATGTTTCGATGGTTTACAAATATGAAAATCGGAACCCGGCTGGTAATCGTCTTTCTCCTTATCGGCCTGGTCCCACTGGGCGTTGGCGTCACAGTTAGTGTGTTCAAATCGCAGACGGCTATTCAGCACAACGCCGAGACTCAGCTTTCCTACGTCAACACGGTCAAGCAGGGCAATATCAGCAGCTATTACCAGAGAAAGCTGTCGGAAGTCGCGGTTCTGTCCAAGACGGCGGACGTAATGATAGCCTACCGGACGTTGAACGCCTATCTGGAGGATTGGGACATCATGCCGGCCGACGAGTACGATGTCTCAACAGAGGAATATCGGGAGATATACGACACCAAGTGCCGGGTGTTCGCCGAGTACCAGAGAGAATACGAATACAAAGATATCTACTTGATCCACGGGGAGTACGGCCATGTCATGTACTCAGGTACCAAAGGCCAGGATTTGGGAACCAACCTGGCAGCCGGCCCGTTCTCGAGCTCGTCTCTGGCGGGACTGTGGTCACAGGTGCTGGAAACCAAGCAGGCCGTTGTCACCGATGTGGACAAGTATGAGCCTCTCGGAGGAGATCCGTCGATTTTCGTGGGCGGTCCGTTGCTTGACGCCAACGACAACGTCGTTTGTGTCGTAGCCTTCCAGGTCCCCACCGCACATATCGACGCGATCCTTCAGGACCGCGAGGGTATGGGGGAAAGCGGAAAGGCCTACCTGGTGGGACAGGACCTTCTGATGCGGTCCAACGTCTCATCTTCGGGATCTGAAACCATAATCTCGGAGAAAGTCCCGGCGAAGTCTGTTGAAGGCGCTTTCAATCAGCATTCCGGAGTACACATAACCGACGACTACCGCGGGACATCGGTCCTCGCGGCTTTCAGTCCTATTACGGTTGGCGGGAACAAATGGGCCATCGTCACGGAAATGGATACCGACGAGGTATTCGCGGCTATCAATTCAATAACCGTGACCTCCCTGGTATTGTCCCTGGTCCTGGCCGGGTTGGTGGTGGTGGTCGGCCTGATTGTGTCCCGGACTATCTCCCGCCCGATCGTGCAAGTGGCCGACCTTACCAATCAGATGAACACTGAGTTTGAGCAGTTCGCGATGTTCGCCGATGCCATTGCCAAAAACGATCTGACACAGCAAATAGATGAATCGAAAATAACGCGCATTGAAACCGACGCCAAGGACGAGATTGGTCACCTGATAAGAGCCGTGAGCTATACGCTCGACGCCAAGTCCAGCATAGGTCACTCTCTGATGAAAATGGTGAGTAACCTCAACGGCATCATGGGGGAGATAAAAGGGAGCGCCAATCAGCTGGCCTCTGCTGCAACTGATGTTTCCAGCTCCTCGAGTCGAATCGCGGCCGGCGCTCGCGAGCAGACCGATCGCGTTGGCCAGGTTTCGGCGGCGGTTGAGGAGATGGTTGTTACCATCGAGGAATCCTCCAGGAACGCGGGCGAGGCAAGCAGCGCTTCCGAAACCGCTTCTTCGACGGCGTCATCGGGCGGACAAATCGTCAGCGATACGATACAGGGCATGGACCAGATCAATCGTGTGGTTCAGGAGTCCGCTGTTTCGATCGGTGACCTGGCAAAGTCAGCCGAACAGATCGACGAAATCATAACGGTCATTAACGACATTGCCGATCAGACCAACCTGCTGGCTCTGAACGCGGCGATCGAAGCGGCCCGCGCCGGCGAGCAGGGTCGCGGCTTTGCAGTCGTAGCCGATGAGGTCAGAAAACTGGCCGAGCGGACCGGCAAAGCCACCGGCGAAATCGGCGACATGATCAAGACCATTCAGGTCGGAACCGGCGGGGCTGTCAAGTCCATGGAAGCCGGTACCGAACAGGTCAAGAGCGGCCAGGAACTGGCCAACAAAGCCGGCGAAAGCCTGAGCCAGATCGTCAATATGTCCGCGGATGTCGTGCGGATGATCGAGATGATTGCCTCGGCCTCGGAGCAGCAGACGGTAGCGGCCAACGAAATCGCCAAGAATGTTGAAGGCTTCAGGGAATCCATCAACAAGACAGCTTCCGAGACTGAGGGAGCCGAGTCGGCAGTTGGCGAACTCAATCAGCTGGCCGATAGTCTGCAGGAAATTGTAGGCAAGTTCAGTATCTCTGAGCAGGCCTAATCCGATAGAGCGGGAACAGGCGAAGTTCCTGGTCCCGCCGTCGGGAAGACACCATCACTCCGTTTTTTGGGACGACGCTGACCGACGGGTTTCCCTCCAGTGAACCAAGCGCTGGAGGGACCGCTCCGAGGGTACGCGATACCACCAGGTAGAATTCGGCCCAAAAAAAAGCGGGACCGGGTCAATGAAATTGCACAGGGAGTCAACTTCATCAGACCCGGTCGCCGTTTTTAGCGGTACGGGGGATCGAACCCCGGCTTGATGGCTGAGAACCATCTGTCCTAACCACTAGACGATACCGCCGATTCAATGCGCAATGCTAAAGAGAAGCATTGAGCCCATTGTAAGACCTTACAAAAACTCTGTCAAGTTAATTTAAGTCGTTGCAATACGGCCAGTTAGGCAACTGACTTGATGTAATCTCAAGGGCCGAAACAGCTTACTAAGGACAAGATAACCCCACTTTTTTTCGATGCGATCCCAATTGTGATGAATTCATGATTGGATGTGTACTGCCAATATGGCGTTAGTGCTTGGCAGTTTCGGGTCCGACGTACTCCAGATAGATGATCGTCCCCACCGTTTCCGGCTTGTACTGCAACAACTTACTTCGACTGCGATACCGATTGCCGTCGATCACCAACTCGCCTTTTACCTCCCGGTCCGGCAGAGGTCGGTGTTCCAGTTTCCGGATCGCGCGGGCGCTTGTTTTGTCGAACAGGACCAAACCGGCGCTGTGGAAAACCAAGCGATCTCGATCGTCGTAGAAGAGCAGGATTTCCTGTCGGGATTCAATGATCCCACGCAAAATGCGCACGGTTTTCTGTGTGCGAAGATAGGTGAAAATGCCCCACAATACGCAGGCGACGCTTGTCAGAAGCAATCCGGCGAGAACTAAGTCGTTGTCAATCACGTTGCCAGTATAAAACCGGGGCGTATTTGGCACCAGTGAAAAACGCGCGCCTGTTTAATAATTGATCGCCGGCAGGGCCGGTTCTATATTGGAAGTCTATTGCATAGTTCACACGGAGGAAACATGCCCGCGAAGAAACGTCAGTCGGTCCCACGACCCAAAGAGTTGTCACACAAAGAACTTGACTACACCGTGAACTACCAGGCCGGATCGGCGCGAAGTTCCGATGACTTTGAACCGTGTGCCGAGATTATCGGCCAGCAGCGAGCGATGGAAGCTATCCGGCTGGGGCTCAACGTCGACAGCAAGGGATACAACATCTTTGTCACCGGGCTTCCGGGTACGGGTCGCACTACCACCATCAGTCATCTGCTGAAGCAGCTCGAGCACGCGGCGCCTGATCTGAAAGATATTTGCTACGTTAACAACTTCAAGAATGTCGATCAACCCCGGGTCCTGATTTTCGAGTCCGGTGAGGGAAAGCGCTTCAAGAAGGACATGGAGTACCTTATCACCTCCATCCGCAAAGTGGTCCCCAAGATTTTCCTCTCCGAGGATTACAAGGACCGCCACAGCCGGCTGGTTCGTGAGTTCGAGAATCGACAGAAAAAGTTGATTCACGTATACGAGGAGAAGCTGACCAAGGCCGGTTTTGTGATGGTACAGATTCAAGCCGGTACCGGGGTCCGCAACGAGATACAGCCGCTCATCGACGAGGAACCGACTTCCATAGACCGCCTTGAACGCCTGGAGAAAGAAGGCAAGTTTGCTCTGGCGCAGCTGGACGAACTGAGACGCCGATGGGACAGCCTCCGACGGGAGTTTGACGTCACGACAATTGAGTCCAAGAAGCTTACCACCAAGCTGGAAGATGCCATTGAGAAGCTGAATTTCTCCATGGTAGCCCCGCTCGTAACCGATAAGGTCAATCTGCTCAAGAAGCGGTATGAGGGCGAGCAGGTCCTGTCTTATCTGGAACAGGTGGAGGAAGCTCTGTTGAGCGATCTGGATCGTTATCGCGAGGCCCAGCCGCGCCGGGGAGAGGAAGAACCCCCGCCGTTTCGCAAGCGTGAGCCGTTTGAGGAGTTTTCGGTAAATCTCATCCTGAACAACGCCGAAAACGACTCGGTCCCGATCGTAATCGAAAAATCGCCGTCCTACAAGAACCTGTTCGGCTCCCTGGAACGTGTGGTCGACCGCTTTGGGTACTGGCGCACTGATTTCACTCGCATAATCTCCGGCTCCCTTCTCAAGGCGACCGGCGGTTTTCTGGTCATGAACGCCCTTGACGTTTTCACTGAGCCCGGGGTCTGGGTTTCGTTGAAGCGTTCCCTGCGCAACGGCGAGCTGGAGATCGGGAGCTACGACGCCTTCTCGATGATGGCCGGGTCCGGCATAAATCCCGAGCCGATCCCCCTGAAAGTCAAAGTGCTTCTGATCGGTGACGCCCGTATGTACAACCTCATCTGGAGGCACGACGAGGACTTCAAGAAGGTCTTCAAAATCAAGGCGGAATTCGACAGCGTCATGGAGTACAATCGCAAAAATACCAAAGAGTATTACCAGTTTATCAGGCGCCTGGTCGATGACGACAACCTCCCGCCGGTCGATATTTCTGCCATGCAGACCCTGGTCGAGTACGGCCGCAGACTGTCGGGCCACCGCAAGAAACTGAGCCTTCGTTTCACGGCCCTGGCCGATATGACGCGCGAGGCGGCTTTCTGCGCCCGTCAGCGCCGGTCCAAAAGGGTCACGCGAAAGGATGTCAACTGTGCCGTGATCAATCGGCGCAACCGTATCAATCTGATTGAAGACAAAATCCAGGAGATGTTCGACAACGACGTCCTGATGATCTCGACCTCAGGCTCCAGGGTGGGACAGATCAACGGTCTGTCGGTGTACGACATAGGCGAGTACCAGTTCGGGAGACCGACACGAATCACAGTCAACACTTCACTTGGCAAAGCGGGAGTGATAAACATAGAACGTGACGCCGATCTGTCCGGACCGTTGCACAATAAGGGCGTGGCCATACTGGCAGGTTATCTTCGGGACATGTTCGCTCAGGACAAACCCCTGGTTATGTCCACTTCCATATCGTTCGAGCAGTCTTACTCGGGAGTAGACGGTGACTCAGCGTCCTCGACCGAAATCTACGGCATCCTGTCTTCCTTGACCGGCCTTCCGATCAAGCAGGGGATCGCCGTCACCGGTTCCGTTAACCAGAAGGGTGAAATACAGCCTATCGGAGGCGTGAACGAGAAAATCGAAGGATTCTATGACGTCTGCAAGAGCCGTCGCCTGACCGGCCGGCAGGGCGTAATCATCCCTCACCAGAACGTGCAGGACGTCTTGCTTCGGCCGGATGTGATTGAGGCCGTAAAGACCGGAAAGTTTCATATCTATCCGGTGAAGACGATCAGCGAGGGAGTTGAGATCCTGACCGGTACGCCGGGAGGCCGGAGGTTGCGAGGAAACAAGTTCACCGAGGGATCGGTGTTGTGGAAAGCCAACGAGAAGCTCTTTGAGATGGCTACGGCGTACGATCAGTTCGGTCGTGACAACGCCGCCGGCAAGAAAGCCCGAAGCAAGAACAACAACAACAAGGATGAACGTTCGAAGGGGAAGAAGGAGAGGAAGGCCGGTCGGAGTCGGAGATGATGGCAGGGTCTGTCACGACCCGAAAACATATCGTAGACGGATGTAGACATGCATTTTTCTCTTGACATGACCGACGGTAAAACTAATTTGCTCTCGGGCTGTCCGTTCAATGCGCAAAGCTAACGAGATTAGAGCATCGTGCGATAACAACAGCAAGACAGACCGCTGATCCCGGGCACAGGGAAACGAAACCCGGGCGGAAAATCTCAGCTTCCGGACAGAGCGCGGCCGATTTGATCGGCCGCGTTTTTTTTGTCGAAAATAGAAAGGCGGGGACATCTACTGTCCCCGCCCCGGAATCTTCAATGAAGGGATCTTCTAGAAGTCGGCGCCGAATGAGAAATACGAAGTCGGCTTGTCAGAAACCTTGTAGAAATCAGTGCCCCAGGCCAGGTCGTAACGCAGCAGGAAAATGCCCAGATTGATGCGCATTCCCAGTCCAAAACCGGTCTTGATATCCTGCAACCTCTTTTTGCCGCCGTCGCTGGTTCCCCCCTTGAAATTATCGCCGAACCAGGCAGCTCCCATGTCGGTGAAGATGGACCCGCTGACGTTACTCAACACCAGCGGCAGCGGATACCGCATATGCAGGTACTGGATCATGGGGAATTTGAATTCCCAGTTGATTAGCGCATAGCGATCGCCGGAGATACCGTAATACTTCTGTCCGCGCAACGGCGTCACGACATCGGCGAAATAGAGATTCTCAACCTCATACACTGTGGCGTCGAGAGTGCGGGAACCTATCCAGTTGGTGGTCCCGCCTAGGAAGTACTGTTTGGGAGTACGGCTGAAGGAAGCCCCGCCGGACACGCGGAAGGCCATTGAGAAAACTCGCCCGAAGTGCCAGTACTTGCGATAGTCCGTACCGACCGAATAGAACCGGAGGTCGTCGGTGTCGAAGAGGTTGATTCCGGCGTCGACCGTCAGCTTGGCGCGGGTGCCGTTGACCGGGCCGGTGTATCCCCACAGCACGTTGTCGAATACGTAGGCGCCGGAAAGAGTGCTGACCTTCGAATTTCGATTCTCCCGCAGATCGTCGATGTCATAATACTTTCGATCGATGAAGAACTGACCGACCGTCATCTCCAGGCGGCCGAAAGTCGAGAACGGGCGTCGGACATAGCCCTGCAAGCCGTAGAATCGGTCGGAAAAGAGCCTGTTGTTGCTATCTTCGTAGAAGTTCTTGGTGTGGAAGAGTCCAACTCCGAGATTCGTGCGCTTCTTGTTGTTGAAGTAGTACGCCTGGATGAAGGACTGGTCGAGCGTGCTCACCAGGTCGGTCGCCAGCAGGATCTGGTGGTTGCCGAGATAGTCGGAAAAAATGAAGTATGACTGACCTCGCATACCAAAAAAAGTATCGTAGGAGAAGCCGCCCCCGACAAAGTCAGGAGTGAACTTGACCCGGTACTTGCTGATCTCGTACTCGCCGCTGGGAAGAAGGGGAGGAATGGAATCAAAAGAAGCCGGTTCCGACAACGACTCCATCGCAAACACTGTGTCACTTTCAACGTCGATGAGAATAGAATCCAGGGCCGACTCCTCGACGTCAGAGACATAGATGTACTCGTCGTCGTAGACTCCTGTCTCGACAACGGCTTCCTCACCGTCCTCGTCGTCCGCTTCGCCGACCTCGGCGGGCTCCTCGACAGCATCCTTTTCTTCGGCTGCGACAACCTCCAGGTCGTCTTCAACGGTGCTTCCGTCTGCATCTGAAAGAGTCGTACTGTCGGCGCTTTCCTCAACGACGTCAGTCGCTTCGACCGGTTCCTCGTCGGAAACCGCGACAGCTTCCTCGTCGGCCCCTTCGGCACTGGCTAGCACGACGTTGGCGTCGTCGGTATCGGACTCCTCGACCTCCGTATCCTCGGTAAGAAGCTCGTCCTCAGATTCACCGAGCAGGTTGTATTCGCCTAGCACGAAGTCCGTAGGGGCAAGGACACCGTTGTCACCCACCGGCACCAGGTCCTTAAGCAGGAGGACGTCGAAAGCGCCCTTGCTGAACGCCGAGAAAGCCAGCTTGTCACCGTCCGGAGACCAGGAGATCGAACGAACGCCCGTAAGTATATTGGTCACGGCGAAGTGTTTGACAGAGTCCAGGCAACCTATGTAAATGTTGTCGATGCCGTTGCGGTTAGATAGGAATGCGATCTTATCCCCGTCGGGAGACACCCTCGGACTTTTGTTCTGTCCGGGTCCCACATCGACCGGGTCGATCCACTTGCTGTCCAGATCGAGTCTGAAGATATTGTAAAGGCCGTACTCGAAACCACCCGGCATGAAGGCCTCATCCGAATTCAAGTAGGGGTGCCCGCCCTGATCCAGGACCGGATTCTGCGGGTGCGGGCGGTCCGAGGAAAATACCAACTCTGACGAGTTGGGCAACCAGCTCGGCTCCAGATCATCGTAACGATCGTCGGTTACCTGCGCTACAGCGTCGGTTTCAATATCATAGATCCAGAGATCGCGTTTGTGACTGTCGAGCGCCGAAAACGCAACTTTTTTCCCGTCCGGGGACCAGGCCGGAGAGACGATATTGTAATAGTCGAAACGGCGCTTGAGGTAGATGTTCTTCTTGTGAACGTCCATGAAGAACAGCGCCTCCTTGCCCTTGGACTTGGCCACGAAAACCAGGTTTTTGCCGTCGGGCGAGAAAGAGACTCCCGAGACGTAGGAGTGAAGCGACTCCAGGTCGCCGGAACGGGCCGACTTGACCAGTCTGTCCAGAACCTTGCCGTCGGCGGAAGAGATCAGGACTATTTCCGTGAAGTCGGACTTGTCCGTGAAGATTGCCAGCTTGTCGCCGTCGGGAGAGTAGACCGGTTTCTCATTGAAATAGGAGCCGTCTTTGCGGGCGTGTGTCAACTGTTCACCGATTTCGTCGGCCTCCTTGAGGTCGCGTATCGAGGGCCAGTAACGCCGTTTCATCTCCTTGTGGAATTCCTTGAAGAAGTCCTCCTCGTTGATGTTCAGGGCCGCTTCCAGGGCCTTGTTCATCGTCAGGTGGATCTTGCCTTTTTTGAGAATCTCTCCGAGCTTTTCCTCACCGTATTTGTCGGCAATGTACTTCACCATAGCCTGACCCTGCTTGTAAGCCAGGAAACCGCCCAGGTACAACGGCGGTGCCAGGTAGCCGTTGATGGTGGCGTCGCGCACGAACATGTCGGAGAAGTAGTCCCAGCCGTGCCGGGACGAGTATTCCGCATATCCCTCGGCAAACCAGAGCGGCAGGTTAAACAAGCGCTGGCGTGAAAGCAGTGAAGAGAAGGAATTTCCGAAGAGCATATCGTACACGACGGCGTGGGTAAGCTCATGATGCAGGACGTGCCGCATATCCTCGTAAGATCCGTCAAAAGGAATAGCTATTCGGTTCTTAAAGGCCTCCGTGAAGCCGCCGACACCTTCGGGGAGCAGCGAAGATATGATATTGGTCTGCTGGAAGTCGTTGTGAGAATTGTAAACGAAAACCGGTACCCGTCGCTGGATCTTGTATCGGAGTTCCTCGGTTATTTCCTCGTAGGCCGCCTCCATGACTTCGGCTGTGAACTTGGCGGTCGGGTAGGCGTCCTCATAAAAGTGAATATCGAAATGGCGCGTCTGGATGTAGCTCCATTCGAAGTCCTTGTATCGAACCTTGTTTTTGCCGAAATACGTCTCCTGAGCGCCGGCCTGAAGGGCCAGAGCAATCAAGAGCAGCCCGGTGATGATAAGAACCTTCTTCATAACATTCACTTCCCTTTAGATGACGCTTATCGGCCCCGGATTGTTTGGAGACACCTTGTATCAAAGCATCCGCTGGGCCTTTTCATCTGCCGAATCGGCGGCCTTGTCTACTATTCCCTGACTCTCTTTATATCGGCTCCCAGCGACGACAACTTTTCCTCGAATCGGTGGTACGCCCGGTCAATATGATAGACTCTGAGGACCCCGGATTGACCACGGGCGGCGAGACAGGCCAGGGTGATTCCGGCCCCGGCTCGTATGTCCGGCGCCATGACCTCGGCACCCTGAAGTTCCTCTGACCCGTGAATAATTGCCTCGCTGCTCGAAACCGCGATGTCGGCGCCCAGGCGTCGAAGTTCCATCGTATGAGAGAACCTATCTACATAAACAGTCTCCTGCATGTACGAGGTTCCCGAGGCCAGACAGGCGGCCGCCATCAGACTGGCCTGGAGGTCGGTTGGAAAACCAGGATAGGGAAAGGTGGTCATCCTTACCGGCCCGAGCCTTTTGGGACCGCGAATAATCAGGCTTTTCTTGCGCGTTTGTATTCGGCAGCCCATTTCGGTCAATTTATGAATGACCACAGTGAGGTCTTCCGGATTGAAGTCCGTTATTTCCAGATTACCCCGAGTCATGGCCGCCCCGATCATGTAGGTGCCCGCCACAAGACGATCGCCCGGTATCGTAAATTCAATCGCGCCGAGCTTCTTGACCGGCTCCACCGTCAAGTCCGGTGTACCCGCCCCCGAGATTCTCGCACCCGCCTGATTGAGATAGTCTGCCACCGCCACGACCTCCGGGTCGCAGGCAGCGTTTATCATTCGCGTCCTGCCTTTCGCGAAACAGGCGCCGTAGAGCAGATTCTCAGTGCCTGTATGAGAAGGCTTGTCAAAGTAGATGGACGCCCCGATCAGCGGATTGGCCCGGGCGATGACGTAACCGCCCTTCTCCCGAATTTTCGCGCCCAGGCCACCAAAAGCCTTGATGTGGTAGTCGACCGGCCGCGCTCCCAGCGAACAGCCGCCGGGGAGAGATATTTTTGCCTCGCCCATGCGGGCCAGAAGCGGCCCCAGGACCAGGAAAGAGCCGCGCATCTTTCGCATTAAATCGTATGGTGCGGTGGTGCGATTGATGTTCTCGGCGTCAATCGTCATCACTTTTGACTTGGCGTCGAAAACAACCTTGGCCCCGATATATTCCAGGACCTCCACCAGCGTGAATACATCCCTTAGCGGTGGGACGTTACGAAGGACGGTCTCGCCCTTATCAACCAGGAGCGCCCCGGCGATAATCGGCAGGGCCGCGTTTTTTGACCCGCTGACCTTGATTTTCCCTTTCAACGTCGTGGGGCCGTGAATCTCAAACTTGTCCATTGTAATCCTTTGTAAACCTTTGCCGGCCTGCCGTTCCCGTTAAGGCGTCAGCAACCGCCAGAAAAATAGTCTGCTGTGAAAACAGGGTAAAGGTAAAAGACGGGGCAAATCGTATCAACCGGCCTGAGATTGGGTCGACTCACCCATTAGCTCGAACGACTCTCTGACCCGCAGAAAGAAATCGATAGCCTCTCCGTGGTAAAAATCAGCGATAGTCCAGGGCATACGGACAAAACGCCCTTTGGCGAATACCAGGACCAGCTCAGCGAAAACTCCTTCGCCCAGGTAAACCCGGTGATTGTATTCGCGGGTGGAGGCCATTACCAGGTTGTCGGGGGTTAGGATTCCGGGATCGAGGTTCACGGTTCGGAAAGTGAAGTCATCCACGTGGTCCCCGAACTGCTTTTCGATCTTGAGGCAGGCCGCCTTGATCTGGGGCAGACGGTCCCGCTCGACCGGTTTCTCGAACGAGAAGAAACGGCGCTGAAGTTTGTCTCCCATCTCCTCGGAGTAAGCCTCGGAAGTGTACGGCATCTCGATGGTCTCGTACTGGACGCGCCCAAACTGTCGTTCCAGCAGCTTCAGGGAGTCGGCGACGGCGTCAATCGAGGAATAGATGATCGACACGATCAGCCGTCCGGGTGGTGGTGTCTGTTTTCGTGCCATGAGTTCAGGTATAGGGGAGAGTCGCATCCGAAGCAACTAAAACTGTTTTGGCCGTCTCAAGTGCCATGAGCTACGGCCTAAGCCCAATTAGGGCAAGATCCCCCGCGAGTTTTTTGACTTTTCACTGCCACAATCTGGCAGTGAGGCGATGTATATTGGAATCAACGACCGATATTAGTGAATTGTCTGTCGCAGTGCGTGTAGGGTCGAAGTGCCTGGGCGGCAATAATTAACAGCTATTAATTGGACATCCTGACGGGCGCGGACGTCACCAGGGTAAGAGCAGTACTCGATTAGAAAAGGGTACTTGCGCCGCTTCGGGGGGAGACATTTTCGGTCAATTTCATCTGGCAGGCGACAAATGGTTAGTTGAGCGGACAGGCGACCGGCCCTGTTCCGAAAGCGAGGGGTATACCATGCGTCACATCGGATTCTCCACTTTTCTGGTGGCACTGTGCATCGGTGGCTGTAGTGACAAGCCTTCCGAGCCTTCCGACCCGGGTTCTGAGACGTTTATGATCTCCGGGACGGTGCTCGACGCTACCAACGGCGCCCCGGTCTCAGGGGCAGCGATAAGTCTTGACGATCCAATCAAAGTCGCCGGGACAACCGACACGGCGGGGCTGTACTCTGTTACCGGATCGGTGGTCGAGGGGAGGAATCAGGAAGTGACCGTCCATTGTCGGGCGGGCGGTTTTTTCACGGGGTCAACTTCGGTCCTGACGACACCTTCGGACCGTGCGCTGGACAGTGTGGACTTCGCCCTGCAGCCGGACCTTCAGGACTACCTCATCTATTTCGGCGACGGCGCCGTGCGCAACATGTACAACGT
>JAAERE010000292.1 GCA_024230675.1 bacterium | reverse complement strand
GTGAAGGCCAGCTACGGTTCCTGGCAGGCCAGCGAGATAGTATCCGAGCCTTGACCGAGGCAGGCCTGGGAGTCCGCTACGGAGTAGAACTTGACGGTGAACTGGTGGCCGACCTGGGAATCTACTGGGACGGCAGTATCGCGCGCTTCAACAACGTTGCGACTCATCGGGATTACCGACGTCGCGGCATGTGCAGCACGCTAGTGTATGAGGCATCGAAGAGAGCCCTTGACGACCACGGGATAAAGACACTGGTGATGCAGGCCGACGAGGCTTACCATGCGGCGGCCATCTACGAGTCTATCGGTTTCAAACCGGTGGAGCGTCTCGTCACGCTAACGTGGTATGATCCGGACTGGAAGGACTAAGGAGAGGAAGCATCTCGCTCAGCACTGCCCCCCCAAGGGTGAATTACATTCTCAGAGCGTTGTAGGTCGAAACCCCTGCCCCTTTGAGTCATCCCCTTTGAGTCATCCCCTTTGAGTCATCCCCTTTGAGTCATCCCCTT
>JAAERE010000291.1 GCA_024230675.1 bacterium | reverse complement strand
TTTTATGAGGTTGTCGTGAACAATTGTGCATTTTTTCTGAAAATTCGTGGAAATCCCAGAAGACTTAAGCAAATTGCCTTAAAAATCATGAATATTGCTCAAAAACACAGAAAAGTCATTAAAAGTGTGCAGAAATGCGCCAAGGGAGGCCAAAAATGGCGCAACCGGCGTCAAAAGTGAGCCCGGATGGACCAAAATGGGCCCACCTGGAGCCACTTTTGCCCACTTTGGAAGCACTTTTGGCCACTTGTGGCGTTCCTTTACGCATTTTTACGCATTTTTATGAGGTTTTCGTGAACAATTGTGCATTTTTTCTGAAAATTAATGAAAGCCCCATAAAAATCAGGCAAATTGCCTTAAAATTCAGGAACATTGCACAAAAACACAGAAAATGTCATTAAAAGTGGGCAAAAATGCGCCAAGGGAGGCGAAAAATGGCCCAACCGGCGTCAAAAGTGAGCCCGGATGCACCGAAATGCGCCCACCTGGAGCCACTTTTGGCCACTTTGGAAGCACTTTTGGCCACTTGGTGCGTTCCTTCACGCATTTTTATGCATTTTTATGAGGTTTTCGTGAACAATTGTGCATTTTTTCTGAAAATTTGTGGGAATCCCAGAAAAATCGAGCAAACTGCCTTAAAAATCATGAATATTGCACAAAAACACAGAAAAAGTCATTAAAAGTGGCCAAAAGCGCACCAAGGGCCACCAAAAACGCCGCCGCCGGCAACAGAGGGCCCGCGTCGAGCAAAG
>JAAERE010000290.1 GCA_024230675.1 bacterium | reverse complement strand
GAATCGGGCTTGCGGAGACCGAACAGGCCCGCGAGCCAGTCGGTTTTCAAGGATCCACGCTGTCAATTCTACCGGGTTGGATTGAAGGGAAAAGAACTCAGCCAGGGCTGCGGAAACCGCGGACCATTCGGAACCGGCGACAGGCGACTCAGGCAACCAGATCGAGCTGATACTCGTGGTGAAGACCACGGAGCACCGACCTACGACTCACGGTCGCACCGTCCGGCAGATGGGCGCAACCGGTCGCCCGCGCCCTCGGAAAGCGCTGGGAGCGCCGGCTTCCAGCCGGCTCGTGGGCGCAGCCCACGCATGGACGCTTCGCGTCTTCAGGGGGACTTTGTCCCCCGGGCCGGCTGGAAGCCGGCGCTCCCAGCACGATCGAGGTCGTTCCTACGCTTCCAGGTAGGTCTGACTACCCCCAGGGGTGGTGACTGCTGGAAAGACCGGCTGCGGCAGCGCGGCCGTTGGGCTGACATGGCTGTGCACAAAAAACAGAGATATTCCCGAAAGGAACATTATATTTCAGAGATT
>JAAERE010000289.1 GCA_024230675.1 bacterium | reverse complement strand
GGGATGGACACTACTGCTACTATCGGGCTGGTCACTGATAATGGCGACGGGACGTTCGACTATGATCCCAACGGCGAGTTCGAATCGCTAGCGTTTGGGGAAACAACAACCGATACGTTCACGTATACCATAAGCGACGGCGAAGGCAGTTTAGATACTGCGACCGTGACTGTCACTGTGAATGGAGTAAATGATCCTCCGGTGGCTGAAGATGACAACAATACGACTGATGAGGATACAATAATTTTGGCAGCAGGAACCACGGATGTCCGGCACAACGATTCTGATCCGGACGGCGATTCTTTAACCATGCATGCCTACACGCCAACTTCTACCAACGGTGCGGCGGTGACCATGTACCCCAATGGCACATATAATTATGATCCTACGGCAGCAGTCCAATTGCAGTCTTTGGCTGTGGGTGAGACACTTGTGGACACTTTCCAATATGTGATATCTGATGACAACGGCGGTACTGACACCGGCGCGGTGACGATCACCATCACCGGTGTGAACGATAACCCGACGGCCAATCCCGATAGCTACGCGACCGATGAAGATACCGCGTTCACCACTGGCAACGTACTGACGAACGATACCGATCCGGATGTTTCGGATATTCTTATAGTGGTAGGGATGGACACTACTGCTACTATCGGGCTGGTCACTGATAATGGCGACGGGACGTTC
>JAAERE010000288.1 GCA_024230675.1 bacterium | reverse complement strand
TGTTCCACAAGGAATCTGGCTTCACCTTTGCCACAGAATCCCAGCTCTTCATAGAGCATCATCTCGCCCGGGGCCATGGCGTCGTGTACTTCGGCCACGTCGATATCTGCCGGACCAATACCCGCCTGTTGATATGCCTGCACTGCCGTTAAGGTCACGATATCGTCTTCAAGAAATTCCTTCCCCGGAGCCTGCCAGATGCCCGATCTCAGGGCGCAGGCAGCCACCTCGACTGGAATTTTACTGGAGTATTGCTCTGCCAGATCTTTGGTACACAGGATCGCTGCCGCCGCTCCATCACTGATCGATGAGCACATCAGCAGGGTGATCGGATCGGCCATGACGAATGAGCCGAGCACCTTCTCGGCCGTGAGGGGCTTCTTGAATTGAGCATTGGGATTAAGCGAGCCGTTGTGGCTATTTTTGACCACTACCTGCGCGAAGTGCTCCTGCGTCACGCCGTACAGGTCCATGTACTTTTTGAGGGCCATGGCGTACATTCCGGCGAATTGCAGGCCCATTCGGGCAAGCTCGAT
>JAAERE010000287.1 GCA_024230675.1 bacterium | reverse complement strand
TGGCCGGAGCGTTGACCTCGGCTTCGTTTATTTCGGCCATTATCGCCCAGGTGACGTCATAGACCTTAAGCGGGCTGTAGGCTGAAAGCACCGAGCCGCCGTTGTAATCGATGAGGATATCTTGGCCGCTTGTCCCCGTCAAGGCCCTGCGGGCGGCTTCCGTGTCAATGCCGTTGGCCTCGACCGTGCCGGCGAAGGAGGCCGCGATGGAGTGGCCGGCGGGGTCCAGGTAGGAATCGGAACGCATACGGTAATCCGGCCCCACCAGGTAGGCCTCGCCGCTCTCGCCCATGCCCTCGCGGATGGACATAATCGCATTGATACCTTCTATGGGCAGTTGCAGGACCACGATTACCTCGACTTCACCGTTGTTGACCACCGGCTGGGCGATGAAGGCGGCCGGGGCGTCGTTGCTGGGCGCGTAGGGTTTGAAGTCGGCAAAACCAAACTGCTCGCTTTCCAGGGTCCGCTGCACCAGTTGGCCCAGGTTAGAGTTGCTGTACTGGCCGTTCACCATGTTGGTCTGGTAATCGGCCTCCTTGGACACGCTGTAGAAGACGTAGCCATCCGGGTCGACCAGGAACAGGTCGTAGTAGCCATATTTTTGGATGTACTTGGTGTAGAAGTCTTCTGTCTCTCCCTCGGTTATGGGGGCAATGGCCTCTTCTAAATTCATAGTGCTGATGATGGCCCAGTTCAGCCCGGAAATTTCAAGGGGAGTATAGACGCTTATTTCCATATCGCCGGTGCTGCCGGTTTTGGTCATTATGCCAGCCTCGCCGGCCAGGGCCTTATCGACATCGGAG
>JAAERE010000286.1 GCA_024230675.1 bacterium | reverse complement strand
GTCTTATATTTCGACAGCGCAATGCCGGCCAACTCGAACCCCTCCTCGGTGAGCGGTTTCTCAATCAGGCCGGAAATCTTCTGCTTTGTTTCATCCGACATAGTCAACCTAAACAAAAGAGTGGGCCTGCGCCCACTCTGGAACTGAACAAAATACCCATTAGCCCCTTGTAACGCAACAAAATAATGAGCTAATTGAGCGTCTCGGCGAGCCGTATTACGGCCTCAACCACTTCGTTTACCGGCACCAAGTCGAATTTGTCGGCAGAGCGGGCTTTTAGCTCTACATTGCCGTCTTTCAACGACTTGTCGCCAATCGTAATCCGTACCGGCACACCAACCAGGTCAGCATCGTTGAATTTGACCCCCGGGCGCTCGTCCCGGTCGTCATAAAGGACGTCGATTCCAGCCTCCGTGAGTGCGGCGTATATCTTCTCGGCGGCGGCCACCTGATTCTCGTTGTCCATTTTGATCGGGATTAATTCGACCAGGTAGGGAGCAATCGCCTTGGGCCAGATTATGCCCTTGTCGTCGAAATACTTTTCGAGAGCCGCCTGCGGTGTGCGGGTAATGCCGATACCGTAGGACCCCATAATGCAGGGCCGCTCTTCGCTGTCGGCGTCGAGAAATTTCGCGCCGAGCTTCTCGGCGTAGTTAGTGCCAAGCTGGAAGGTGTTACCGACCTCGATGCCGTCCTTGACGTCCAGCTTGCCGTCGCAATGCGGACAGGTATCACCGCCCCGGGCTCTGGTCAGGTCAATCACCTCAGCCGCCTTGAAATCGCGGTCCAGGTTGACGTTCTTGATATGCTTTTCGCCGGCGTTGGCCCCGACGATCATGTTTTTCATTTCGGCCACCAAAGGATCGACCAGAATCTGGACGTCCTTTAATCCGACCGGCCCGGCGAAGCCTACGGGAGCGCCGGTGTACTTGAGGACTTCCTCCTCACTGGCCATCTCCAGATCGACAGCCTTGAGGGCGTTTCTGAGCTTGACCTCGTTGACATCCCGGTCGCCCCGAACCATCGCCGCTACCGGTTTGCCGTCGGCCTTGTACATCAGGGTCTTGGCTAAGGCAGTGGCGTCGACCTTGAGGAATTCGGTGACTTCTTCGATAGTGGCTGCTCCGGGCGTGTCAATTGTCTCCATGTCCTTCGGCTCTGCGTCGGTCGGGTCGGGCGCGTCGTCCTTGAACTCGGCCTTTTCGACGTTGGCCGCATAGCCGCACTTGTTGCAGACGGCGATATCTTCCTCTCCTGCGTCGGTATCGACCAGCAGCATGAATTCGTGGGCGACCTTTCCCCCCATCGCTCCGGAGTCCGACTCGACTTTGATAACGTCCAGCCCGGCCCGTTTGAAAACGGCAAAGTAGGCGTCAACCATCGCTTGGTAGCTGCGGGCGAAAGACTCCGCGTCGGCGTCGAACGTATAGGCGTCTTTCATGATGAACTCCCGGCCGCGCATAAGACCAAACCGGGGGCGGATTTCATCGCGGAACTTGACCTGGATCTGGTACAGGTTCAGCGGCAATTGGCGATAGCTGCGGACCTCACCGGCGATAAGATTCGTGACCGTTTCCTCGTGAGTGCCGCACAGGACCATATCGTGCTGGTGGCGGTCTTTGAGGCGCATCTGTTCCTTACCGATCGTATCGTAGCGCCCGGATTTCTGCCAGAGTTCGGCGGGACAAAGCACCGACATCGTGATCTCAAGGGCTCCCGCCCGGTTCATTTCCTCGCGGACAATGTTCGAGAACTTATCGATCACCCGTTGCATCAGGGGCAGGTACAGGTATATACCGGCAGCCAGCTTTCGGATGTAACCGGCGCGAAGCAGCAGTTGGTGTGAGATCAATTCCGCCTCGGTCTGTTTCTGGCGCAAAGTCGGGATGTAGGTCTTGCTCCACCGCATCAAATAAATCCTTATCTTCCAGTCAGTTAATCCAGAGATTGGAAGGCCGCCCGGCCTTCCCCGCCGCAAGATTTCTAACATAGCTAATCCGTGGGGCAATGCAACGCTAAAATGGCGGGCGGCGGGTCTTTTTGACCGGCGGAAGGGGCTTTGGGAACGTCAGCTTGTTGCGCTGCAACGGCTGCGGCTGTTGCGTTAGAAAATAGTCGTTGCCTGTGGCTAGGTTTTGTCATATGTATAGCAGGTCTTTACAGGACATCTTTTGCCCCCGTGGTGTAACGGATAACGCGTCGGCCTCCGGAGCCGGAAATTCAGGTTCGATTCCTGACGGGGGTACTTTTTATTTCTTGCCTGAATAGCCTCGTTTAGTCACGGGAGCGAAAGATGCCGTCAAGAGATACGTCTGAGCCCGACGCAGCTCTGGCGCGGTATGGTACAGAGATGGTCTTGCTGGCTAAAGACGCTGCAGACCATATTCGATTGCACAGTGGCGATGGGGCTAAAGGGCGTAAGCCACGCATCGGTGATACTCAATGGTTTTCTATCTACCAAGAGTTTATCTACATGTTCCTGCACATGATTTCGAGACAGGTCACATCCGATATGAATATCGATCGGTGTACTGATGTTCTGAATGAACTAAAGGACCTTACCATTGAGGGCTCAGTCTGGACGGTTTGCGATGATTGGCCCAAAGAAATGGTTGAGAAGATCAGAGTAGAGTGTTTTGATATTTTCTATGATAGAATGGGCTTCTACGGACAATGCAGGAGCGTGTCGGAAGGTACACCGGATGCAAGCTTTGAGAATACGCTCCTCTTTGAATTTGGGAAGAGAGTGATAGAGCTGAACGAGAGCAGCAATCCAGCTGGGATCTTGGTTGCACAAACCAGGCTAATGCGCTGTATGTCAGTTCTGAAGCCTAAAGAGACACTCTCAAAGCTACTTCTGGAAGAATAAAGCCTTTCAGTACAGGAACGTAACCACTACCGCCGCCCAGACAATGACGGTCGCAATTATCCCGACACTTTTGGATTTGTCTAGAAGCAGAGCTGTGGCTGAGAATACCAGCGCGATTCCCAGTTTCGCCGGCACACGAGCAAGGAACGTGACGTTCAGAGCGTCGGCCAGAAGCAACGCACCGGCGATCACAGCGGCTGTGTAGAGCAGCCAGATTGGCTGTTTTGTCTTCTTCACCGGCGTGGCTGGTGAGGGCTCATTCCCCGCCATTGTACCCCTCCAG
>JAAERE010000285.1 GCA_024230675.1 bacterium | reverse complement strand
TCCCATCTTCTACCCGATCCAGCAGTTTCTTGTACCGATCCCGGTGATGCTCTTCAACCTTGGCAATCATCCGAAAGAGAGCGGCGGCTTTCATATTGCCTTCAGCTTCAGCGTCTTTCGCGAAGTCCGGATACATCGTAATGGTTTCATAATGCTCACCATCCATAGCATCCTTCAGATTGGCAGCCGTATCGCCAAGACCGCCCAGGAGTCCGAATTCATCCTTGGCGTGGCGCATTTCGTTGGCCGCGGTTTCCTCAAGGATCCTGGCTATGTAATGGTATCCCTCTTTCCGGGCTACCTTGGCGTAGTACGTGTACTTGTTTCGTGCCTGTGACTCGCCCGCGAACGCTGCTTTCAGATTCTCCTCGGTCTTGCTCATGATGATTCCCTTTCCAAGCCCCTTTGTATACTTATGTCTCTATTTCTTCTTACATGTTGAACAAATGCCGGTGATTACCACCCTGGCGTTGATTATCTCGAACTCGCGGGTTATCTCATCGGGCAGTTCCAGATGGCTCAGGTTTTCGCTCGTGAAGTCCAGAATCGCACCGCACTCAGCGCAGTGGATATGGTGATGAACCGTCAGATTCGGATCGTAACGACGCGAACTGCCAAAACCCTCGATAACCTCAACCAATCCAATCTGAGCAAAAGTCAGCAGAGTCTCATTGACAGTGTTCGGTGAGATGGTCGGCATCCGCCGTCGGACTAGTGAATAGACCTGCTCTGCTGAAGGATGATTGCGACTTCGGCACAGTTCCTCATAAACGGCTATCCGCTGCGGAGTAACCCGCAACCGGGCTTTGCGGCAGCGTGTCCTGAGGACGTCAAGTCGAGCTTTTTGCGGGTGTTTCTCCATATTGCCCTCTCTCAGGCCTTTCAGAGCCCCGAGAACTCACCCTCCCCTTATCGGCACATCAATATTAAGTAGTAGCCATTCCTATTTGTCAAGCAGAAATCGAAGAGCCAACCTATCATAGGCCGCGACAGTCTCCGCTGTCAGCCAGAGCGAAAATGAGTTCCGGTGGACCAATCTGAATTAAATGTCAGGACCTTGTTGACTTACTGTAGTTGGCGGGTTAATTTCGCGTCAAACTGATGCACAAAGAGGACACGCGCATTGCCGTATGAGTGATAATGCGAGCAGCAGCAGGGTCGCTGCAACATCCATCCAGGAAATCATTCTGAAATTGCTGGCCGTAGCGGCGTTGGTGTACATCTTTGTCCTGGCGATCTCGCTGCTTGGCGGGGCTTTCGGTCTAGCCGGCAAGGAGACGGCCCGGTCGATCTTCAGCGCTACTTCGAATCCGGTCGTCGGCCTCGTTATCGGCTTGCTGGCCACCGCCATAGTACAGTCTTCGTCCACGACGACCTCTATCATAGTCATCCTGGTCGGCAGTGGTTCTCTCACGTTCGAGGCCGCTATTCCCATGGTCATGGGAGCCAACATCGGAACCACCATTACCAACCTGATAGTCTCGATGGCTCACATCTCGCGCGGCGACGAATTCAAACGGGCATTCGCGGGATCGGTCGTTCACGATTTCTTCAATCTCTGCGCCGTGGCGGTACTTCTTCCCTTGCAGTCCTACTTCAATATCATAGGCGTCGCGGCACAGCATATGGGAACATGGTTCGACGGTTTTGGCGGTCTCAAGTTCAGTTCCCCCCTGACCGCTCTCACCAAACCGGTATCGGCGGCGATTATCCACCTCACCGGCGACAGCGCCTGGATCTCGGCCATTCTGGCTATCCTCTTGTTGTTCATCGCCCTGAAGTACATTGTCACCGTGCTCAAGTCGATGGTTTTGGCCAAAGTCGAGCGATTCTTCCAGCGCTATATTTTCCGCACTCCAGCGCTGGGATTGGTCCTCGGAATCATTCTGACATCCGTAGTCCAATCCTCTTCGATAACTACCTCGCTGGTCGTGCCGCTCCTTGGAGCGGGCGTGGTCACGCTGTCTCAGGTATTCCCGTATATGATGGGCGCTAATATCGGGACCACCGTGACCGCTTTCCTGGCCTCATTCGTGACCGGTTCGCCCGAGGCCGTGATGGTTGCTTTTGCGCACCTTGTGTTCAATATTTATGGGATCGCTATTTTCTGGCCGCTCAAGAGAATCCCGATTTTCCTGGCCAATAAACTGGCTGAGTCTACGCAAAAATCCAGATTGATTCCTATACTCTATATTGTTATCGTCTTCTTTGCAATTCCGGGAGCGATACTCCTGTTTATGAGGTAGCCAAGATGTTTTCCAAGTTCAAAGAGCTGTTTAGTTCCGAAAACCTGCTGGACTCGGCGTACACGACCACGGTGACAATGCTGGAGTTCGACCAGAAGATGTACGAGGCCGCGCACAACGCCCTGCGCAATTCCGACTCGGCGGATCTGCCTTTTGATATCAAAAAGATGGATCGCAAGATCAACAAGTTTGAGCGCGAGGTAAGGCGCAACGTCCTAACCCACCTTTCGGTGGCCGGTACCGCCAATCTGGTCCCGGGGCTCGTCCTGGTGTCGATTGTTATCGATGTCGAGCGGTTAGGTGACTACACCAAAAACATCGTTGACCTTGCCAAGCGCCATCCCAGGATACTGAAGGGCGGCAGCCACGAACAGACGCTCAAAGAGATTGAAGATGTGGTCGACGGCCAGTTTCCGCAGGTGATCAACATAATGAAGGATCAGGATAAAACAGCGGCTCGGGAGATCATGCGGGCGGAGAACGAAATCGGCAAAAAAGCCAGCGGTATTGAAACAGATATGATTCAGGGCCGTCACAAGGATCTCAAGGGTGGAGATGCGGTCACTATCGCACTATATGCCCGGTACCTGAAGCGAATAAACGCGCATATCACGAACATCGCCAGCGCGATAGTCAATCCGTTCCCGCGCATCAGTTTCAGAGAGAAAAAGAAAAAGTCCGCGTCCTGAGACCAGCTTCTATTCTTTCAGGCCAAGCCCGGTTCTCGCGGTCGGCCACAGGTGCTTTCGATGAGCGATGTGGTAGATCAGAGCCAGGACGATATACACCGCCGCAACCTCCAGCCGTATCTGCTCGACAATCAACTGCAACGTGAACAGACCCAGCAACAGAATACCGTTCAAGCGGTTTAGCCTCAGATTGACCAGCACCGCCACCGCGAAAAGTGACTGAGCCGCGGTCAGGATGAGTTCGTCGTGTTGACGGGGTCCGTATTCGGGAAGAAGATCCAGCACGAACGGCTGAATCGATCGTCCGGAAATAGCGTACACCAGCGGTATAGTGCCGATCAAGAGCGTCCACTGATTGACCTTGGAAGATATCAGCGCTTTCATGGCTGAATTGGCCGCTCCCCTCAAGGCCCAGGTTATGGCGATAATGAATTCCGGAGCTTCCGAGGCAATCGGCGCCAGCCATTGGACCAGCAGGAATTCATCGATTCCCAGCAATTCGCCGGTATGTATCAAGGACTCCGCAAAAGGCTCCGCCACGAAGAATATGACGGCGCCCGAGTAAAGGAAGAACAGCACGGTCATAGATCGCCGCATGGCGGTGGTCATATTGGCGAGGATTCTCACCGGACCGATCAGTTCGGGCTCGACCGTCTCCATTTGGGCGGCGCGCCGGGTGTACATCGCGAACAGCGTCACGAGAATGACGGTGTCAATCAGGGTCAGGCTGCCCTTGAGCGGGATAGTGAACGAATAAATGGTCGCCATGGCGAGATAGAAAATCTCTACCCGCTGCGATTTATCGAGAACCAGTTCTTTGCGTTTGGTCGCCAGAATTGCCACAAAAAGCACCACCGGCCAGCCCAGACCTACCAGTAACCGGTTGGCCCCGGTCATGTTGGCAATGGCATAGTGCGCCATTTGCGGATCGTGGGCCGATTTCCAGGTGAATACGAAATCGACAGCGTACTCAGGAAGGACGGCGACCAGGGCCAGGATAGCAACCGCCAGGGATTCGGAGATATCGATCTGCGCCGCTTCAGCCGCCCACGAGAGAATAAAGGCCGCGCCAAAGACGGCGACGCCGAATATCAGGGCACCGGCGATGGGTGAGATATCTGCGTGGGTCAGGCCCATATAAAGGCCGGGGGCCGATGCCACCAGGGCCAGTGAGAGAATTACATAGTGAGAGGGTTCAACTGAGACTCGTTCGCTGTCGTGCATCGAGTATGTGTCCTGAAGGCGTGTGCCCGGCGCGGCCGGTCAGCCTCTGATTACCATGTTAACAATGTCCTTGCGCTGAAGCACACCAACCAGGCGGTCGTCCTCGGTAACAAAAACCCGGTGAATATCCTTGAAAATCATCATGGCGGCAACCTCGATGATCTTCGTCTCCGGCGTGGCAACTTCGTACTCTTCCCGGAAGAGCTGAGCAACCTTGATCTTATCTTCCTTCTTCAACAGCTCCTCGAAAGGCTCCACATCGATAGAGTAGTTCAGATTCGAGATCAGGGCCTTGTAATCCGGGAGGGCTGCCTTAATCAGGTCGCGGTCGTCTATTACGCCGAGCATGCGACCGGAGGCGTCGATAACCGCTACGACCGAGAGCCGGTATCGGAACATCCGATTAGCCACTTCCTTAAGAGAGTCGTCGGGTGTGACGGTAGCCACTTTGTGGCGCATAACGTCCTTGACCATCAGCTCCTTGTCGACGGTCACGTTGGTCTCAGCTACCAGTCGAATCAGGTCCGCTTGAGACCCGGCTGCCAGAATTCGGTCCAGAGTTCCCTCGCCGCGGGCAAAAGTCGCGAGGCCCGAAAGGGTCTGAAGGTAGAGCTTGGCAATAGTCGAGGGCGTCAGCAGCAGACAGATAACGTGAACCGGAACGCCGTCGACCGTCTTGTCTTCCAGTCCGTTTCGGGACACGCCCATAAGAATATACATCTCTCTAACGGCGTCGGTGCGGGCGTGAGGAAAAGCGAAGCCGCGACCGTAGGAAGTGTTCTCGACCTCTTCCCTCTCCCTGATGCTCTTCAGGATGGTCTCGATATCAAGATGGAGGCCCTCGGACGGAATCATCTCCAGGAGCTCGCGAACGGCTTCGTCTTTCGTCCGGGACCTCAGATTCATGTTTATGCGTCGTTCCATCAGGAGATTAGCCAGCTTCATTGGAAAACCCTTCACTTGTAGTCGAGGCACTTCCCGACTTGCCGGTCAGCAAGTCCGGCGATGCCACTCCTCCGGACACGAGGAACTTAATCCCCTCCTCGACCGTCATGTCCAGAGTCATTACTTCGTCAACCGGAACAACCACCACCATGCCGGAGACCGGTGTGGGCGTGGACGGCACAAAACAGGTGATATAGGTCGAGGACCTGTCACCCGTCCTAATATTTATGCGCCGAGAGACAAAACACAACTGGAAAACACCCTTTCTCGGGTATTCTATCAGGGCGACTTCTTTAAAAGATTGCTGGTTAGTGCGGGTGAGAGCTTCCAGGAGCTGCTTGCTGGCGGAATATATCGGCCTCACCAGGGGGACTCGCACCAGGAGGCGATCGCCAAGGCGATAGAGACGGCGGCCCAGAAAGTTTCGAGTCAGCAGCCCGGCCAGCAGGATCACGAGGAGGGTTGTCACAAGACCCAAGCCTGTACGGTAATAGCCGAGCAGGTTGTGCAGGATCGGTTCAAGGATGCCGTCGACGGCCTCGAAGAGAAACCGCAGGACAATGAACGTGAGAATAAGTGGGACGACTACCAATACACCGCTGATGAAATGCCGCTTGATAGTGTCCAGAATCTTGTTCGCAACCGACATTAAACGACCCCGCGCTACCTTATTTAGTGAATCGAGTATAGTCCTTACGGGCCGCCAATGTCAATTCTTAAATACGTTTACGGCAGGAGGGCCCCAAGAGCCGCCGGCATGTCCGAGGCAAACTGGACAATCGGCTGCGG
>JAAERE010000284.1 GCA_024230675.1 bacterium | reverse complement strand
TCCCAGTCCCACCCGCTGACCGTCTTGTGGGTGTGTCCTTCGAAATCTACGTCGAGCGGAGCCGGTCCGAAAGTGTTGGCGGTCGTGATGTAGAACGGAAGGATCCAGCTGTCAATTCGGTCGATACCCCAGCAGCGCATCCTGGCGACCTGCTGCGGCGAGAACATAGTGCGGCAGCTCGACGGAGTGTACGACATAATATTCTCGGGCATCGTATAGCCCCAGGGCTCGCCGGAACAGGTATCGCCGCCGGTCGCGTCGGAACAGGAGCTCCATTCAGGAGTAGCCGGTGTGTCCGAGCAGAAATCTCCCAGCAATTCGGCACCGATAGCTCCGGGGGTTTCGTAACAGGAACCACAATCGGCGACCTCATCAACACCGTGGAAGGTATGCCAGAGCCCCAGGCAATGGCCAACCTCGTGGGGGAAAGTCGATGTGGGACCGTATACCCAGTGAAATCCTCCCATTATGATACCGCCCGTCGAGTTCAGGTACCACGAAGACCAGGGGAACGTGGCGTAGCTGTAAGAGAATTCGACCGTGGTAGCCCAAACGTTGAGATACTTGTCCGGCAGGATGGCCGTGGCGGCCTTCATATCGTCCGCTTCAGCCCGGGTGAGAGATCTCCAGACACTGTTATGGATATGGTTTATCTGCGCCACGAATTGAATGTTGTAAGGCGCATAAGTTGCGTTTAGAGCATTGATATGGTCCCAGGTCTCTTCGTCGGTACTGATGGGCGCGGACCCGTCGGTCTCTGCCACTATATGGACAATCAATCGAATGTAGAGAATCGGATCACCGGGATCCAAAAGATAGCCATCGCGAGTGCTCGGATTATCGCAGGAGCCCTGCTGAGGGCAGGCTTCGGGAGACATCTCCGGTAGGTCGCCCAGGGACAGCATGGACAGCTCGTACTGTTCCTGCGTACCGCAGCCGTTGACTCCGGGGGGAAGTTGGTCGGCCGGCCTGGGCTCATACGATGCGGCGCTGGCGGAGAGTAGCAGACCGGTAGCAAGAGCTACCAGCACGATTCTTCCCGAAGTTAGGGCCGACTTATACATAATTCCTCCGCTATCCATTCGCTGATGCCAACATGTATTGTGCCTGCTGACGGGGGTTTGTCTAATAGAGAGATCGGTCTTTGTCGGTAAATATATAGCTTTCATGGTACTTAGCAAGGCATTTTTGGTCTGGATTGCCTTCTCCCGATGCAGACGATAACTCTCTTGTTCCAAAGAACCCTCGGTCCAGCTCTTCGGTTCCCGGCGTGTCCTTCCCGGTATTGCTTCTTTTCCGGTCTGCCGGAGGCTCCCGTGTTAAGGGGGAATAGGCTGGACGTACAAGTCCATGTTTGGGGCGGTCAAGTTCGCGGGGGAATCACATATCTGTTGACACGTGGATACAGAAGTCCTATATTAGCGTTAGGTTGTGTCCCGCTTCTGCTATAACCGAGTCAAGCCAAAAAAACAAAGTCCAAAAGAACAAAGCCAAAAGAAACCTGTCCCGATCACGTGCAGGAGGACCCCATGCGAGCAAGTGACTCTTTCATCGCGGGCTTTTTAGTAGTTTGTCTTTCGTTAGCGAGCCCGGCCCACGCTGTTTTTTTCCAGGACAGAGGTCAGACGGAGGTTACGGATCAACCCAACCGTCTGATCGTGAAGTATGCGTCTCAGGCCGACCCCCGGGGCGGGGCCAGGATGAACGCTGCTTCATTGGCGAAATCCGCCGAGATCCAGACCCTTAACCGCCGGTACAACCTCTCCGAAGAGCGAAAACTGCTTCCTGAGAGTGCCCTCCACACCCGTGGCAGCGCTTTTGAGAACGTGCGCATCCTGACGTTCCCTCAGGGCACGAACATCGAACTGTTGGCCTTCGAATACGGGGAGCTTGATTTTGTCGAGTACGCACAGCCCGACTACCAGCTTGAGCTTCTGCTTCCGCCGGATGATTCCCTCTACGCCCAACAATGGGCGCTCGACAACAACGGTCAGGGCACATACTATGTCGACCGGCTGCCTGGCGTTGGCAATGATACGCTGGCCATCTCCTTTGGCAATGCAGACGCCGACATTGACTTTCAGGAGGTGTACGAAAATCCTCCGGATAACACCCACACGGTGGTTGTGGCGATTGTCGACACCGGCGTGGATTGGGACCACCCCGATCTGGTCGACAATATCTGGTCAAATCCGGGCGAGATCCCCGACAACGGCCTGGACGACGATCACAACGGCTACATCGATGATGTTGTGGGCTGGGATATGGCATCTGAGGACTTCGGAGACGTTCCGGGATATGAGGACAACGATCCTACGGACAATTACGGCCACGGTACCCATTGTGCCGGCATTGTGTCGGCGGTCCTGAACAACGGTCTCGGCGTCGTGGGAGCAGCTCCTGATGCAAGGATAATGGGGCTGAAGTTTTATCCTTACGGAAGCATGGCTGCCGCCGTCAAGGGGATCATATATGCGGTCGACAACGGGGCTGACGTGATCAGTATGAGCTGGGGACGGAATTTCGCGCTGCCCATAGTACATGAGGCTCTGATATATGCCAGAGCCCGGGGAGTGATCTGCGTAGCCTCGGCCGGAAACGACGGTGTGGACCTGAAAAAATACCCGGCCGCCTATGCCGAGGCTTTGGCGGTCGGAGCGACCAATGATCTCGACCAGGTAGCTGCATTTTCAAGTATCGGTGAGCAGGTTGACCTGTGTGCCCCGGGTGTATCGATTCTTTCGTTGCGAGCCGAGGGCACGGACATGTACGGCGAACTCCCTTCCGAACCGGACGTTCACATAGTCAACGATTGGTACTATCTGGCCTCCGGCACAAGCATGTCCGGACCTTACGTGGCCGCCGCCGCCGCCTATTTGCGAGCTGTATCGCCGGGGCTCGATCACTCAGTGGTAGAGAGTGTGCTGGAGACCACTGCCGACGATATAATAGATCCCTATGACTCAGGTTGGAGCTATCCGGGCCCGGACATTTACAGCGGTCACGGACGTTTGAACCTGGCTGCCGCATTGGCCGCGGTCCCCCACGTCCGAGCAGTTTTCGATTCTCCCGCGCGCAATGCGGTGGTGTCGGGCGACGTTGACATCTACGGCAGCGCCGACGGCGCTGATTTTGTCGACTACGTTTTGGACGTAGGTGAGGGTCTCGTCCCGGATTCCTGGATCGAAATCGACGCCGGTTTCTCCCCGGTTTCGGACGGTTTTCTGGGAACGTGGTATACAAACGATCTGGCGGGAGTCTATACGCTGCGATTGCGCCTGGGTGAGACCAATATGATAACCCGGACGGTGTTTGTGGCTGGAGCGCCTCTGGCCGAGATAACTTTTCCCTTCGAGGGGGGGAGCGCGTCGGGCGAGATCTCTGTGATCGGGAGCGCCCATTGCCCGGATTATGATCGTGCGCTGCTGGAGTGGGGCGCTGGAGCTTCCCCGACCACGTGGGACACTGCCGCGGTCATGACGTCCCTGGTTTACGACGGCGAACTGGGTGTCCTTCCCGGTACTTTTGTTGCGGACGGGGAGTATTCGATCAGGCTCTCGGTGTACTCATCGATCGGCCTGGAGGACTCGCATACCATAGTGTTTGACATCGCATCCTTGTTTTCCGGTGACAACGGATGGTCTTTTGATGTTGCCGACAATTTGGCGTTTTCCGCCACCTACGCCGATCTGGACGGTGACCGCCGGAACGAAATACTTGTCGGCACGATGACCCGGATGCTGGTCCTGAACACGGACGGCACTGAAAAGACGATCGGCGTGCCGTCGTTCCCGTCGGACGACTACCGTGTGGTGCCCGCAGTGGGTAGATTGGACGGCGACCATCTGGATGACATTGTAGTCGTTACCGGCAGCGGTACGATGTACGGGTATCCGTCGCAGGCGGACCCGTTCCAGATTAGTTTGGACATAGCACCGTCAACCCACAGAGTACCGTCTAAAACGAACGAAGTGAGCAAGGTATTTCTCAAGGATATTGACGGCGACGGTATCGACGAAATCCATTACGTGGTCGGCACCTCGACCGGCTGCTTCCTTTACCAATCCGACGGTACTCCCTGGGACTGCGACAGTCCCACGCCGTTTTCCTACAAGCGGTACCTGCCGGCCGATCTGGACGGCGACGGACAAGGTGAGATTTATGTCGTCTACGAGGGCTTATTGACTCAACTCGACGCATGTGGCAACACTGTGAACTCCTTCCTTATGGAAGACAACGGAGAGGGCTTGTCGCATTTTGTCGCGGATCTGTCGGCGGTGGATCTTGACGGCGACGGCGATGGTGAACTGATAATCAGCGGAGCCTACCCCGAAGGGACTGCCTATTCCAATTACTGGCTGTACGCCTTCGATGAGGGGCTCACTCTCGTGCCGGGGTGGCCCCGGAATACCGGCATCGACGGCTATCTGTCGCCCAATCATCCGGTGTTCGCGGACCTTGACGAGGATGGCTCTCTCGAGTATATCATGTCCTACTTTGAGTTCACCAACGGCTATATCTACGTGTGGCGATTGGACGGGTCGCCGATGATGGGCGACAGCGCGTTCGGAGGCTATTTCGCTTCTTCGGGAACCCCCGGTACTTTCTCTCCGCCGATCATAGCGGATAGTGACGGCGACGGATACGAGGACATCTTTGTCGGCTGCGGCCCCGACATGTTCTCATCTTTCCCGCACGAACGGATCTACGGACTCAGCCGCAACGCCGAGGCACTGCAAGGATATCCCATGGGCATATCACACGAGGTGCCGTACTCGGCGGGCAACATTCCGGTAATCGGGGACGTCGATCGGGACGGCAGTCTCGACATTACCTACGTTTCTGACTGCGGCCACAAAGTCTGCTTTGGCAACTATCCCGGCGTGTCGTTCGATCCGAAGTCGGCCACAAGTCCTATCTGGCGTTACAATCGGAGGCTTAACAATACGTATCTGGTGCCACAACCGTGGTTGTGTCAGGGGCAGACAGGGAACGTTGACTGTGACCCTTTCGACGTCGTCGATATCACGGACATCCAGACCCTGGTCGACAACCAGTTTCTGAGTCTGACTCCGCTCTGCTGTCTTGAGGAGACGGATATTGATATGTCGGGGTTCGTCGATATTACAGATCTGATGATGCTTATCGACAATCAATTCCTCAGCCTGACACCGTTGCCTTTTTGTCCTTAGGAGCGCCGAAGGGCTTTCTGGATAGACGAGCGGACTGAAAACGGCCGACCCCAGGATGTGGCCGGCCGTTGCTTCTTCTTCGGGCTGGATAGCCGCCGAAAACGGCCTATTTGATTATCTGGATTACTCTCTTGAACCGGTCGCCTTCGGCGGTCTC
>JAAERE010000283.1 GCA_024230675.1 bacterium | reverse complement strand
CCCTATGAGCTTTTTGAATGACGAGGGCGAACTGGACGGTTTTGACGTTGATACGGCCAAAGAAGTAGCCAAACGGCTGGGCGTCGAAGCGAAATTTGTAACGCCCGAGTGGGATATGGTCGTTGGCGGCAACTGGAGCGCGCGCTGGGACATCAGCATCGGCTCTATGACCCCCACCGAGGACCGGGCAGAGGTGTTGTGGTTCACCGAACCCTACTACTACACCCCCGCTTCCTTTGCTGTCCATCAGGATAACACCACCATTGCCACGGTGGATGACCTGGCCGGCAAGACAGTTGGTCTGGGCACAGCCACAACCTACGAATACTGGTTTGATGGCAGCCTGTCCATCATAGGCGGCGGAGATGTCCAGTACGACCCGCCCCCGGACATAGAAGTCAAATCTTACTCAACCGACGGCGAGGCCATTCAAGACCTGGCCCTGGGCGATGGCGTTCGCCTGGACGGGGTGATGTCGGGCCAAACCGTAATTCAGGGGGCCATTGACGGCGGCCTGCCGGTCAAGTACCTGGGCACCCCCGCCTTTTACGAACCGCTGGTTTTTGCTATGGACAAAAATCGTGGCCCATCGGACAAAATGGTGGACAAGCTAAACGAGATTCTGGCCGAGATGCACGGAGACGGTACCCTGGTCGAACTCTCTATGGAGTGGCATGGCCTTGACTTGACCACGATAGTCGCGCCAAAGTAGGTTGCCACCCTGGGGAGAGGGCTTCTCTTTGGTCT
>JAAERE010000282.1 GCA_024230675.1 bacterium | reverse complement strand
CGCCCTGTTGGGCCGAGGCTCGCGCGAGATGGCGGATGTAATCGAAGCCGCTTTCCGCAAAGGATGCCGGTTTGACAGCTGGGGGGAGCATTTTGAGTTCGACAAGTGGCTCGAAGCTCTGTCGGAATGCAATATCGATTTTGCCGAGCGGCTGAAACCAATACCGTTCGAGACCCGCCTGCCCTGGTCCTTTATCAGCAAAGGACCTTCGACAGATCACCTCATCAAGCAGCGACAGGAGACCTCGCGGCAACTGGCCGAGTTTACTCCTCAGTTCATGAAGGCCGAAGCCGATCAGGAAGCCGCCAATAATCATATGACGTTCGGGCGAGGGACCAAGCGGGTGGCATCGCGCTCGCAGGTGGCGCCGACCAAAAACAAGGTGCGCATCCGCTGGGGAAAGACGGCTCGCTATCGCTATATGTCGCACCTGGAGAACCTTCGCATGATCGAGCGTGCCCTGCGCCGTTCCCGCCTGCCGGTGTCTTACAGCCAGGGCTTTAACCCGACTATGAGACTATCCCTGGGGCCGCCCCTTCAACTGGGGTTTACTTCGGGAGCCGAGTATCTCGATATCACGCTGGACTCCAACCT
>JAAERE010000281.1 GCA_024230675.1 bacterium | reverse complement strand
GGGGAACGCCTCCTGAATGACGGTCTTGGACGGTTTCACCTCTTCGAGGGGGATGCCGAGGTGGTTGTCCGCAATGTACGCCTGCAATGCCTCTTCGTAGGACAGGCGCGGGGCGAAAGGCGTGCCGCTTTGCAGATACTCCCCAAGGTCGAAAGGCACCTGATCATCGAGCCGGACACCTTCGGCGATCGCGAACCGGTTCAGCGACGGGTCCATCTGGACCCACGTGTCCCCGTAGCGGCAGGGGCATCCCCCCTGAGGCCCCGGCTCACCCGCTCGGTACCAGGGGTTTGGATCGGACTCGGTCTCTCTTGCGGGAAGGCGGCGGCGATCTGCGCCTGCGGACCAGAACAGAGCGATCTCTTGGTGGTCCCGATCAGCTCCCCAACTCGCGCCTGGGTCTGCGATCGATGCGCCACCGCCTGCTCTTGGCGCTGGCGCACGATCTTCTGCAAACCGCCGAACCCTGCCTCGACCGCCGAGCCGACTCCGTCGACCACGAGCTTCTTGATCGGTTTGAAGACCGATTCTCCGTCGCCGCGGAGCTTCTCCATCGGTATACCGAAGACCGCGGAGAGCTCTTGCAGATGCCTCTCCTCCTCCTGAAGGCGGATCTGACGGGCTTCGACGAACCGAACGCCCTCAAACAGGTAGAAGGCGTTGACCGCCAGGACCATCAGGATGAAGATGCGATTGCTACGCAGCGTTTGCCGGAACCACCTCATGGCTTCCTCTCCTTGGATTCTATCTCGATCATCGTTGAGATCCGTCGTTTCCACCACACTCAAGCCGCCTCAGACTCCGGCCGCCTATGCCGCATCTGAGACGAAGCTCCCAGGGACGGCGTCATCGACGAACTCGAACTTCAGCTCTTCCGCCTTGTCCGACTTGATCTCCCGGTCTTTGCTGCCACCCTTCCAACCGGAATCGATCGTGGTGGTGGGAGGCGGGAGCTGATCATCGTAGATCGTCTTTTTCCCCAGCTTGACCTTCTTCAAGTTGCCATTCTCCAAAGGCCAGGTCAGGGTGATACGGTCGATCGTGAGCGTCCCGGTACCGGTGTTGGTGATCTTCCACTTGACTTCTCGTCTGTGGAACTCGAGCCGGACGGCACCGCTCGTACTGCACGATCCACTGTCCCCGTCCAGCGGGCACAGCGGACCGCCGTTGCGGCTCGAACCCTCGACCACCAGGAAATCG
>JAAERE010000280.1 GCA_024230675.1 bacterium | reverse complement strand
TTCTTCAAAGGCTGCCCGCTCAACTGTCGCTGGTGTCACAATCCCGAGAGCCGCCTGGCGGAGCCGGAGACACACGCTGTCAGCAACTCCAGCTGGGGCGGCCAGGCTCGTGACGAGACTATCGGTCGGAAGGTTACCGTCGACGAGGTTGTCGCCGAGGTGCTCAAGGACGAGATATTTTACGACCAGTCGGGCGGCGGCGTGACTATCTCCGGAGGTGAGCCGCTCCATCAGCCCGATTTCCTTCAAGGACTTCTCAAAGCCTGCAAGCGGCACGGTCTGCATACGGCAGTGGATACATCAGGCTGTGCCGAATACGGAGTATTTGAGCGAGTGAGGGAATTCGTTGACCTGTTCCTGTACGACCTCAAGGTGATGGACGCCGAAGATCACGAAAAATACACCGGGGTTTCCAACCGGGAGATTCTGGCCAATCTGAAACGATTGGCGGCCGAGGGTGAGAGCATAATTGTCCGGGTGCCGTTGATTCCTGAGATTTCCGATACCCGGGCAAACCTTGAGGCTGTGGCAGAGTTTCTCAATCCATTGAAAAACATTCGCTCGGTCAATTTGCTGCCGTATAATAAACTGGGCGAGGACAAGGCCCGGCGTTTTGATCTTCAGTGCGGTCGAAACCGTTGGACCGTCCAGTCCCAGGTTAAACTGGACGACAAACGAAAGTGGCTTGAGAGTCTGGGTTACGAAGTAAAAATCGGAGGATAAGTCGCTGTGAACGAGAGAATCAGAAAACTTCGCGAGCAAAGCCTTCAGGCGGTGCCGGCCCTTTCGCTTGAACGCGCACGTCTTCTCACCGAATTCTATCAGAGCGGCGTTCCCGAGCGCGTCTCAATCCCCGTAGCCCGCGCCCTGGCGTTCAGACATCTGCTCGAACACAAGAGACTGTGCATCAATCCCGGAGAACTGATTGTGGGAGAACGCGGACCTTCGCCAAAAGCGACCCCCACTTATCCTGAAATATGCACACATTCGCTCGATGACTTCGAGATTCTGGACTCCCGCGAGAAAGTCCCGTTCAAGGCTGATGATGAGGTCCGGCAGATACAGAAAGAAACGATCATCCCCTTCTGGAAGGGGCGTTCGATAAGAGACCGGATTTTTGAGGAGGTCGACGACGAGTGGAAGGACGCTTACGAAGCTGGCGTCTTCACCGAGTTCCAGGAGCAGCGCGCCCCCGGGCACACCGTGCTTGACGACAAGATCTACCACAAAGGGTTTGTCGATTTCAAAGTTGATATCGAAAACGCCATCGTGGCCTTGGACTTTATCGAAGACGACGCGGCCCTGGAAAAGAGAGAGCAGCTCAAGGGTATGACTGTGGCCGTCGAGGCATTGATGGCCTACGCCCGTCGTTTTGCAGAAGAACTGTCCGCACAAGCTTCGAAAGAACCCGATCAGGATCGCAAGTCGGAGCTGGACAAGATGGCCGGCATATGCGCCAAAGTGCCAGAGCGAGCGCCGGAGACTTTCTGGGAGGCTCTGCAGTACTACTGGTTTGTGCATCTGGGCGTGATCACCGAACTCAATACCTGGGACTCTTTCAATCCGGGACGGCTGGATCAACATCTGTGGCCGTTCTACCAGCGAGATATCGAAGCCGGACGGCTGACCGAGGAGAGCGCTCGCGAGCTGTTGCAGGCCTTTTGGGTGAAGTT
>JAAERE010000279.1 GCA_024230675.1 bacterium | reverse complement strand
TTTGAGCAAGACCCGGCCACTTATGAAAAACCCATCGAAAAAGAATTGGGCCAACTTATTCAGGCCGATTCAGACTTTGCGGCCCAACTCAAGCCCCTGTTAGAGCAACTTCGGCCGGCCCTGAAAACGTACCGGGCCACTCAGACCGGCTCCGGCTTGCTGGTACAGGGCGAGCAGTCTACCGGGGTTCAACAAGAAGAGCAGGGCCAGGCCGCCATCCACAGCCGGATAGGGGGCGATATGATTGCGTCCGGGGCCCACAAAACGGTTTTTGTAACCGCCCAAGCCTTCTGGCAACAGTATCCCGCCTCCCCCCAACTCTCTGCGGCCGGCCTGCAACAAGCCACCGAGCGTTACCTGACCCACCTGCTGGACCGCTACCGCTACCTGGATTTCAAAGGCATGGGCGTCTCCGACCGGGTAGCCCTGCGGATGCCCCTGCTGGAGATGTACGTGCCCCTCAAAGCCAGGATCGAAATGCCCGAAGGAGAAACCTGGAGTCGGGAATTACGGCTGGCCGGGCGACAGGTCAGCCCCGAAGAAGCCGAGGTAATGGGCCGCCGCCTCAGCGAACCGCAGCCGCTACTGGAACTGCTAAAACAACACGAGGGCCTGATTATTCTGGGCGACCCCGGGGCGGGTAAAACCACCTTTCTCAAATATCTGACCCTGCGTCTGGCTCTGGGCCAGGGTGAAAGCCTGAACCTGGGC
>JAAERE010000278.1 GCA_024230675.1 bacterium | reverse complement strand
TTCACCAGAGCGGAACGCTGATAGTACGGAAGACCGTAGTCAAATGAGGCGTAACCTCGCGTGATCGACTTGAGTTTGTCGAAAAAGTCGAAAATTATCTCGGAGAGCGGGAAGGCATAATTCAGGCTGGCACGCGTCGTTGACATATACTCGGTGTTCTTGTAGATGCCACGACGTTCCGTACCCAGGCGCATTATGGTACCGACGTATTCGGAGGGCACAATTATCTGGGCATCCACGTACGGCTCTTCGATGTGATCGATTGTCGAAGCCTCCGGCATCTTGGCGGGATTGTCCACGATAATAAGAGAGCCATCGGTGGAGTACACATGATATTCCACGCTGGGGACAGTATTGATAATCGTCTGGTCGTACTCCCTGGACAGCCGCTCGGTGACAATCTCCATGTGCAAGAGTCCCAGAAAACCGACGCGGAAACCAAAACCGAGAGCTTCGGAGGTCTCCGGCTCGAAGCTGAGTGAAGAATCGTTGAGCTTCAGCTTTTCGATTGCCTCGCGAAGTTCCGAGAAGTTTTCGGCCACGGCCGGATAGATCCCTGAGAAGACCATTGGTTTGACATCAACAAAACCCGGCAGCGGTTCCTTGGCCGGACTTTTGGCGGTAGTAACCGTATCGCCGATCTTGGTGTCGGCAACTTGTTTGATCGAGGCAAAGAAATAACCCACATCGCCGGTCTCCAGGACTTCCTGCGGAAAGGCGCTGAGGCGAAGGAAGCCGACCTCGTCCACCTCGTGAGTACGATTGTTGGAGAGAAATTTAATCCGTTCCCCTTTACGCAGACTGCCGTTGACCACCCGCACGAACGGCATAGCTCCTCGATAGCTGTCGAACTCGGAGTCGAATACCATCGCCTGAAGCGGCGAATCGGGATCACCTTTGGGCGGCGGAACGACTGTAACGATTCGCTCCAGGAGCTCTTCGACGCCGGTCCCCTTCTTGGCGGATACCAGCAGAATATCGTGCGGCTGACAGCCCAGAAGATCAACTACATCAGCCCGTACCGCCTCGGGATCGGCGTTGGGCAAATCAATCTTGTTGATGACCGGAAGGATCTCCAGGTCGTTGTCCATTGCCAGGTAGAGGTTGGACAACGTCTGGGCCTCGATCCCCTGAGTAGCGTCGATAACCAGAATCGCGCCCTCGCAGGCGGCCAGCGAACGGCTGACTTCATACGTGAAATCGACATGCCCGGGCGTATCGATCAGATTGAATTTGTAGGTTTCGCCGTTGCAGGCAAGATAGTCCAGGCGGATGGCGTGGGCTTTGATAGTGATGCCGCGTTCCTGCTCAAGATCCATCGAATCCAGCACCTGGGCGTGCATCTGGCGGTCGGTAAGCGTCCGCGTGCTTTCCAGGAGCCGGTCGGCCAGGGTTGACTTACCGTGGTCGATATGCGCGACTATCGAAAAGTTTCTTATTCTTTCTTGTACGTTCATAGCTGCTGCCTTAAGAAGGCCTTCTACTCAGGTTAATCGCCTGGTCTATACAGGCGGGCAAAGGTAGGTGGTTTAGCTGGAATTGTCAATTGATGTTAGGGCGGGGCCGGGGTCCAGCTACTTCTTGAGGTATTCGGCCAGTTTATCCTTGAATTCCGGTCTGGGAATGTCCGATTCAAGCACGCCCGCGTAGGCAATCGAGACCTGGCCCGTTTCTTCGGATACTACTATAACCACGGCATCGCTGACTTCGCTGACACCTATAGCCGCCTTGTGACGCATACCGAAGAGCTTTCGATAGCGTTGATTCGAGGTTAGGGGCAACGAGGCCGCCGCCGCTGAGACAAAGTCGCCCGAGACGATCACGGCTCCATCGTGAAGAGGCGTATAGGGAGTAAACAATGTAACCAGAAGCTCCCACGACAGGTCGGCGTCGATAGCCTTCCCCGTTTCAGAAAAGTTTCTCAACCCGGTTCGGCGTTCAATGACTATGAGTCCGCCGTGGCTCAGTTCGGCAAGTCGCAGGGTGGCCCGGCTGACCTCGTCGAGAATCTTCTTCTGCTCCAGACGGACGAAAATTCTCACCAGCCGATTCTGGCCTATGTGCGCCAGGGCGCCGCGAAGTTCCGGTTGGAAAACCACGACCAGGACGATTATACCAAACGTCGCAAGGGTGGAGAACAACCAGGTCAGACCTTCCAGTTGAAACCAGTAGGAGAAAAAGGCGATGAAGACCAGCAGGATCAGACCGATTATTATCTGCGCCGAACGGGTGCCCCGGGTCAGCTTGAACACCTGGTATATGATGAACGAAACGACCAGGACATCAATCAGATCTTTAATGCCGAATTGTATGAAATCGAAAAGCATCTTAGTTTACCCGGCGGTTTCTATCCCCTGCAAAACCTTCAGAGCCTCCACGGTTGGGGCAACATCGTGTACCCGCAGTATATCGGCACCATGGCGGGCGGCCGTAACCGCCGCGGCGATGGAGCCGCCGATTCTCCGACCAGGTGCGCCCTCTGACTGATGAAGCATCCCTATGAACGATTTTCGAGAAGCTCCTACCAGCAGCGGCAGACCCAGTTTTTTGAATCGAGAAAGGTGGGCCAGCAAAGACAGGTTGTCGCTCAGTCTTTTGCCGAAGCCGATACCGGGATCCAGGATTATCTTGGCCTTGTCAACGCCGTTGTTCACACAGAAGTCTATTTGTTCGGAGAAAAAACCCGCGATTTCCTTTACGCAGTCCTGATAGCCGGGCTCTTTCTGCATATTGCGCGGTGTCCCCAGCATATGCATCACCACCACCGGGACCTTCCGTTCCGCCACCAACTCGACCATGGACGGGTCGAATCGAAGGCCGGAGATGTCGTTCACAATGTTCGCTCCGGCATCCAACGCAACCTCGGCCGTCTTTGACCGATAGGTGTCAACTGAGATACACACGCTGCTCTGCTCTCTGACGCTCTTGATGACCGGCAGGATGCGTTCCTGCTCGACTTCGGGCTCTATCGGTTCCGCCCCCGGTCTGGTGGACTCTCCCCCGATATCTATGATATCCGCACCTTCGGCTTCCATACGCAGGGCCTGTTCGACCGCTTTTTCGGGACGGTCAAACTCGCCGCCGTCGGAAAATGAGTCCGGCGTAACGTTCAGAATTCCCATAACAAGCGGCCTCGAAAGCGGCAGTTGCCGCCCGCCGGCCAGCGGGATAACTCGCTTTATCTCTTCGGGTTTGGTGATTATCTGTTTCTGTGTCATAGGGCTCCGAAAGCAAAGTAAAGCATCCCCGAAGAAAAAACAATCGTAAATAAAAGACGTCCGCTCTCTGCCACAGGTTAGGGCATAAAAAAAGCCCGGCGGTCCTGCCGCCGGGCTCTCTAGCGTAGTCTATTCGCTTGGCGAAGGCTCCGGATGTTCCACCGGCGCTTTGTCGCCGGGGCTTCTGCCAATGATCACGTCCACATCATGACCATCGATAACTTCCCGCTCCAGAAGGGCAGCGGCAAGCTTGTGGAGCGTCTCCAGATTCTCCTTGAGGATGGTCGTGGCCGTAGCCTCGGCTTCTTCGACGAAACTGCGCACCTCATGATCGATCAGGACCGCGGTCGATTCGGAATAATCCCGCGAACGCTGTTGCAGCTCCCGACCGAGGAAAGGATGTTCGTCGGTCTTCCCGAAAGTCACCGGACCGAGTTTTTCCGACATACCCCAGTTGCAGACCATTTTTCGGGCCAGCTTGGTAGCTCGTTCCAAATCGTTTCCGGCACCGGTGTCCAGTTGATCAAAGACCAGTATCTCGGCCACGCGTCCCCCCATGAAGACCCCCAACTGGGCCATGAGATAGTCCTTCGGGTAGGTGTGACGTTCATCGACCGGCAGAGACTGGGTGACACCCAGGGCCAGGCCGCGAGGGATAATCGTCACTTTGTGTATTGGATCGGCCATCGGCAGAAACTTAGAGACCAGCGTGTGCCCTGCCTCGTGATAGGCCAGAATTTTCTTCTCACTGTCGGTGATAACGAGTGACCTGCGGGCGGAGCCCATCATTACCTTGTCTTTGGCTTCCTCGAAATCATCCATAGTCACAGCTTCGCGACTCTTACGCGAGGCCAGAAGGGCCGCTTCGTTGACCAGGTTGGCCAGGTCGGCGCCGGACATGCCGGGCGTCCCCCGGGCCAGAATTGCGAGGTCAACATCCTCGGCCGTTTTCACTTTACGACTGTGAACCGCCAGGATGCCCTCGCGCCCCTTGACGTCGGGGCTACCTACGACGATCTGACGGTCGAAACGTCCCGGTCTAAGTAGAGCCGGGTCCAGAACGTCGGGGCGGTTGGTGGCGGCGATGAGAATAACTCCCTCGTTGGACTCGAATCCGTCCATCTCGACCAGGAGTTGATTGAGCGTCTGCTCACGTTCATCGTGACCGCCGCCGAGACCGGCGCCGCGGTGGCGACCAACAGCATCGATTTCATCGATGAAAATAATACACGGTGCGTTCTTCTTCCCCTGTTCGAACAGGTCGCGGACGCGGCTGGCACCGACGCCGACGAACATTTCCACGAAGTCAGAACCGGACATGGAAAAGAACGGTGCCTCAGCCTCGCCGGCGATAGCACGTGCCAGAAGCGTTTTGCCGGTTCCCGGAGGCCCCAGCAGAAGAGCACCTTTGGGGATTTTTCCACCCAGCTTCTGGAACTTGCCGGGCTCTTTGAGAAATTCGATTATCTCCTGAAGTTCTTCCTTGGCCTCGTCAGCTCCGGCGACATCGTTGAACGTTACGCGAGGGCGTTCGTCGGTCAGCAGCTTAGCTTTGCTTTTGCCGAACGAAAACAGGCCCTTGGCACCGCCGCCGCCCTGCATCTGCCGCAGGAAAAAGAGCCAGACCAGAATGATGAGCAGCCAGGGTGCAATCGCAATAAAGACCGAGAATAAATCAGGGCCTTTGACCTTGGCGACTATCTTGACGTTGTTCTGTTCCAGGCGCGCCACAAGATCGTAGTTTATGTCGGCGAAAGGTATGCGCGAGCGAAACCTCTCCGAGGCCTGAGTAGAACGAGACGAGGAAAAGGTCTTGGCCTGAACCAGCTTGCCCTCAACGTCCAAATCAGTGAAGGCCACTTCCGAGATATTCCCGGCCTCCATTTCAAGGATGAATTCCGAGAATGTAATCTCGGCGGTATCCTGGTCAAAATCGGCGAAAAACTGCCAGGTTACAAACATAAGCAGAAAGAGGGCCAGCCAGAATATTAGCGAGCGGCTGGAACCGCGCCATTTCGGCGGCTCTTTCTGGTTGTCCCCTTTGCCCTTACCGGGGTCGTTGCGCCGCTTATCGAAACTGTTGAAATTCCTCACGTAATCTCCATCTTATCGAAACAATAGCTACCTTAGGTTATACGCCCCGGCCGCCGGTTAATTCAGACTATCGGCGGCGTTCGCACATATCTATCGGTCTATCATACGTCCCACAAAAGGAAGGTTGCGATACATCTGCGTATTGTCCAGTCCGTAGCCTATCACAAACTCATTGCCGATCGAAAAACCCCTGTATTTCACCTCGACCTTGGTCCGATGGCTCGCGGGCTTATCAAGCAACGTAACAATCTCCAAAGAAGCAGGTTCCTGCTTCCTGAGCTTATGAAGTATTATCGAAACCGTGCGTGCCGAGTCGACAACACCTTCGACCAAAAGGACGTCCCGCCCTTTGATAGGAACGTCAATTCCACCCCCAAGAATAACATCGTCCTCGCGTTTGATCCCATTGCGATAGGAGGCGGCAAAAATGAACTCTGCTTCCAGAGGTAGTTCTATGTGTCTCATGAGATCGGACATGAACACCACGCAGCCCTTGAGCACACCCACCAGAAGCGGTTTTCGCCCGGCGTAGTCCTTTGTTATCTGTTTGCCCAGTTCGGTCACGCGCTTCGCAAGCGTGGTCTGGTCGAGCAGAATCTCAAACGGCTGCGATGATCTCTTTTCGTCGGACAGTGTAGGCAATGGTCAGCACCTTCCTGGTATTCTTATCAACTTTCACGCGGTCGGCCAATTCGTAGCCGACCAGCCAGATAATTCCCTTCTTGTCGCAGACGACCGTAATCTCGTCCCGATAGACTCTGAACACCTTGCGATCGGTGAGATAATCGCCGGCCTTCTTGTGCCCGGTCATACCAAGAGGTCGGAACCTGTCTCCGGGTCCCAGAGTTCTGACCTCAAGGGGCGGCTGGACCCGATCCCAGTCCAGAACGACTTTCCTCGCCCGGGGTTTCCGGATCAAGCGCACCTCGCGGCGCGCCACCAGTCGGCTGCTCAGGCTCATGTGCAAGCCTTCCAAATGCAGCGGTTGTCCGGGCTCGAGACGTTCCCTGATTTTGACCGCCGAGGTTTTGTGAACCACCAGCTTTGGACCGGCCACAACGGCTCTGAATCCTCCGGGCAGCGAAACGGCTCCGGAGGACAGGTGGGCCTGTCGGTCAAGACGCTCAACGGTTCTCTTGTTCGGCGCCAAACCACCAGGGCAAGTCACTTTAAGACAACGTCTTAGCAGTCTTCGCCGAAGCCATTTATCATAACCTGTAAAACGCTTCAAATCAAGTTCTAATTTGCCCCCGACCGTGACCGAAAGACATCTTTGCGCGGCCCGGTCGGTGATCTCTTCAAGATGAGTTTCCTCAGCCTCAAGGCTGTCGACCAGATTCAAAACGGCCTGGTCTATCGACGGGTTGAGGTTTTTACGCAGAGCCGGGAGCAGCCGATTGCGGATGTAGTTCCGACGGAACTTGCTTTCCCGATTGCTCTTATCAACGCAAAAGGACTGGCCGCACTTGTCGAGGTATTCGAGGATCTCTGACTTGCCAACGTCGAGGAAGGGTCGGACAATCCGTCCCCGCCGGTAGGGAATTCCCAGCAGGCCGGATCGACCCGTGCCGCGAGTCAATCGAAATATAACTGTCTCCACCTGGTCATCGGCGTGATGCCCCAGGGCGATCCGGTCCAGGTGTCGTTCCTGTGCGACTCTTTCTAAAGCGGCATAACGAAAGTCGCGAGCGGCTTCCTCCAACCCTTTTTTCTCCAGAGCGGCGCGCGCGGGGATATCCTCGGAGACGATTTCGAGCGATATGCCCAGTTGATCGCACAAACTGCGACAAAACCGCTCCTCTTGGCGAGCGGCTCGTTTGCGGACGCCGTGATTGACATAAACGGCCGCCAGCTGGAGCTTCATGGAGCTCCGCCAACCCGCGAGTACACGCAATAGAGCGACAGAGTCCGGTCCCCCGGAAAGCGCCACCAGTACCGAATCTCCGGTCTTTAACAGGCCTCGATCCTTGACGGTCCGCCTGACTTTCTGGAGCATCGACATGCCCCCATAATACGCCAACATCTGCCAAGTGGAACAAAAAACAGCTTGGTTTTGTCTATCTCGCGGCGGCTTCGGCCGCCGGTCAGGCCAACAGTTTTATAGTTTGACCAACCGGTTGGGCGAGCGTATTCTGGAAGTAGACCTGCGCCTTTGGCGGCTAGCACTGAATCGCGGCTCAGGATACAACGTTTTACCGCAAGAATTCGTCTTTAGAATTGGCAAGCACCGACCGATTTCCGACATAAGAAGGGTTCAGGATCATGGCAAGACTACTCGCTATCATATTGACTCTGTATTTCTTGATCGGTGGTTCCGCAGCTGCCGACGACCTCTACCGGGTTTCCGTCCGGAGTCAATCCGAAGCTTCCCAATTGAAAGCTGCAGGGGTTGATCCAATCGTTCGCCTTAACCGGGGTTATCTGGTGCTTGCGGACGCCGCGGCCGTCCAGGCTCTTCAGGCAGGAACTTTGGAAATCGAATTCCTGGCAGGCGATGTCTCCCGAGGCCAGTTGGCGGTCGACAGCCGCACCGATCGGGACAATGTCAGTCGTTACAACCTGCTGTTCGAGGAGGGTAATCTTCGGTTGTTTCTGCTGGACTCCCGGCAGGACCTCAAAACGACGGACCGACCTGAGCTGTTTTCAGTAGAGACGATCAAACCGGCAATTGATTACTCGGCCCCGACCCCACTTCGATTTACGGCCTCGGCGGAAGTGGGCGACCTGCTGACGCTAATCGGACAGGTGAACGAAGACTCGCTGCTGTCCTACAATTCGCGACTTCAAGCGTTCGGTCAGCGGGTTGCCGGAACCGACTCAAACTATGCCTCCCGCGACTGGATCGAAGACAAGTTTACCTCCTTCGGTTATGATTCGGTTTGGCTCGACAATTTCACTGCCAACGTCTCAATACCCAACGCTCCCTGTTACAACGTCATTGCCTACAAAGCCGGCAGCCGCCTGCCGGACCAGCATGTGGTAATCGGCGGTCACTTTGATGCCGTCTTCACATCACCGGGCGCCGATGACAACGGATCAGGAACGGCCGCCGTGCTGGAGATGGCCCGGGTGTTGAAAGACTATGAAACCGACATGTCGATTGTCTTCGTGGCTTTCGACGGCGAAGAATATGGTCTCCACGGCTCCTGGCACTATGCTGATCGCGCAGCGGCCACCGGCGAGGATATCGTCTTCATGCTGAATCTGGACATGGTGGGGCACTACGAGAACGACGCCGTGGCTTCTCTCTTTCACGGCACGGATCAGACGTTCGCGGTGCTCTGGCAGGACCTGGCCGACTCGCTGGTGGGCATAGACGGGCGCAGGAGAGGGAACTCGGCCGGC
>JAAERE010000277.1 GCA_024230675.1 bacterium | reverse complement strand
TTGTAGACTTCGGCGAACCGGTCTTTGTAGCTCTCGCGCGGAAGGCCAGCCTTAAGGCAGGTCTGCTCTACGAACTCCTTGACCGTCCAGTCGTATTCCGACGCCACCTGCGGCAGCAACAGTCCGGAATTCATGTCCAGCTTGATCATCAAACCGTCGCGCCCGATCTTTATCTCCGATAATTCTTTCACTCGCTTGAGCGGTGAGAGAACTGAAATTTCATATTCCAGCCGGTCGTATTCATCGCGGGTCAACTGCGGAAAACGGGGATCGTCAAACGCCGCCGCCGTGGCCATGTCAGACACCGCCCGATTCAGCGGCTCGCGGGCTTTTATCAGCCCTATGCAGCCTCGAAGCTCCCCGTCAATCTTTAGCGTCACAAACACGCCGCGCTGAATCTCCAGGCTCTCACGTTCAGGCAGAAGGTACTTCTGATCCTTGAGGCGGGCGCCGATAGCATCGCGAGCGATGCTGTGCAGAAGAACCCGATCTTCTTCTGAGAGCACCTCAGCCGTGGGTTCGGGCAGAGGCACGCCTACGAGGGCCGCACGCTCTTTCTTCTGACGAGCCTCCGAGGTTTTTTTGCCGGAAACGATGGCCGCCGAAAGATATCCGACCACTTCCGAGAAATCGCCGGTCGTAGATCCGGAAGTACTGTAATCGAGGAACCTGACTTCCGAGCCGCCAAGTCTTCGGGCCGCCAGCATTGTCGCGGCCACCGGACCGCCGCCACAGGCTTCACCTTTGCCGGTGCTTAGCGTCTCGATAAGCGATTCGGCGTCAAAATTCTCAATCGCCGTCTGCACCGCGTGGTCCAGTTTGCGGGCTTCCTTTTCCTGATGGAAATGCGAGAGATCAGTGGAGGCTACAATCAGGCTGTTAGTACCTTTAAGGGTCGACGCCAGGACTTCTCCCAGCGCAAAGATCGAATCCTCTTCCTGATCCCCCATCACCACAGCCACCAGCTTGAACTTCCCCAGCACCACCTGCAGGAAGGGAAGCTGTACTTCGAGAGCGTGCTCGCCCCGGGAAGCTCCCGTGGCATGCCCCATGTTTGAGGCATAGACGAGAGGATTTATCGAAGATATCGCATTGGCGAGGTCGTGATCGGTTTCTACAAGTGCGATTGGGGTCTGATAACCCCCGCCGGTATAAACCGAGCAACCTTTGAAGAATACTGTATGCGAAGGTGATATCACCACGACAGTATCGTATTCCTCGCCCTCAAGCAGCTTGTAAGCTTTGGCTGCAACTTTGCCCGAGTAAGGATAGCCGGCGTGCGGCGACACCAGAGCCAGAGGCCGGTCGGCCAGCGCCGTTTTTTCGACTTCCGAAAACATGGTGGCCAGTTCTTTTATTAGATCAATCGAGTTGCCCGGATAAAAAGTACCGGCCACGGCCGGCTTCCGAATATCACTCGTAACGTTTTCCATCATAATCCCTTCATTTGTGCCCAGCCTTTAAGGTAGGGACCTCTTTCTCACAAGTCAATTATTGCTGCAATTGTTCCCGCCCGTCGGACACGAAAAAGGCCGGACTCGAGGTCCGACCTTTATCACTGCTTGGGCGCCAGGAGGCGCTGATTTAGGGACAGCTAGCCCTCGATTCCGACCGGCTCCGCCTTTCCTTTGCCACTATTGCCCTTTACTCCCTCAACCATCGTAGCCAGGGCGGAAATCATGCCGCTGGCTTCGTACGGCATAAACAGCTTGTTGGCATCACCTTCGGCCAGTCGCGGCAGCATCTCCAGGTATTTTAGCGTGATTAGCTTTTCATCCGGCTTACCGTCGTGGATAGCCGAGAAAACGTTAAGAATCGCCTGAGCTTCACCCTCGGCTACGGCCACCTGGCGGTATTTCTCGGCGTCGGCCTTTTTCTTGACCGCCTCGGCAAAACCTTCCGCCTCAAGAATCTGGGACATCTTGGTACCCTCGGCCTTGGTAATATTGGACTGGCGAATTGCCTCGGCGTCGAGAATCGCGGCCCGCTTGTCGCGCTCGGCCTTCATCTGCCGGCTCATGGCAGCCGTGATATCCCCCGGCGGGTCGATCCGCTGGAGTTCGATCCGGTTAACTTTCACGCCCCACTTGTCCGTAGCGGTATCCATGACATCGCGAAGCTGCGCGTTGATCTCATCGCGCGAAGACAGACAGGCGTCAAGATCTAGTTCGCCTATGACGTTACGGAGGTTGGTCTGGGCCAGCTTGGTCGACGCGATGATGTAATTGGTTATTTCATAGCGCGAACGGAACGGGTCGGTCACCTGGATGTAAATGATCGCGTCCACTTCGACGCCGACGTTGTCCCGCGTAATCACCAGTTGGGCGGGGACGTCTATTACCACCTCGCGCATGTCGATTTTCTGGACGGTGTCGAAAAACGGGATGATCAGGTTCAGCCCGGGATCAAGTACGCGCTGGAATTTACCCAGCCGCTCGACCAGTCCTTTCTCGAACGGCCGAATCACCTTGACCGACAACAGGGCCAGGGCAAACGACAGAACGACCAGGACAAGAATCAGTAATTGTATGACTTCCACGGTTTATCCTTTCTCAGAAATCTACGATAATCTTTCAACCATCACTTTGGTGCCGACGATGGATACTATGCGAACTTTGGATTGAGATTCGATCGCCTCCTCGGCTTTTGCCACCCAGATCTCCCCCTCGAACTGCACTTTCCCGCCCAGGTCGGGATCTATCGGTTCGGTCACCAGCGCCACCTGACCGATCATGCGATCTACATTGCTGACTTCCGGCGACGGCTTGCTGATCTTCTTCGCCATCATTCGCGTAAACGGGAGCAGGACAACGGAGACAATCACGAATATGCCCATCTGCCAGTAGTACGATTCCGGCTCTCCGATCGCGTACACACCGGCCCCGGCCGAGCCGACCACAAAACAGAGAAAAATCATCGTGGGAGTCATCAACTCTATTATAAGGAAGACTACTGCGGCTGCCATCCATATCCAGAACATTGTAGGCATCCGAGGTTCCTTTCACAAAAACAGCTTGCCCGCTGTCCGTTTGTACGTTCAATTGTATTACCGGCGGCGGCGGAGATTATTCACGCCGCCCGCCGTAAAATGAAAACCGATGAGCACCTGCAAAGTCAACAAAAACGGCCGCGGCACCGCCGACGGGGAGCCAACAGCATGATTCCGTATGAGAAGTTTGCCAGCGTCTACGACCGGCTTGAGGCCGACCGCTTTTCTGTTCGCATGGCCGAGTACACACTGAAAATCTTGAACCGCTTTGAGGTGGAGGTCGACGAAGCACTGGATCTATGCTGCGGAACAGGCACAGCTATCAAGATCTTCTCCGATCGGGGGATGGTTATGTCCGGGCTCGACCGAAGTCGCGAGATGCTCAAACGGACCAAAGAGAAACTTCGCGGAAGAAACATCCCGCTCTATTGCCAGGAATTGCCACGCTTCGAGATCAGGGAGAAGACGATGAGCCGGGCCCCGTTACGGGGCTTTGGGCTTGTAACGTGCTTCTATGATTCGCTTAACTACCTGAAGAACGAACGGGAACTGAAAGCCGCCTTTCGGGCCGTGTACAAACATCTGCGACCGGGCGGATGGTTCGTCTTTGACATGAACACGCCGCATGCGCTCAAGACTATTTGGGGAAGCCAGCCGCCCTTTTCTGGAGTGAAGGATGACGTGGCTTGGATTTTTCGGAGCGAGTTCTTCCGCGAGAATACCACCGCCAACTGCTATGTGACGCTGTTCGTTAAATCGGGTCGAAGCTGGAAAAGGCTCGATGAAACCCACACCGAAAAAGGCTTTTCGGACAAGACGATCAAGTCACTGCTTAAGGATGTGGGGCTTACAGTCAGGGGGTATTACAGCTGCCTGACGTTTGAAAAACCGACCGGCACCACTAATCGTATTTGTGGAGTAGTCCAGAGACCGGAAAAGTGACAGATCGGATCAAAGCTCCAGCCGTAGGAGCATCTCGCCTTCGTCCCACTTGCCGGTGTTAGTGAATCCGAGATTGAGATAGAATCCTTCGGGGCTTCCCTCACCCGGCACGCAACTCGTGAGGAGTTCTTTGGCGCCGGGCCGCGATTTGACGCGTTCGATAATCTGGAGCATTGCCTTCTTGCCGAAGCCCATACCGTGGAACTTCCCGGCGATCATCATCCGCCAGAGGAAGTACTCTTCTTTCCCAGTATTCTCGTGAAGCATAACAAAACCGACCGGCTCGTCATCGGCGTAGATAGCCCGAAACCAGGCGCACTTCTCAAAATATGCTTCGGCGATTGATATCGCGTTCGGCGCCACCATCTTCTGGTGCGTTTCGGAGAGGGTCTTGCTCAGGTTGCAGATTGGGCGAACGGTATCGGAGGTTATCTCGCGAAGTGTTACTTTCGAATCCGGTCCAACGTTCGGTTGTTCTGGTGTCTTCATATTTTCCATGAGGAATATTACGACAAAAGCACCCGTTAGTTCTATCTAAAACGGGTGCTCAGAGGCTTTGCTCACGACCGTGAGCGTTGAACTACGAACCTCAACTGAAACCGCTGCCGCACGAGGGCGCGCCGCACGAAGGCGCCGCCGGACCTCCGCCGGGCGCTGAGGCCGCAAAGGTCGACATCAATTTGCCCGTGTTTTCAGAGCCGCACTTCGGGCATTTCAGTCTGGTCTCACTGTTGGGGACCAGGTCCTCAAATTTATGATCGCAGTCGCTGCATTTGAATTCGAATATCGGCATTGTTTTCTACCTCTTCTGATCCGGTTGGGACATGACCGCCCCGAGCACCACCCCGCCGATTGTTGTCAGCCAGGGGTTGCACATAATCTGTCAGGTCGAGCCAAACTGCATGTACAGCATCGACAGGACGAACCCTGACACTCCGCCTGCCAAAGAGAATATCAAGGTTCTTTTCCAGCGTGTGACCAATGTACTCATCTATCTGCTTCCGCCTATACCGAGGCTTCCATTATTTTCTTCAGAGTATCCTCTACTCCGTTCGCGAGGTCATCGAGCCCGGCCTCGGGCATCATCTGCGCAATCAAGCCGGGGCGGCTCAGTTTCACGACCGTTTTGTCGCCTTCCTCGTAGACCGCATAACGGCAGGGCATGAACAGGGCGACATCGGGCGTCTTCTGCAGCGCCGTGTGGGCAAACTTGGCGTTACAGAGTTCGATTATCTTCAAAGGTCCGCGCTCGAGCCCTTTTTCCGCCAGCGTCTCCTGAACGTTGTGGACCGCCAGGACGCGGAATTGATGTTCCGGTATCTGTTTCTCAAGATTGGCGACAACTTCGCCAAACGACTTGTCAGATTCTAGTGTATAGGCTAATTCCTGCATCCTCTTGTCCTCCGGGTTCTATCTCTTCACTACTTAGATAGCCCGGCCATCAAAACGATTCATATTAATCGGCCAAAACTTCGTAGCTGGTAACGACTTTGGTCTCCCGGGCAACCGTCTGGCTGACCATGCAATACTTCTCTTCGGACAGCTCAATCGCCTTAGCTAACTTCTTTTCACTCAAGTCCTTACCGCTGGCGATGTATTTGATTTCAACCGTGTGGAACGGCTTGGGGTACTCGTCCTGATGGTGCCCGATTACCTCGATTTCGAGCGAGCTTATCTCCTGCCGCTGTTTGCGGAGGATCCGGACGACATCGATCCCCGTGCACCCGGCCATGCCCCAGAGGAGGAGTTCGGTCGGCTTGAATCCCTGCTCGGTCCCGCCGGCGGCTTTGGGAGTGTCTATTGTTATGGTGTTGCCGTAGACGCCGGTACCTTCAAACCGATCTCCTTCGACCCAACTCATCTTCGCTGATATGGTCGCCATCTGTTTCCTTTCGATTGCCTATGGAGCCTTAACCGTCGTGGTCCGCGATTTGTTCACGGGTGTGCGGAAAATAGGCTGCGCGAATGTGTTAGGCCAGTCTTTGTAGCCCACCTAGAGCCGAAGGCGTCAGGTTCTGTGGGCGGCAGACGCCCCTGTCTGCCCCTTGGTCAAAACCACAAGGGTATTGACCTACCCGGGGAGGCCTTCGGCCTCCGTGTCATTGTCGGGTTCGAGGACGGACCCGCCCTACAAATGCGCGTGAGTTTCAATACACCCCACCATAAGAATGATGGGCCACCCGCGTGCGAGGTTCAGTTCTCCCCCAGCTCCCCCAGCTCCCCCAGCTCCCCCAGCTCCCCCAGCTCCCCCAGCTCCCGAATCACGTAATCCGCATGCGCGCGGCGGGCGGCAAGTTTGTCCTCGGAATAATGCTCGATATGCGCGGTAATCATCGCGGTAGTCAATCCCACTGACTGTGCTCCTCTCAATTCGTTAGAACCACCATCACCGACGAACGCACAAGCCCGTGCCGGGAGGCACAGCCGCTCCAAACAGATCTCATAAATCTCTGGTTTAGGTTTCTGTGAACCGACATCGCACGAAAAGATCACCTCATCGAACAGCGGCGCAATCGGCGAGTCGGTCCAACCTTCGACTTCGCTGGCGTCAGCGTTGCTGATCAGCGCGATCTTCTTTCCTTCGCTTTTCAATGCCGCCAATACGCGCTGGGTCTCCTTGGGAATGTCCACCACCGCCTTGCGGAAACGGTCGGTGCGGCTTTTGACCGCTTTGGCAATTGTCACATCGCTGATGTCTGGATTGATCGCGCGGGCCAGCTTGCGAATAATCTCGGCGGGGTCGGTCATGCGGCCTTCGAGACGATCCGGCGAATGCTCGAGCAACTGTTCGTTCCAGGCGTCGTGGTCGACCCCGAGGATTTCATAGGTAAACGGCCCCCAGCTTCGCTCAATCGCCGTAAGGGTGTGGAACAGATCGAATATCACCGCCTGTTTGCTTTGGATCATTGAAAGGACATCGTTCACACCGCACCGCCCATACATGGGTTGAGATCAAGTTTCGGGAATTGTAAGATTGCGTGATACGGGTGCGATTGTCAATGCGGAATCTTGAAGACGCTGGTGCCCCACAGCTTGCTGTGGGAATTGTGGTGGAGTAGGTTCGACTTCCTTGTAGCCCACTTAGAGCCGAAGGCGCCAGGTGGGGTCCCTTCACTCGTGGGCGGCAGAAGCCAGGCAGTGCCTGCGTCCCCGCCCGCTCCAGCGTCGAGACCGCAGGGGTTTCGACCCTCAACGTTATTGCCGTTGACGCCTTCCCTGATTATATTCTGTTGAAGCCATTGTCCCGGGGGGAATATCATTCGATGAAGAACTGCAAAGGCATTTTTGTTGGGTTTGCCCTGCTGATCGCAATATCTAGCTGTGGAGAACGCGATGTTGAGGGCGAGCTCAGAGACCACATCGCGGAAAACGCCAGATACGACGTGAACCAGTTCGTGCTGGAGAAACTGGAGCAGAATCGCATCGTCATGCTGGCCGATGCCGGTCACGGTGTGCGGCTGTACCTTCAGAGCGTGATCGGTATTCTGAATCACTGGCTGGACACGAATATCGCAAGAGCGGGCTCCGGAGACCCAATATGCCGGAACGTAATTCTTGTTCTGGAGCTTGACTCCCTGTGGGTAGAAGCTGTAGAAGAGTACGGCGAATCGAACGACCCCGACGATGTTCTCTACATCGGGCACTTGGCGACGGAGATATTCACAACGGCCAAGCTGGAGTTCTACCTCGATCTGGGAGACCTTCGCAGAAGGATTGACGAGTACAACCAATCCTGCAGCCAGGATCAACCACTCAACCTGTCGCTGTTCGGCCCGGAAAAGCCGATTGACATGGACAATTGGTCCGCTGAAAAGCGCGAGCAGTTCTTTGTATATGAGAGGGATGAGTATTCCTCGCAACGACTCACCGCCCACCTTGAGCAACACCCGGAGAGCAGGGCCCTGGTATTCTATGGGAACGCTCACCT
>JAAERE010000276.1 GCA_024230675.1 bacterium | reverse complement strand
GATAATCCCATTCCAGCGCAAATACGTTTCATAGTTGGACAGCATCAGCTTCGATTCGATATGCCGCTTAATTCCTCTCCGGGGCTCTAGATTGGCCAACGCAGATGTTGTTCGAAGCACGAAAGCATCTGCGCCGTTCCCATAGCTGGCATAGAGCATCGTCTGATCCGGAGACGCCTCTTCCAGTGCTGCTACAAGCATCATTGAAGCCAGCGCGGCCCCGGTGTTGCCCACGGTTAGAAACAGGGCGTCCTGGAGTTTGGCCGGATCGAGATCGAGTTTCTTAGCCACGGCTGCTTGTTTGGTGACGTTGGTCGGAGCGTCGATAACCAGCTTGTCAAAGTTGTCTGGTTGCAGATTATATTTCTGCATTAGAGAACTGATCGCTTCGGAAAGCATGGCTGAGTAGCCCTTTTCAAGAGTCATGCGATCTTCCCAGGAGCGAACGAATTGATCGTCATCCGATCGCCACACCCCGGAAAACTCGTCGGACAGGAACGATTGACCTTCGATTTCGGCAATCACACCATCGGTTCCGATAAGAAGTGCTGCCGCTCCGCTTCCCAGCATTTGCTCCAGCATGCCTGAAGGCGCCCCGAGCCGACAATCAGAGGCAATCACCAGTACGTTTCGCGCTGAGCCTGCTTTGATAGAATCAAGGGCCACGGCCAAT
>JAAERE010000275.1 GCA_024230675.1 bacterium | reverse complement strand
GGGGATGCGGTTCTTCCAGTTTTCAGCGCCCCCATCACGCCCGCGATGCGATCCGGGCCGAGGTCGAGGAGCAGGGCCGCGGGGCGCCTTGTCCCGGGGTCCGGGTCCGCCGGCGTCGCGCTCCGGGCCGGGGAGGCCGGGGGGCTGGCCGGCGGAAGTCCACCCCGCCCGCACATGGGGCAGTCGGGATCTTTCTCGATCCGCGGCTCCTCCAGAAATCGCCCCCGCCATCCCGTCTCCCAGTCGAATCCCTGATCCAGTATATCAAGATAAAAGGTACCAGTCCCCAATCATTTCTCGGAGCAGCTCCTCGGCCGACAGGCAGGTCTCCTTGGGGATGATATGGAGGGCGCACCCGGCAAAGATTAAAGGCGCCTGTCCCCAGTCATTAATTCTTTACAAAACCCGTAAATTTTGTTAATTTCTCATTTGAAGGATTTTTGGTCCGGTGAAGCATGATTATTCATCCTCCTCCCGCTCTTTTACAAATACTCTTTATGGTCTGCATTTGGCGCCGAGGCTTGTAGAATCATTCCATTTCAGAATGCTGGACAGCGAATTTGACTCAGAAAATCGGCTGGTCATGAAATCATGTAAAATCCGTTTTCGATTGATATGTAAAACGAATATAGTCAGTTAACTCCATCTGTGAATATAATATTATGGCTTTCGTTTCAAAATACAGCGCAATTATAGATACAAACGTTGTTTTTGAAGGGCTGACCCGGAGAGGCGGCGTCCCCGGCCTGATTATCGACGCTTGGATAGCGGGTTTGTTCAAGGCGTACATCTCAAATGCCTTATCTTATGAATACGAGGATGTTTTATCGCGTAAGTTGTCGGATAATCGTTGGCGCCGAATAAAGCCTGTTTTGGGAGCGTTGATCAAGAAATCAGAATTTGTTACGATTTATTACTCATGGAGACCAGCTTCGCCTGACCCTGGGGATGAGCATTTAATCGATTGCGCTATCAATACAGGAGCGCCGATAGTAACCTCGAATATTCGTGATTTTCAACCCGCCAAAGAATTGCTGGGATTGGCTGTAATGATGCCCGCTGAATTTGCGACTCATATTTCAGGCTGATTTTTTATTAAGAAAATTGAGGTGAGAAAATGGGACAAGTTGAAATTAATCTTCCAGAAACGCTCCGATATCATTTGGAACTAATTGCCCAAAAAGAGAAAATGCCGTTAAACCAATATATTGTATACGCGTTAACTCGTCAGGCGATGCTGGGATCCATGTTTCACACCCTATCCGAAGAAGATAGAGCGCGTCAACGTGAAGATTTTGAAGAACGTCTTCAAAGATTGGGTAAAGTCTCATCCGAGGATCTGGAAATGATATTGCGGGAAAGAGAGCCTGACGACTCCGATCCCGACCTTGATCCAGAAGTGATATCACGTTTACAAAATCGTATCGCCGAGGCGAGAATGGCTCAATGAGCGAGAGTCGCGAATAGTAATGAACGAAGAGATCCTGTCCCCGGTTCTACTCGTCTCCCTCATCAAGGGAGGGGGGCCGTTGTCGTCACCGCGCTGTAGGCGTGATTCACCATGCTCACCGCATCGAATACGGGCAGACCGGTCGCCTGCCGGATGGCGGGGGCGTAGGGCGGCATATTGGTGCACTCCAAAACGATCACCCCCACATCCGGATGCGTTTCAACCAGTCGATTGGCCGCGGATTGCATCTCCCGTCGGCATTTGGAGACATCCAGGGTTTTCTTTCCGCCAATAAATACGGCGCTGAACTCTGGTGCATCCTCCATTCCCACGATAGCAAGCGGTTGTTTTGCGATTCCCACGCCGGCCAGGTGAGCATCGGTGAGCGATGACCGGCGCGCGGTGATCACGCCGATTTTCTGATCACCGCGAATCAGCGCCCGGGCCAGATGAACCTGGAGCAGGCTGGAGGTGAAGACCGGAACCGGCAAGGCGTCGATCAGCCGCCGATGAAACAGGGCCAGAAATCCGCAACTCGTGGCAATGGCTTTCACGCCCCTGGCCGCCAATGCTCCACCGGCGTCGATGAAATCGTCGATCAATCCGGCGTCGGCGTCGATAACAACCCGTTGGGGAGAGGCGCCATGGACGATTTGATACAGCACGGGAAAGGGAAAGGTCCCGGGATTGCCGATGTCACCGGGTATCCTCGGGAAAGTGGTTTCCAGCATAAGAACGCCGATCAGCGGCTTGTCATTGCCGGCCGCGCCGTGGTCATTCATGGGGTCGCCCCTTCCCGGATCTGTCGTGGTCCTGTTGGTCATGGTTGTCAGCGCGGCTGATCGTTGCGCGGGCAAGGGCTCCCAAGGCAACCGGTTTCACCGGCGCGCGAACCGAAACAGTCCCTACATCCATCGGAGATCGTTGTGTATAGGCGCTGATAATATCCTGCACGATCGGTCCGCACGTTCTTCCCTGGCAATGGCCCATACCGCACCGGGCGGCCCTCTTGACGCCGTTGATGGTGTTGAAACCGTTGTTCAATCGCCCGCGTATCTCGCCCATGGTGATCTCTTCACACCGGCAGACAATGGTCTTGTCGGGGATGTCCGCGCACCAGCCGGGTTGAACGCGGCACAACCGGTTTAAAAAACGACCATACCGGATTTGTCGACGGCGCCCGCGCAACAATGGCCCCGCCTGCTTCACCCGGGTCCGTTCATCCACCCGTCCCTGTTTGAAAAGAATATCCCACGCCGCGATCTGTCCTTCGAGAAACGATTTTTCGGCCCCGGCGACGCCGGTGGTTTCCCCCACGGCGTAAATCCGTTCCACGGAAGTCTCCATGGCGTTGTTCACATCAACACACCATCCCCCTTTATCGACGGAATGGGATATGGAGCAGCCGGCCTGCCGGGGCAACTCGATGTTGGGCGAAAACCCACACCCCACGGCCACTGTTTCGGTGGGAATGATCCGTTCGGATCCCTGGACGACATGCCCGTATGCATCCACGCGGGCCGCGACAACCCCTTCCAGTTGTTGTCGGCCGATGGCTTCAACGATGCGCATCCCCTGCATCATGGGAACACGGGCCGCCGCCAGTCGGGCGAGGTGAACGGCCCCCTCGACAAGTTTGGGCCAAATGGACGGCCCCGCGGCAAGGACCTTGAGCTTCTCGGCGACGCCATTTTGATCCAGCACCGCATGAACCTTGCCGCCATTTGCCACGATCTCCGCGGCCGTCGCCAGCGGCAGGGGACCGCAACCGCCCACCAGGGTTTCTTTTCCCGGGAGGATGCCGGAGCTTTTCATCAGGATCTGGGCGGCGCCGGTGGAGATGACTCCCGGCAGGTCCCAGCCCTTGAAGGGCAATTGTCTCTCCCTGGCCCCGGTGGCCAGGATCAACGCCTCCGCCCGGCGCTCCATGACGCGACCTTGATTGTCCTCCACGAGCAGGGTGCGTCCCGGGAAAATTCCAAGAACCTGGGCGCCATTGAGAATAGGAACCATCTGCTTCATGAGCCTTTCCACCAGTTGCATTCCCCGGCGTCTGAAACGATTCGGTTCAAATCGCCGCGGGGAGCCGCCGGAGAACATCGGCTTGCGAAGCAGTTGACCCCCGGCGTGGGCATTGTCATCCACGACCAGGATCCGTAAACCATGCCTGGAAAGAAGGTCGGCCGCGGCCATCCCCGCCATCCCGCCGCCCACGATGATAACATGGTAAGGGCTATTCATCGATCCGGATCTCCATTCGGTCATGGACCAGCGTCATGCAGGCCCGCTGATTGGGCGCGCCGT
>JAAERE010000274.1 GCA_024230675.1 bacterium | reverse complement strand
TGGTGAGGAACAGTTGATGGGTAGCCCGGTAAATTTGCTGACCGCCGAAATCCCAGGTAGACAAAGACATCTTGACATCAGGTTCGTGTGGATGCTCCAGTTCCAGAGAGCCGATATCTATGCCAAACGTGGTCCCTTCCTCTTCGACAAACTTCCCGCTTTCAAGTTGCCGCAACGTACAGGTTTTGCCGGTAGCCCCCTCGCCTATGAAAATCAGTTTGGCGCGGTATTGTAGTTCCTCACCCTGGTCCTTCAGGTTTCGCAGGTATTCCAGTACAGCTTTGGTTCCCTGCTCAACAACTTCGGGGGGCGGGCTCGTCAACTGATTGGAACTAATATTGAGCCTCTCCAGCTTCGTCAGTAGACTTAACTCCGCAGGCAAGCTCGTCAACTGATTGGAACCAAGGTTAAGGCTCTCCAGCTTCGTCAGCAAACCTAACTCCGCAGGCAAGCTCCTCAACTGGATGGAATTAAGAAGAAGCGTTTTCAGCTTCGTCAGCAAACCCAACTCCGCAGGCAAGCTCGTCAACTGATTGAAGGAAAGATAAAGGCACTCCAGCTTCGTCAGCAAACCTAACTCAGCAGGCAAGCTCGTCAACTGATTGGAATTAAGAAGAAGCGTGTCCAGCTTCGTCAGCAAACCTAACTCAGCAGGCCAGTTCGTCAACTGATTGGAATTAAGATTGAGCCTCTTCAGCTTCGTAAGTGAACCAATCTCCGCAGGCAAGCTCCTCAACTGATTGGATTCGAGATCAAGCGACTTCAGACTTGTCAGAGTACCTAGCTCCGCAGGCACGCTCGTCAACTGATTGGAGTTAAGATTGATCCTCTCCAGCTTCGTCAGCAAACCTAACTCCGCAGGCAAGCTCCTCAACTGATTGGAATTAAGATTGAGCTCCTGCAGACCCGTCAGCGAGCCCAACTCCGCAGGCAAGCTCGTGAGTTCGCAATCTCTGTAGCCCAGTAGAGTGATGTTTTCGTCATCATCACGCTTTACGCTTCTGGGCATCCGGCCCGTTTTACGGATGATGATGTCCAGAATCTCATCGTCTCTGTGCTTTGTCACAGGTGTATACCCTCCCCTGTCCGAGATTACCCGGATTAAGACGTGAAAGACACGGTTCTCCGCCTTCGACATCTAAAGTATACAGGAATCTCCTCGATTGGTCAATAATCTTTACGCTCCGCCGGCAGCGTGGTGAACGACAGCCCCAGCCACAACACAATCCGCAAGCATCGCAGGAGTTTCACGGTAAACAGCAAAATCGGCCGGGGGACGCAATTCACGATTATCCTCCCGACCGATCTGAAAGACGGCGCGGCGGCGGCTTGATTTCCAGTAACTGGAATGCGGCGGAACTACAGTTCTATGTCTAGAACTTCAATTGCAGATCGACCTGAAGCCGGTTGAAATCGGATTCGTCTGCGTCCAGACCGATCGTGTTGATGAAATAGGTCGCCTTAAAGGCTGAGTTGGCCGCCAATTGTACGGCTCCACCCATCTCGTGACCCTTGGCGTCGGTGCCGCCCCCTCGGAAATCAGAGTCCGCAAAAGTACCGACCACGGCGTCTGTTTCGATTTCACGATAGTTGTAGCGGAACTCCCAGGAGCCAGGCTTCTTGGCCTTGCCCACGCGTACCCCGACCAGCCAGCCGGTGTTGAGACTGTCGGCTGCAGTGTTGCTCACATAGTCGCCCATCACCGTTATGGGGGTCTGGTTGATCTTGTGGGAGGCTTCACCGAAAAGCTCAAATAATTCGTACTCGTTGCCGAACACATGTGTGGTGTCGTCGCCGTCAACTACCATGTCCAGAGAATTGCCGAAGCCGTCGTCGTCGTAGAACGGCGCGAAGCCCTTTGTGTTGACGTAGTTGAACATGCTGCCGCCGACAGCAAAACTGGTCTTCTTGTCGCCGAGCTTGTGACTCAAGACAACCTGTCCGCCGGCCATCCAGGAGTCATCGCCGGAAGAGCGTTCGTCTATCCACAACCCGGCGCCTAGAAGCATCAGACTGGTGTTGTCAAAATCCTTCTTGTAGACCGCCACACCGCCTTCGGGATTGTAATCTGAATCCCAGACCAGCTCGGACTTGCCGGCCTTGTAGAACGGGTTTTTGAGCTTACCGGCTGTAAGCGACAGCCCATCGATTTTCGGAAAGCTGGTCGTGAAGTAGGCCAGATCAACACCGACGTTTTTGGTAGAGAAAGCGCCGTCCAACGTCTGGTTAGTGGACACCGGATCGGTGGAGCCGGTCGCCAGCTGAATGCCAATCTTAGTGTAGTCCGAAGCTTTGGCGAAGATGCCGAATCGGGCTCGGATGCGATGACGATGACGCGCATCCTTGTCTTCCTGATCAATCATTTCGTGACGATATCTCAGATCACCCTTGACGGTCATTTTCTCCCACCATTCCTCGGCGGAAGCCCCATCTGCGCGTCCCAGCACCGTGGCAAGGACGATAGCCATTACGATTCTCTTCATCCCGTTTCTCTCTATTCTGTTTTGTTTTGCACAGTCGTCTCAGTTTCTGTTGTTCTGATGAAACGGAGAGAATGTTGAGGTTGTGCCAGGGTCTGTCAGTTTATTGCCATAATTCACAGAACGACGACAATCGTCTTCAACTATCAGAATGAGCTGTCCGGTCATCTGCCGCTCCCGAATTCACGTTAGCCAATTATAGCAAAGCGGGCGGGAGATTGAAAGGCCAGAGTTGGGCGCTTATAGCGACTTGCTCATGACTACGCTGCGATAGTTGGTAACCTCCCAGTCGGTGTACTCGATGAAGCGATATCCCAACTTACTGTACCAGGCGATCAACTGGTGAGCCGGCTCGGCGGTATCCAGAGCGATCTCAGCTATACCGCGAGAGCGGGCGTAGACCTCGGCGTGTTCAACGAGCCGGGTAGCAATACCATGACCCTGCAGGTCCGGTTCGACCGCCAGTTGGTTAAGATGCGCAACGTTGTCACGCTCCATCCATTTGGAGCCTTTGACATGTCCTGGATCGTGATAAGTGATTGTCCCGATGATCTCTCCTTCGGCCTCGGCTACGAAACAGGTCCCCAACTTGATCCGATCACGGGTCACGGAGACGTCCTGGTGGGTGGCCAGGTATCGCAAGCCCATGTCAGCCAAAACCTTGTAAGAGCGGTGAAGTAGCTCGGTGAGAACGTCCAGAGAGTCGGAGTCCCTGAGTTCGCGGATAGTGATTTTGTCCAGTTCGACGTCCAAGGCAACCCTCCCAGAAAATCCGGTTGAACGTTTGAAAAGTAGTGGCGGTAAGAATAACGTCTACTGATCGGTCCGTCAAGTGCCCCCCGACCAATTCTGACACATAGATCTTGCCTGCGCTTGATCTAGAGGATTTCGATAATCTCCACGTCGAAATGAAGGATCTTCCCGGCCAGCGGATGATTGGCGTCCAGTGTAACCGTAGTATCATCCAGCTCAGTTACGGTGGCCCGAAGCTCACCGCCGTCGGCGTGCGGAACCTGCAACTGCTTGCCGACTTCCAGCTTGAGATCTTCGGGAAAGTTTGCCCGGTCCAGTTTTTCTATGAACTTGGCGTCACGCAGACCAAACCCCTCGTCCGGCGGCACCGAAAAACTGCGCTTGTCCCCGACGGCCATGCCGGTCATGCGCATTTCGAAACCGGGAGCAGAAAGCCCGCTGCCTATCTTAATCTCAAACGGCTCCCTGTCTATCGTACTGTCGAAAATGGTGCCGTCGTCAAGTTTCCCGGTGTAATGGACCTTTACGGTATCCCCCGGCTGGACCTGTCTCATTTTAGTCTCCTTCGACCCTGTTTCTGGACGTTCTCGCCTACTGAACTGGTTTGGAAGCTAATCGGGGAAAGGCTTTCCGGCAAGCCTTTTCTGGCCGGGCAGCCGGTGGGCGGCGGACTCAGGGAGCGTTACAGGGGTTATTGACCCGGCCGTAAGGGCCGATAATAGAGATGTCGCGGACCAGTATCCCAGATTCGGGATTGGCGGTCCCAAAGGTGGCCTGAGTACGGGAGTGAGGTTATGTCGGAAGCCAGAATACTGAAGCGCAAAAAGCCGATCAACTACCTGGAGGTTTACGACCGCAACACCGGGGGATTCGTCGGCAGCGTCGTGGACATGACCGTCAAAGGATGCCGGTTGACGGCCGAGGAACCTCTCGAACCGGAGGTCGTCTATAATCTCAAGCTCAACCTGCCACAACCGATCCAGAAGTACACGGCTGTCAATTTCGACGCCGTCTGTCGCTGGTGCAAGGAATACAGTCGATCGCTGATGTCCGGGAGCTTTGGTATGGGACTGGAGTTCTACAAGCTCTCGCCGACCGACCGGGATCTGATCGAGCTGATGTTGGAGAGTTCCTGGTTCCGGGACTGGCGACAGGCCCCGGACTACGAGTCCATCCGCAAGGAAACCGGCTTCCCGGAAAAGTAAACCGCAGCAGGTCCTTCCGGGTGGCCCACGGCTTGCCGTGGGTTTCTACGGATCACAGCCACCTATCTTTATCCTCTGCTCCACAGTACAACCCGAAACTCACGTAGCGACCGAATACGATGCTCGAAATAACACGGGGCAGACGAGGACGTCTGCCGTCCACAGCACTGTTGCCACCACATATTCGAGTACGGCCCGAATCACAGCGCAGCCATTAAGAAATCGTAAAGAGGCAGTACGAATCAAAAAAAAGCGGCGGCCGGGAGACCCGAGCCGCCGCCTTGGCTGAAACGAACGTCACTAATCTCTACGCCGTTGCGCCGGCCGCAAGACCCTTGAGGCTGGGCACCTGTCCGGAAAGTCCGGCCGCGTTCAGGTAGTCCATATCAAGCGCCGACCGGGCCTCATCACGAATATTATCGGATTCGTCTTTCTCTATAGCATAGGCCAGATGCACGGCGGTGAGCGGACTCCAGCCGGGCAGAGCGCCTTCACTGGGCCGATGATGACGCGCGACGGCCTCGACTATGGAATCGTGAAGCCCCCACAGCGACAGCAGATACGCGCCCATAGCGGCATCGGTTACGCCAAGGACTTCGATCTGGGCCTGATAGAGCGGCATCGACCTTTCGTGGGCTATTCTCAGAGCTTCGACAAACTCGTCCTGGAAATCCTGGAGCATGAGCAACTTGCCGACATCGTGAAGCATCCCTCCCATTAGAGATTCTTCGGTCATCCGGCGGTTCATTCCCAGCACGTGGGCGATCAGCCTGGCTCTGGCACCGACGCTCACGCTGGTTACCTGCATCCGTTCGATGGAAAACCCGGCGACATCGATCTTGGGCACCTGCTCGAAAACACCGGCCGAAAAGACGATGCTTCCAACCGTATCCAATCCGAGAAGATTGATAGCTTGAAGAATGCTCTCGACCCGGCTGCGCAGACCAAAAAAGGCAGAGTTGACCATTTGGAGCAGCTTGGCCGTTATCGCGGCGTCCTGGCCGATTAGATCGGCGATCTTCGTGACCGGGGCGTTTTCGGATTTCAACTCCGCGACTATTTTTTCATAAATCTGCGGAACGCTGGGAAGGGAACGTACGGCCGAAATCCGGGACCGCAGTTCCTCGTTGGCCAACATTTCCTGCAAACCCAGCGAACTCTGTATCAACTCCCCCAGTTCCTTCTGATCGATTGGACTGGGGACAAACCTGTGAACGTCGTTGGCCGATCTCAACAGTCCGGCCGCGTTGTCCTTTTCCGTGACCAGGAATCTGACGGTCCGGGGATATTTCTCCCTTACTTCCCTAAGCAGGTCCGCGCCGTCTCTCCCCACAAGAGCCGAACCGGACACCAGGACGTCGATCTGATTCCTTTCGAGCTGTTCAAAAACTTCTTCCCCGGTTGCGGCTGACAGAGCCTCCCAGGTATCACCGAGAAATCGCGGCGCCTCGGCGGCAAAATCGCGAATCTCCCGGTCTTCCCCCGCAAAAAGCACTCTTTTCACGGTCACAAAGCGTCCTTTCTACCAGATAGATTGGTTGTCTATGTAACTTCTGTCAGCCGGAGCATCCCCGTCGCGAACAGGCGTATGCTTGACTCTGGTGTCTTCTCTGTTGTTGGCGACTCCGGGCATGACAACGGAGTCTAAAATTATTTTTCGGCAGTTTCTGTCATCATCTTAGCGGTGGAGGTCACACCGCATGGGATCATGTAAGTCTTTGGCCGACAGGCGCTCCGATCACCGCCGAACTACCGGCCGAAAGCCGCGTATAGAGATTATAGTCAAAAGTCGTCTCAGGAGGGATTTCATGGGTCTGGTGATTCTCAAAGATCAGAAAGAATTGACCCTGGCCAAGGGTATCGTCGCGCGCGTGGTTACCGGTGACAGCATGACCGTGGCCCACGTGAAGTTGGCCGAGGGCGCGATCCTCGCCGAACACGCCCACGACAACGAGCAGATCGTCAACGTTATGGAAGGTGAGCTTGAACTGACGGTGGAGGGACAGAAGCATCTTCTGGTGCCGGGGAAGGTCCTGGTGCTGCCGCCGAACGTTCCCCATTCAGGTCG
>JAAERE010000273.1 GCA_024230675.1 bacterium | reverse complement strand
GCATGCCTAAACCCCTTGTTTTCATAGGCTTAGCTCCCAAACTTGATTTGACTCCTGTCAAGTTCGGGAACAGAATTCTGTACGAGATCTGAGTGTGGCCTTGTCAGATATTTGAGTCCAGTGAAGAGTAGGGGACACTTTTCTTTTGCCAAAGGGGTGCCACGTATCACAATCTCACAATTAGGTGCGAAGTCCCTTAGAATCAAGTAGTTAGGAACCGCCTCCTTGGTGGTCTGGCAGCACAAATATTCCGAGTAGGCACAATAGTACGGATCACGCCCTCTCGATTTCGCCTGGGCCAGAAGATGGCCTCATGATCTCGGCGTCAAGCTGATCGAGCCCGTACCGAAATTCTTGGTCGTCTTGATTCTCCTGAGCTGCGGCCAGCCAACGGCTGACGGAGCCCGGATTCTTCCTCAAGAAAAGGGCCAAATCCTTCACCCGGTGCCCATATCGCTCGACTACCAGCGCTGTGATCAGGAGGCGTGCCGAAGTGACTGCCCCTCTCTTTTGCCTTCCTACGAGCCGGCTGAGCTCAACTCCAAGATGCTTACTAGCCTGGGTAACGATGGCGTCAATCGGTAGCGCCGGTCTTTCGATGAAAGAAACTTGACGACCTTTATAGTCGAAGTATTCGCCGCCGCGCCGAGGTAGGACCGTCTCCTCGTTGTCATCGACCGTGGCCCACCATGGAAGGGAGTGCACTCCAGCCCGAAGCCAGCGTGCCTCGGCGCAGCATCGAGTGAAGTCAAGATAGTTCGCCCGTGCAATGCTTGGGTCGGGTCCGAAGGAGAGGAGTGT
>JAAERE010000272.1 GCA_024230675.1 bacterium | reverse complement strand
GCCCCGACAGCGTCCTTATCGCCCATAACGCTATGTTCGACATATCTTTTGTCGGCTGCGAAGCCGACCGGGTCGGACTCGATCTCTCGGAGAATCCGATTTTGGACACGGTCGATATCTATCGACGGTACCACCCCGGGCTCGATTCCTATTCCCTGCTGTCACTGGCCCGGAAGTTCAAGATCGACAAGGATCAGAGCCATCGGGCGGCCGATGACGCGGCACTGGTCTGGAAGCTGTTCGAACTTGTATCGGAGCAGTTCCCATATATTAGCGGCGACAGCGAGTTCCGTAAGGCTTTTGCTTCCTATCGTTACTCCCAGTGGCAGGGCGAACCTGTCCAGCTGCCGGACCAATTTCAGGATATCTCGCGGGCTATTGAGCAGGAACGGCCGCTGGAGATTGTCTACGCTTCCAACGGGCGACCGCCCCAGAAACGCGTTATCCGCCCGCGCCGGGTACACGCTCTCCGGTCGCAGTATTACGTCTCCGCCTATTGCGAGCTATTCGAAGAGGAACGGACTTTTCGCCTGGACCGGATTCAGAGTTTCAAACTCGTCAATTAGTCTCTTCGCATATCTCCCCCCTTCTGTCAGATGTTAGTGAACCGAACCGCTGTCGGTCAGGGGACCTGGGAAGAAATCAATTACCAG
>JAAERE010000271.1 GCA_024230675.1 bacterium | reverse complement strand
TTTGTCGAGGACTTCACGCGCACGACGTCCAAAGCCACAGCCGTCTGGGCCGACGCCCGAAAGAAATCCGATTTCAAGATATTCCAGCCGCATCTGGAGAGGATCGTAGAGCTGTGCCGCCAGAAGGCCGACCTCATCGGCTATGAGACGGAACGATACGACGCCCTCCTTGATGAGTACGAGCCCGGGGCGAAAGTCTCCGAGGTTGAACACGCTTTTGCCGACCTCCGCAAGGAGCTGGTAACTTTGATCGCCAAGATCAAAGACGCTCCCCGAAAACCTGATATCGGCATCATCAAGCGGCCGTGGAACGTCGACCGTCAGCGTATTTTCTCCGAGACCGTGGCCGTCGCCATGGGATACGATTTTGAGGCGGGAAGGCTCGATGACGCTGTACACCCGATGTGCTCCAGCCTCGGGCCGTACGATACGCGTATCTTCTCGCGCTATTACCCCGAGGACCTTGTCGAAGGTCTCTCCGGGGTTATGCACGAGGCCGGTCACGCGCTGTACGACCAGAGCCATCCGGTGCTGGAACATTGGGGGACGCCGTTCGGGGAGTCGTTCTCATTGGCTATCCACGAATCACAGTCCCGCACCTGGGAAAACATCGTCGGCCGGTCGCGCCGCTTCTGGGAGTACTTTTTCCCGCAGTTGCAGCGTCTGTTCCGCGAGGAAACCGCAGGCGTAACGCTCGACGATTTCTACGGGGCGATGAACTGGGTATCACCGTCGTACATACGCGTCGAGGCGGACGAAGCTACCTACAACCTCCACATCATGCTTCGGTTTGAAATCGAACGCGCCATCCTGTCGGGCGACATCAAGGTTGCGGACATTCCCGGCGAATGGAACCGACGCTTCAAGGACTATTTTGGTCTTGAGGTGGACAAGGACTCCAACGGATGTCTTCAGGACGTCCATTGGGCCGGTGGTGATCTGGGGTACTTCCCTACTTACGCTCTGGGCAACATGCTGTCGGCGCAATTCTGGGTAAAGGCGCAGAAGGACGAGCCGGGACTGGAGGATGACTTTGCGCGCGGTGACTTCAGCCGTTTGCTGAAATGGCTCAGCAAGAACATCCACGACGAAGGTCAGAAATTCACCGGCGCGGATTTGTGCGCTCGGGTTTCAGGCGAGCCGGTTTCGCACCGCCCCATGATCGATTATCTGTACGGCAAGTACGAACCGATCTACGGGATCAAGCGGTAGGTATTCGGCGGTGATGTTGGTGCCCCACAGCTTGCTGTGGGAGTCCCCTTGAATTGACATTGTATTAGAGCTTTTTCTTGCATGGCGGGTCCGTCTTCGAACCCGCCTTTCTGATGACAAGCTTTCGTGGTTATTAGCACATCCCACCATAAGCATGGTGGGCCACTCAATGATGGTCCACTCGATGACGAGTCACTCGTTTATCGTCCACTTAGGTACCTTCATTTCCTCGTCTCCCCTGCGAAGGCAGGTGCCCATCTTTGTGGGGAAGGTTTTTCCTCAAACCTGCCTTCTTTTGCCGCCGCGAGGGGGCGATCAGCGTTTCCCTTGCGCCGCCCTTCGACAAGCTCAGGGTGACTTAGAATACACTCCCTATCCCGGCCGATCAAGTCAGGCTGAGCCTGTCGAAGCCTCATGGCTGTATTGGCAATGTCTAAACCATATAGGGTTTCGAGTAACGACGACCTACGCATCCCCCTCGAGCAACTGCTTCTGGCGGGGAGTGAAGCCCGTGGACTCCGAGGGACTGTATCGGTGCACGGTCAGCACGTGTTCATAACTTTCATCACCCAGCGAAGTTTCCTTGGCCCGAATGTCCCCCAGCATGCTGCCCAGCAGGCCGTAGAGCCTGGCGATCTCGTCGGTCGTGAGAAATAGTGAGAGTTCGCGGAGAGTCTGATCGTTGTACGTGTCGTGTATGCGCATTCCAAAGCTCCGGGCAAAACTG
>JAAERE010000270.1 GCA_024230675.1 bacterium | reverse complement strand
TCTGGTAATTCCCAGTCTGCGCCCTCCACCCAATCCCACCGGAACAGCAAGTTCATATCTTCGTCACAATCCCCGAACTCCATAAGGAAATCGTGCCAACTTTTGAAACGCATTTCCGGCTGTTCGCTGCCTTTCGCGTAATAGTTGGACGTAGAGCAATAATACGGATGTGACGTCTCCCACAAGTGCGTCATTCCTCCACCTCTCTCAACTCCGAAGTCATCACGTCGATCTCTGCGCCCTCAGCCGTCAAGATCATAGCCCTGCGGCCATCATCGCGCCACCGAAGGAACGTCACCGGGACGGCTTCGGTCTTTCCAGGTTCTAGCCATAGCAACTTGCTCATCGTTTAGAACTCCTTACCGTGACGATATGGCCTATATCGGTTGAACTCCATTTTGTCAATAATCGCCGCGCCTAGCGGACAATCACGCTGCCCCGCCAGGTCAAACACGCGGATAACGATGTCCGCCAGTTCAACTGTAAAGGCGTCGTATTGTGGGAGATGTTTATCCGGCGGGTTGCCGTCTTCGAGCGCCATACCAGCCTCAGCGACCTCCATCGTGATTTTGAACAACGCCTCGCCTATACCGCGATCTCCCTCCCACCACCCTTTTTCCGTTGCCGTTTCGTGCGCTGATTCAATAAGTGTTTTTAATACCAATCCCGCT
>JAAERE010000269.1 GCA_024230675.1 bacterium | reverse complement strand
TTTCCCGGCCAGGGTGAAGTCGTTGCGATAGACCGAACGAAGCAGTTCGGCGCGAAGGACCGGCATGTTCTTGGGATCGCCGGAGCCAATGAAATAATGGCACTTATCGGCGCAGGCGCCGCAGCGCACGCAGACATCCATGAAAATCTGGAGGGTGCGATATTTCTTCAGGCGGTCACGGAGCCCCGTGAAAATGATCTCCTGCCAGTTATCCGGGAGTTTCCAATCCTCATCCGGAGGGGACCATTTCCGAGGATTCGGAAGGTCCAGGTACTTGAGCGTATCCGGCACGGCAGCATAGTTCCAGGTCCCCTTGCGGAAATCCACGTGGGGATCCATCCAACCTTTCGGTTTGGGCTGGAAATTGATGCGGCCCAGCTCTTCTGGTTTTTTTATATCCTCTGACATAGGCTATTCCTTTTCTACCGGCAGCCCGGCCGCTTTCATAACATCCCTGAACTCATCCTCGTATTCCTCGTAGGTGTGCACCTTGACGGGGTAATCCCAGGGATTGACATGTCGCGCCATGCGGTTGTTGTTGGCCAGATTGCGGGTGGGGCTCATGAAGACTCCGGCGAAGTGCATCAGCTTGCTGAACGGGAAGTAGGCCAGCAGGATGGTCACCATGAACAGGTGGATGAAGAACATCACGCCGATGCCCTCGGGTACAACGGGGCTGAAACTCAGCAGCCCGGTGCCCAGCATTTTGACGCTGGTGATGTCCGTCTTGGTGAAATAGCGCATCAGGATGCCCGAGAAGGTGACCCCCATGAGCAGGAAGAGCGCAAAATAATCCGCCGGCAGCGAGATGTAGCGGAGTTTGGGGTCAAGTACTCGCCGGAAGAACAGGAACGACAGGGCCAGGACGATAACCGCGTCGGTGGCCAGGATGATCGGCAGACCGACCTGGAAAAAACCGTCCAGGTTCTGAATACCGAGAACCCAGGAGGGAACCGGCTCGGCAAAATACTTGAAGTGCCGGACAAAAATGATCAGAAACGACCAGTGGAAAGCGAGCGAGCCGGCCCAAAGCCATTTGTCAGGACCGTAGACAATCTTGGGTCCCTCCTTGACTTCCGCCCGGCTGTTACGGAAAAGGGAGCGGAAGAAGAGAATCTCCAGCGCCATTCTTCCGAGTACGCCCCAAATGTTGTGCGGGCTTTCCAGGTTGTCGTTTTTGATCCACGAGTGTGACTTTTGTTGCCCGCAGGTGGTAGGAATCCTGAATGGAACCGGTGAACGTGCCCATTTAATCACGCGGTAGACCACGCCCACAAGGAACGTGGCAATACCGACATAGGGCAAGACCACCCCAAAGAGGAAACGCCAACCCGCCAGTTCCGCTCCCACATACGCAAGCAGGACAAGAATGAGAACGGCAACGAGGGAAATCAAGGCGTTCATGTAGTATCTCCTCGCATCATCTATGACCTCTTATGCATTATTGTCTTTGATTTGATCCGGATCTTCGGGGCCGCCGTAATGCTTGTTGACCTGCTCTACCAGCTTGGCCGACCGCATGCGATGTTCCCGGGCCCGGATTTCGTATATCTTCTCTTTACAGCCTACATACTCGTCGAATACCGCCAGCGCCAGACCGTCGATTTTAGACTCAAACTCCAGCAGCTCCTTGAGAACTTCATTGTCTGACAGTTCCGATGCGAGTTCTCCGCGAACGGCCGTCTTGAGCAGGAATACAAACGCGATTCCCTGGGCCGCCGAGATTTCCTGGACCGCTCTTATCCTGACCAGATTTTCGATACTCTTTGCCAGAGCCTCGGCTTCGGCGCCGTCGAGGAGGGCGTCGAAAAGCGCCTCGGTCTCTTTGCGGATAGTGTGACCGACCGGGTTCTGGAACTGGTCTTTCTGGTTCTTGAGGAATTTCGAGGTATCGGCGGGGTAGGTCTCGATAGTCAGATTGAACCATTTGTCGAGGATGAGGTCGTGCTTTTGTCTGAGCAGCTCTGCCAGCATAGGTTCTCTCTGTTTGTCGAGCGGGCGACCCTGATATCCCCAAAGGCCCGCGCTGTGCTAGTTACTTATTTCACAAAGTTAGCCGGAAAGAACATAATAGATTTGTCTTTATTACTCAAGCCCCTAATTGATAAAAATCGCCGTCTTTCTGGCCCATTTTGCAGTGTTTTTTGTCTTAGTTAAGTGCGTTTGCGACAATGGCTTGCGTGACCAGTTAGAGACTACTAGCGTCCACTATCTAGCGAGTTCAGAAAGCCGAGCGTGTGTCACGGGGATGTCATTTGGGGAAATGCCAATTCCGAGGGCAATTGTCCAAGTTGTGGGTATCTTGCGGGGGGGCTGTTGGATGCGCGTTTCTCAGAAGGAACGTAAGGATGTCGGGTTTCTCGCGGCCGCTTCGCACCGCCGCTCGGAACGCCGACCTACAAGACTGAGATTTGTAGGGTGGGTCTGTCTTCAGACCCGCCGGATCGCGGATGGCAGGTTTGAAGACAAACCTTCCCTACAAGAGCTACATCGTCACAAGACCTGGGTCCCCGCGTGCGCGGGGATGACTCATAGCGGCACCCGGGCAGGGGCAGACGGGGACGTCTGCCGCCCACGAAATCGCGGCATTCGCCACGTCCACGTTTTTTCACTGTTGACTCCACCTCCCAAGATCAGTAGGCTGTAAAGTGCTGTTGCGATAGGGTCGCGGGCACACCGGACACTTACTTACATATACCACCAACCGGAGACCTCTATGAGGCAGACGCTCGCGTCACTTATTATCTGCCTGCTCCTGTCGAGCTCAATGATCCGCGCCGAAGATGCTGCCGACACAAGCGTTCAGCAACTGCCGGACTCGATTGTCGTCACGGCGTCGAGGACGCCTTCGACCTTTTCCGAAGTCACCCGGTCAGTGACCGTCATCCACGCCAATGAACTGCAAAGAACCCCCTCGCTGAGCGTCGCTGATCTGCTGACGCACGTGCCGGGAGTGGATGTCCGGCGAAGGAGTATCCACGGTGTGCAAAGCGATATCGGTGTCAGAGGGGCGACCTCATCACAGACCCTGGTGCTGCTCAACGGTGTCAAAGTCGCCGATCCCCAAACAAATCATCACAGCTTTGACCTGCCGGTCACCCCGACAGATATACAAAGGATCGAGATTCTTCGCGGCGCCGGGTCGCGCCTGTATGGTCCGGATGCATTCGGCGGCGTCATCAACGTAATCACCGCGCCGACCGCTGGTCGCGATTTGCGTTTGAATCTGGTACAGGGTGAGCATCGCTTGTCAGAGCAGACACTTTCGGCGGTCTATCCGGCGGGGCCGGTTTCAAACAGGCTGAGCCTGGCGCGGAGGACTTCGAGCGGGCATCGCAACAACACCGAATTCGATATCAAGAATCTGTCGTATACGGCCGGGCTCCGTA
>JAAERE010000268.1 GCA_024230675.1 bacterium | reverse complement strand
CCTTAGATGTGACAGGGCCGAAAGCAAGGAGTTTGGTCATCTCAGCCTGGATACCACGGTGCCAGCCGCTGATATAACTGCCGGTTCCTTCCTCCCCTTTGAGCATCCGCCCGCGCATAATCTCGTTGATCTCGTTGAAACTGATATAGGGTTCGCGCTCCTGACGGGCAGTGAAGGCGTTCTTTCCGATGAACTCCTTGTCGGGATGATAGAGAAACATGCCGTCCGGGTCGATCACCCAGGCATAACCGGTATGGCCGGAGCGAATATTCTCGGTGGCCTGGCGAACGAGCCCAGTCACGTCAATCTTGGCAAAAAGTAATCCCCAGACTGAGTCCTTGACCCAAGCCGGCGAGCACATATGGCCGGTTACAAAGTCCAAACCTTCGGCATCCTTCTCCAGCATGAACAGGCAGAGGATCAACTCCCTCCTGCAGGGCTTGGCCCCATGATAATTCCACACCCACTGATCCGCCAGCGTGTCTTCTGAAGGCTCCAGACTCGGGTAATCGCGAACTGTTCCGTCGTCAGTCATGACTTTGTACTGGATCAGGCCTTTGGTGCGCGCATAGTCCGAGGGATTATAGACTAGTGTAGTTCCTTCATCCGCGGCCAATCTGTTACCAAGCTCCTGCGCCCGTCTGCCAATCTCAGTCTGGATATCTTCCAGAGCACCGCTTATCTGCCAGGCCGCCTGACGCGCTAGCAGTAACTGTTGCTGGTTGAATCCCTCATTGATCTGGTCCCGCATGAACCGGGTATCCATGTACACAGTGTAGAGGGCCGCGCCAAGGATTAGAAAAAGGACAATAGAGCTAACCGGCAACAGATAATGGGAAGCAAGCAGAGAATTGACAAAACCTCTTGAGGCGCTGTCCCGCTCACTCACGACCTTCGCTCCTTATCGTTGAGAAGCCCCAGCTTCTTCATGATATCTTTGGTGTACCAGCCGGCCACCGAATCGTTGGAGAGAGCCATATCAAGCTGTTTGGTCAGCATAGTCAGTCGACCGAGCAGGAACAGCCGTTTGTACAGCGTGTCCGCCTCGCGATAGGCCAGGCGGGAATCGAGAAAATCGCCTTTGCTGTGGTGTTCGAAGCCCAATCGGGTCAAAATGTCCATAATGAGCTTGATGCGCCGGGATCGGCGATCCAACGACGCTCCTCCCTCTTTGTACTGCATGCGGACATAGTTCTTTCGGACTTCATCGGCGCACATAGCCTCAACCGTCGTGAAATGGTAGCCCATACGAAGACTGATGATCATATACTCACGGCTGAGAATGGCAAAACTTGTTTCGCTGAAGTCTTCCCGCCCCCCGGCGGTCACGGAGGTCCCCATAACGCTCATGAAACCTTTGACATCCATCTTGTGCGCGGCCGGCCAACCTTCATGCTTGACCCCGTTCCAGAAGTGGCGCATAGGTTCGCTGGCGATTTCGCTCTCATCAATCGAACCCTCGCGTGCATAGTCGTGATAATCCTGATCGATATAGATGATGTTGATTTTCAGCGGGATGTCGCTCTTCAGCCGGACGCTGAGTTGGTCCTTGCCGGGAACGTTGAGCCCGCCCAGAAACATCTCCTCCATTGCCTTCTGATGGCAGAGGCGAATGATGTCGTGGAAAGTCTGGCATTTCTCAGGTACGAAATTGGCGTCCGAAGGATGGATCAGGTTCAAAGGGGCGACTTTCACCAAAATGTCTTGCAGGATGTTGAAAATCGCCATGTCTGAGAACAGTTCGAACTCAGGTTTCCGCGCCTGAATCAGGTCGTCCTGGAGACCTTCGTATATAGCGCCTGCCGTGGCATCAACGGTGACGATCTTGCCCTGCGGCAGCTCGCTGCAGCGCTCCATCCCCACCAGACAGGGGATCCGGTACTCTCGGGCGATCGTGGCCATGTGACAGGCAACACCGCCGGTATCGGTAACAATAGCGCTGACCTTGCCCATCACGGTTATCAGCCCGGGAAAAGTATGAGGAGCCACAAGCACGGCGCCGTCGGGTACTTCCGAAAGATCGTCGACCGTCTCAACGTGAAACACACTGCCACCGCCGGCGCCCGGGCAGACGGTATCCCCTCCGGCCATCACGAGATTGAGGCCGCTCAGGTCGGGTTTGACGTCTTCGGTCGGTTCGATCACGTGCAGGGGCCGTGTCTGCAGGAAGAACAGCCGTCCGTCGTGATCGATCGCCCATTCAATATCCTGGGGGCTGCCGTAATGTTCTTCTATCTTTAGCGCGTGTTCCAGCAACAGGGCCAGTTCTTTTTCGCTCACGGCCAGCTTCTGCTGTTCATCTTCGGGGACTGCCTCCTCGACCGTCCCGCCGTCCTCCTTAAGCACCAGCCTCACGGGTTTGACCGCGATATCGGTCTCAGTGACGGTTTTGGTTTTTCTAGAAACACAGATCGTGTCCGGCGTCAGCGTGCCATCAACGAGATACTTGCCAAGCCCATAGATGGCGGATACCATCACACAGTCTTCGTTCGGGTGCACAGGATCACGAGTATACACCACACCGCTGGCTCTCGAGTTCACCATGACGATACATCCGACGCTCATTGCCAGCTGTGACTCTGATAGATCGTGGCTGAGATAGTAATAGATCGCCTGCGGCGTAAACTTGCTGGCCAGGACTTCGTGGTAGCGGTCGATAACGTCGCGCCGCCGGACGTTCAGGAACGTGGCGTACTGGCCGGCGAAACTGTACTCAGTGTCCTCTCCAATGGCGCTGGAGCGCAGAGAGAACCGGTCGGAGCCGCTTTTTTTGACCAGAGCCTTGAAAGAAGACTCTATCGCCTCGACCAACTCGGGTGGAATGGTAGCGGCTCGTACCATCGCCTGGATTTCCTCGCTGACGCTCTTGAGCTGTTCGTAACTGGAGACGTCCAGCGCCTTGATCCGTTTGCCGATGCGGTTCTGGAGATCGTTCGCCTTCAGGAATTGACGATAAGCCCAGCCGCTGACTGCAAAACCGTCCGGCACCGGAAGACCTAGCTGCGATTTCAATTCACCCATCTGGGCGTTCTTGCTGCCGACGCTGCACGCCCGCTCGCGAACGATATCTTCCAGCGGGATTGTCAGATCGTCCCGCATGGTCGGCTGGCACCCGGGTAGAATAAGATCTATCTCAGAGTCGATTTCATCGAGGCGGGTCGTCAGGGGAAGGTACTTCTCACCGCCCAGGGCAATCATGTCGGCGATCAGCTTGTTGATGCTCTTGCGCGATTTGACGAGGCTATCGCGGATATAATTAATATCGAAAAGAAAATCCCCCTGGGCTTTCTCTTCCATATCACTGATGACTTTGAGAATGCGATTGTTTTCTTCCAGCAGAGAAAGGAAATGGCTGAATTTATCGCGAATCGACTTCACGCCGCGCTGGGAGCTGTCAAGAGCCCCTCCGAACAGATTGCGAAACCAATTCATGGACGAAAGCCTTGATTGTATAACACTCACTTCTCCTGCCCTCTGTCCGCTCGGACGCGCGGCAACAGAGGATTCAATATCGCTTATGTCGGCAAAAAATCAACGCTTTTCGAGGCTCTTCACGCACATCGATTGGGTTGGGAGGTCGTCAGGATGCAAAAAAAGAAAAAAAACAAAAAAAGACGGCAGCCGAAGCTGCCGTCTTTGGACGATTCGATGTAGAAACGCTCTCGGCTTATCAGACCGGCGGTGTAAAAATCCGCTTGGCGAGTTCGATATCCAGGTGGAACGTCGCAGCGGCGTCTTTGCCGATCAGCTTGAGCTGCTGGACGATGCCGTTGGCCGTAGCCTCCTCTTCAACCTGTTCGCCCACAAACCATTGCAGGAAGTTGTTGGAGGCGTGATCGTTCTCTTTGATAGCCAGCGTGACCAGATCGTTGATCCGACCGCTGATGTACTTCTCATGCTCGAAGGCGGCCTGAAATATCTCCAGCGGCGCCTTGAAAGTACTTTCCGGGCCTTTGATCGCAGCGAGCTTGGCCTGACCGTCGCGTTCGATGATATGATCGAAAAACTTCATGGCGTGGGCCAGTTCCTCCTGCGCCTGAATCCGCATCCAGTTGGCAAAACCTTCGAGGTTCTGGTCGGCGAAATGGGCCGACATGGCCAGATACAGATAGGATGAATACAGTTCGGCGTTTATCTGCTCGTTGAGAGCCTTTTCCATTTTCTTACTCAGCACGATGGGCTCCTTTCAAGGGACTTCTCCCCTAGTTCTCCTTAAGGACGTGATCGTCGTATTCGACCTCGAAGCGCAGCTTGTGCTTGGCTTCTTCCTGCGCGAGGTTCTTGAAAAGTCCCTGCAGGTCGGCGTTGTCGGTGGCCGAAGCCAAATCGGTGTACAGGCGGTAGGCTGCTTTTTCGGTTTTCATGGGGGCGATCAGGGCGTCCTGATAGTCCATTTCGGTCGACAGTTCCACCTCGACCAGCGTATCCGCAAGCTTGAGGCCCTGGATCTCTTTCTCCGATGCGTGCAGCTTCTTGCCGCTCTTAACACCCATCAGTTTGCTTTTGTGCCCCATTTCTTCCTTAGCAACCCCGAGGAAGACATCTTTCATGTAGGGGCGATCCATCTTGTTGCCGAGCTCGAGATAGATATCAGCGGCGTCCTGTTCTTTCTGGATGGCAAAATCGAGTACGGAGTCGACAGAATCTAACTTCACAATACTCTCCTTTGGCGGGTCCGGGACCGGACCGGCCGGGACCTGATTACTCAACTCTAGATGCGGAAACTATGGGAGATCGGGGGGCTTGGCAAGCGGTTTCTTGGTCCCGCAGGGGCTTGGTTTGTAGGGGGTTGGCCAGCGGTCGGCCGAGGGAAACAACTTGACTGCCCGGCCCATTATGTTAGGTTGGTTATGAACGACCTGCGCGCAAAGCGTCGCTGCCACAGGCTCTGTTCATTGTTGCACTGCGCCTCCGATCAACATCCTCAGAAATCGACGCTTGTGTGACCGGTCGGCGCGACCTACGCATGGGCGTATGCCCTTTGGGCACATCGGGCGCGCCCAAGCGCATTGCGACGGTCCGTCCCTGTAACGAGAGTCTTTTCAGCCGCTAGTGGGCGATGCCGGTGAGTAATCCACCGGGGGGTTATGAACAACTAATAGTGATGCGAGAATTCACGGCAAGTTCTCTGTGCTTGTACTTGGGGGGGAACCTGCTTCCATAATACAACCTCTAATGAGGAAAGGTAGAGAGTATGCACAGACATTTCAAAACCCGTTGTACCGGCGCGCTCGTGGCTGCAGCCCTGATTGTCGGCAGTCTGTCGAGCCCGGCCGTTCT
>JAAERE010000267.1 GCA_024230675.1 bacterium | reverse complement strand
GCTGGCTGACATCGAAGCGTCTGTTCCGGAAGCCGGAGGTGATGTACATACGCATCAGCCGACCTGACGGCTCCGTGACCGACTACGGTCTTGAAGATCTCAAGGAAATTCGGAGTGAGAGCGGCAGTAAGTTCTGGACCTTCATTTATCAGGACATCGTCAAGGGCGCGGTAATTGAGGAGGGCATGGAGTTTTCCGGAAGTGTCCTGGGACGGCGACCGCCGATGGATTACGATATTCCGCTGCAATATCGAATACCGTGCGAAAAGCTGGAGGTATCCTTTGCATATCCCTCCTGGTGGGATATTGACATCAAGCGAATCGGCGAAAACGATGTTGTGGACTTCCAGTACGAAGACAGCCTGGAGGCCAAAAAGACGATCCTGAGGTACCGCGCCGCCGACATTCCGGCAGTCCGCCCCGAGCGCTATGCCCCGAGCTTCAAGAACGTCGCCCCCTACCTGCAGTTCATGGTTACCGATCTCAGTATGGGCCGCAGATCCCCGGCCCACCCCGGAAGCTGGGTCGAAGTTGCCGAAAGATACCGCGATGGCCTCCTGTCGAATTCAGAAAGAACCAGAATCGACCCTCGGCTCGGCAAACATTTGTTCCGGAAGGAGAAGATCGAGTCCATGAACGATCTGGTGAAGGCGATCACCAGAGGAGTTGAGCCGGGACTGGATCAGCTGGACAGCATCACGAGCTACATACGCAGAAACATCGAAATAGGCTATGAAACCAAGGAAGGCAACTGCCGCAGGATGCTGAAGGCGGGCAAAGGAACGATTCACGACGTCACCCTGATGGCCCGCAATATGTTCCGGGAGGCGGGCTTCGACGCTGATTTCATCCTGGTGCACGATGAGTCCGACGGTTTCTTTGACATCGACTATGTGTCCTTTGATCAACTCCACCGGTGCGCCGTACGCGTACGAACGGAACAGGCCGACCTGGTTGTATTTCCCTATACGGAGGATGTGCCGCTGACCTATATACCCCCCATGTATCTCGGGCAGATCGCAATGGTCTTGAGGAAAGACACTGCATATTCCTTCTGGGATGTTCCGGACACCACCATCGCCAGGAACGTCACGAATGAAACATATCACGTCGAAATCTCCCCCGTGGGAAATGTTACCATCTCCGAAGAAAAGCGGCTGGAGGGGCACTTTGCGTTTGGGACCAGGGCCGCGCTGAGAAATCTCGAAGGGGAAGAACTCGAGGATGTTCTCGACGAGTTCATCACCTATAGCGGTACCGGCGGCGAAATTGACTTCATCTCGCACGAAATCGTCAACCTGGAAGACTATCGTGAACCGTTGCTGCTGAAGCTAAAATACTCCGTCGGAAATCTGGTAACCCTCGCCCCGGGCGAAGTCCTCTTTCAGACCTCAGGACTGTTCTCGCCAATATCTTACGATAAATACCGGCTGGAATTGGAGGAGCGCACTAACCCGATAGAGGTTAGGGCCGAAGAACTATACGCCAAGAAGATTTCGATCAGTTATCCCGACAGCTGGATCATCTCCAATCGACCCGCAGACGTTACTTTCGAAAACGAATTCGGTTCGGTCGGTACCAGCTTCGCCGCCGCCACCGGCACGCTCGACGCCGAACTGACTCTGAAACTCCTGAGGACAAAGCAACCAAAAGAGAAGTATCCTGATTTCCTGGAACTTAGAGGAGCCCTGGACGCTCTCCAGGTATCGACAATCGTATTCGAAGTACAGGAGATCTAGATTAACGGTCGGCGCGGCACACAACGAACGGTGCCGCGCCGCAACCTCACAGGTGGTGGTGTCCCCCGCTTCGAGTCAATATAGGTTCTTCAGCTTTACTTTCAGGTCCTTCTCCCGGTCTTCGCGCAAGATGGTGAATTTCAACTTTGTTCCCGCCTCGGCGCTCCTGATTCGGCTCAACGCGGTGAGGTCCTTTATGTGCTCAATATCAATGTCGTTGACCGCCAGGATGATGTCGCCCTTCCTGAAGCCGGCTTTATCTCCCGGTGTACCGGGCGGCACAATGACTACTTCGTGGCGCCCTTCATCGTCGAGCATAATCTGGAGACCGGTCTTCTCGGTCCGGAACTCGCGGTCAAAATCCTCGCCTTTCTCCACTATCACCTGCTGTCCGGTATAATCGAGATAGAGCGTAAAGCGGCGCAACAGAGAACTGCCGAGATTGCCGTCAAGCTCTTCATCTCCGAAGCCTCCGATCGGATCTTCAAGAGGCATATCTATTCGCGGATCGGCGACGGCAAACCCGGCGAGTTCGATCGACTCGAACTGAACCGTCCTGCTAATTATCTCGCCACCGGCGCCGTACGACACGCCTTCAACCCCGGACCGTTCCAGCAACCCGTGCTTTTCTGCAAAGGGATAGTGCATAGAAATGCCGCCGGCACCCAGATCAATGCACCACTGGCCGGTGTAGCTGCCGTCCACTGTGACCGGCACCGTGAGAATGCTACCCTTGACGGGAGCGTCGATTCTGTTCCCCGGACCGCTATACTCAAAAGTCTCCGGATCATACAGCGACATCGTCTTGTTGGCATAATCGATCTTAAGCACGAACCGCGAGATGAAATCATAACCGAGAATCCCGGACGCCTCCATTCCGCCTTTCTTGATCAGCGACGCAATGTCCATCACTCCGACCGTCTGTTCGTCGAACTCGACCCCCTCCAGGCTCATTTGCGGGAGCTTGGTGAAAGCGATGTTGACTCCCTGTCCGATGCCTTTGGCTTTCACTTCCCCCTCGACCACCAGACCCAACTCTTCCGCGAAAGCGGAGTCGATCAGGCTGATCCCGGCCCCGGAATCGAGCACCCACAGCCTCTCCCGGCAGTTCACGATAACTTTGACAAAAATGTGACCGTAAATGTATTCGAACGGCAGATCCTCGACCCGGTCCCCCTCGGCAAAACGGTAGTCCCGAGCCGTTTCGCCCGGCGGTTCGAAGAGGCTGGGATCGACTACGGCGTTGGGTTCATACAACGTTAGCTGCACGGAGACCTTTTGTTCCATCGGCAGCATCGTCATCTCCTGGTGGAAGGAACGCAGAATCCCGCCGACCTCACGATAGTCCGAAAAAACGGTATGCGTTTCGCTGTCGGGTGTGTAGGCGATTGACTTCTCGATCATGAGACTCGAAGTACTAAAGAGAGTCAGCGAGGAATCCTCGTTGATAGTATTGGTGGTTTTCACAACATAACAGTTCACGTCCCCGACTTTTTCGAGGCCCACAAACGCCAGATCGAATACGCTTGAATTTGGGTCGAGGTATTCGTAGTCGGCAGCTTTCCGCGACAATTCGCGCCGCTTCAGCAGGTTTTCATCCTTGTGAATCTGTAGTTGGCCGTTGGCGTCCACCGACCAGCGAAAGTGTCCATTGTCACCTCCCGATTGGGTGAGAATCTTCAGGTCGACATCTTCTCGCGAGAATATAGGCGCCTTGCTCCAGGTCTGGGTGGTGCCGCTGAGTCCGGCCACCGCCAGTTCCGTTTCCACATAGCTGGTTGTCTCCGCCTTCAGGGCATCAAGACCGCCAATCGCCTCGATGTGACGGTTGAAAATCTCATATGGGTCGGTGAGGTCTCCCTCGGCTCTCGCGGATGTCCCCACGCACAGAGCGGCGACAAGGACCAGGGCAAGCCCGGTCAATCTGAACTGATGCTGCTTCATAACTATTTCCTTTTTCCGGATCTTGAATTCGAGGGTCCTATAAAAAACGAGGCGGCGTCTTTGTAGCCCGTGGCCTCCAGACGAAGCATGCGCGTGTGCTTCTTGATTATCTTGTGGAGACCTTCCCGATCAAGGTCACGGTCAAGGCCTTCTTCAAGAGCGTCCGCCATCATTTCGTTGACAAAGCCGCCGTAATATATCCACGACAGAAAGTGGTTGTTGCTCCACACCGCCTGATATACCTGACGGCCGTCTCTGGACAGGAAAGCCAACAGGTATTCCTCGGCGTCGAAAACCCCGTTGGCCCACTGCCCGGGCCACTTATCCACGATTTTCTCCCCCCCGGCCTTCACGAGGATTTCGACCCCGCGAATGCGGACAGGAGCGTATACTTTTAGCGTGATCTTCACGCCGCGTCGGGCGGCGGACGCCAAATCGTCCCTAAGAAGTTCCACTACGTCGGGGAAGAAATCCAGGAAAGCCACCCGGCGACATTGGGAAAGCATCTTCCGATAACGCTGCACAAGCTGCTCGGGCGTTTTCAGTTGATAGACACGACTGTCACCGGGCGCCGCTTTGAGTTTGCGGAATTCAGTCTGCGCCTGGTTGCGGACAGTTTCGAACCTGTGCTGGAAATT
>JAAERE010000266.1 GCA_024230675.1 bacterium | reverse complement strand
CGCTGGCCACCTGCGCTCAGCAGCGCCGCTCGGCCTTCGCCTTCCTGAACGACAGCGTCGCCGCACACTTCGGTCGCCAGGCGCTGCCGTCGCTGCTGCCTGCGAAACTGTGAACGGTTACACCTTGGGCAATGGCTTGTTGATCCGCTCATACGCGAACTTGAGCGAGCCGGCAATGGGAGCGACAATCCCTGACTCATCCTCAAACTCAACGTCCATTGTGGGCGTAACGGTCAACTTCGTAGGAGTCACTCCCTCTGGGAACTGCAGTGCCATTTCGTGAAACCGAGGTCGCTTGGGTGTCTTCTCGCTTTTGCTCATATCTGCGCCGTACTTTCTCGCCGTAAGGCAGGCAGTGGACCAGAAGCTAGGGAAACTAGGTAAAACTAGGGGACGCTCCCCTATTTCCGGATTCCCTACCCGCCCTGTAGCGCCTTCATCCGTTCCTCCACCAACGCCTTCTTCTCGGCCGAGAAACCTGGGACACCATACTAATTAATTCCCGCTGCCGGAGGCTTCTTTCCGCGGCCGACCGGGCTTGCCGGGGCGGAGCCGCCGGCCGAGTGTGCGTTCCAGGCGGGCCACGAAGCTGTCGCTACCGGCCGGTCGACCGGTAAGCTCGCAACGCCCAAGACGGCCAAGCGTCTCGGCCGGAATCTCCTGCCGCAGGTACGCGGGCCAGTCCGACCCCAACGCCCCAACCAGCTCCAACATCGGCGCAACATGCACCAGCGCGTCATCCAGGCCGGCTAGGTGGGCCGACGCACTCGACCACGGCCAGTCCTCGGGGCGGTCGACCATCCCGGCACGCACGGGATTCTGCTCGATGTACCGCACGGCCGCCAGAAGATGAGGCTCATCAAGGACATACGACGCGAAGCGGACCTGCCACAGATGCCCGCTCCAGCCCTTTCGACGGTTCACCCGCGACGTATACCGCCGGTGGGCTTCGCCGATCCCCACACGCAGACCGGCCGCACTCGCCGGCGTCACCACTAGGTGCACGTGGTTGGGCATCAGGCAATACGCCCACACCTCGTTGCCCTTCTTGCCGCACCACGCCGCCATCAACTCCACGTACGCCGCGTAGTCTCCCCGCCCGAAAAACGTCCGCTG
>JAAERE010000265.1 GCA_024230675.1 bacterium | reverse complement strand
GTTTTTGCTTATATTGACCGCCTATGAGCTATCTGGTTTTTGCCCGAAAATACCGCCCACAGAGTTTCGAGGACGTCGTTGCCCAGGAACACGTCACCCGAACCCTGCGCAATGCGCTCAAAAACGACCGTATCGGCTCCGGCTATCTCTTTTGCGGACCGCGCGGCACGGGCAAAACGACGGTCGCCCGGCTGCTGGCCAAAGCGATAAACTGCACCGAAGGCCCCACCTCCACACCCTGTGGCAAATGCCCGGCCTGCAAGGAAATCACCGCCGGAGCCTCGCTTGATGTACTCGAAATCGACGCCGCTTCCAATACCGGCGTGGACGATATGCGTACGCTGCGTGAAAACGTTCGCTACCTACCCACCGGCGGCAAAAAGCGCATATACATAATCGACGAAGTCCACCGGCTCTCGGGTTCGGCGTTCGACGCCCTGCTGAAAACGCTCGAAGAACCCCCCGATCACGTGATGTTCATGATGGCCACCACCGAGCCGCTGAAAGTCCCGGACACAATCCTCTCGCGAACCCAGCGGTTCGATTTCAGGCGGGTGTCGCTGGAGGACCTCGCCGGACACCTCCGAAATATCGCCACACAGGAGAAGCTCCAGATCGAGGACGCTGCGCTGAGGATTCTGGCCCGCAAAGCCGACGGCTCCGTGCGTGACTCGCTCTCATTGCTCGATCAAATAGCGGCCTTTGCCGGCGGCGAAGTTACCGAAAGAGACGTGGTCAACGCCCTCGGTCTGGTTGACCGGCAGTTCCTGTTCGACTACATCGACGCCATAGCTGCCAAAGACCGCAGAAAGGTCCTGCTTCTGCTAAAGGGGCTGTTTGACAGCGGCGTTGAGATAACAGATTTTGTCACCGAACTGCTCGATCACTTTCGGTATCTCATGCTCCTCAAGTCCGATCCGGACGGCACTGAATTACTGGACCTGGCGGAGTCGGAGATTCAGGAGTACAAAAAACAGGCGGAGTATTTCAAGATCGGCGATATTCTGCGCCTGCTGAACACGACAAGCGCCCTCTACAACGACCTCCGCAGCGGCCTCGACGAAAGGCTCCTGCTGGAAACCACCGGCGTCAAAATGGCTGAAATGGAATCAACCGTCCGGTTCGAGGAAATCCTTGCGCATCTGAAAGACCAGCCCGCTTCCGGAGGTCCCTCTGCCCCATCCGGCGAAACGGGTGATATGTTCGGGGCGCCTCAAAAAAAAAGTGAACCGGCGAAGCCGGTCTCGACCGTAACGGCACCTTCGCCTGAGCCAGCGACCGGCAAAGCCGTCAACATGCCGCTGATTACTTCGCAGTGGGACGCATTTGTAACCGTACTCCGGCGCTCCTCCCCCATGCTGGCCTCGCAGATCAGAATGGCGGAACTTCGGTCGGTCAAAGACAACGAACTGCGCCTGTTTTTCGCCGCCTCGGGGAGTACTTCGCTGCAGCTCGTAACCAAGCCGGAGAATATAAAGACAATCACTCAGACGCTTCGGGATCATTACAAAGCCAACCTGTCGGTGACGTTCAACATTGATCCCAGGAAGCAGGACTCAGGCGACGAAGCGGGAAAAAAGAAAGAGCCGAAAGTTGATCCAAAGGAACTGGTGGCCCGGTCGCCCCGGTTACAGAGTTTGTTGGAGCGGGTCGACGGTGAGATAATAGGCATCAAAAAGGCTGAAGATTAGTCAATAGAAGAATAAAGGAGAGACGACATGGGTAAAGGCGGCCTCGGCGACATGATGAAACAGGTTCAGAAAATGCAGGCCAAAATGGAGCAGATGCAGGCTGAACTGGAAGATATGATGGTCGAAGGTACCTCCGGGGGCGGCATGGTCAAGGTTGTCGCCAACGGCAAGAGCGACATCCAGTCGATCACGATTGATCCGGAAGTAGTCGACAAAGACGATGTCGAGATGCTTCAGGACCTGGTCCTGGCAGCCGTTAACCAGGCCAAAGAAAAGGCTCAGGAAGCTCAGGCCGAGCATATGTCGGGCCTGACCGGCGGGCTGAACATCCCTGGGCTCAACCTCCCCTTCTGATCTGAGGACGACGCGTGTTTAATTCTGCAGGTTCGGTCGACAGATTGGTGAACTGGCTTTCGCGGCTGCCCGGAATCGGGCGCAAATCGGCGGCTCGCCTGGCGTTTCACATCCTGAAACTCCCGGCCGAGGAGGCTCTGGAGCTGGCGGATCTCATCCGCGAGGTGAAGGACAAGGTCCGGTTCTGCTCGACCTGTTATAACATTTCAGAAACCGACCCGTGTGCTATCTGCACCGACCCCAATCGCAAAAGCGACACTATTTGCGTGGTGGAAGAGGCCATGGACGCGGCGGCGCTCGACAAGGTGGACGAGTTCAGGGTCCGGTTCCACGTTCTAGGGGGGCGGCTTTCGCCGCTCGACGGTATCGGTCCCGACGATCTGCACATCACCGAGTTGATTCACCGCATCGGTGACGAGGTCAAGGAGATCATTATCGCCACGAACCCGAACGTCGAGGGCGAGGCCACTGCGCATTATCTCTCGAAACTGATAGCTCCTCTGGGCCCCAAGGTTACTCGCATCGCCCGGGGTCTCCCGGTCGGATCGGACCTGGAATACGCTGATTCGGTCACTCTCATGCGGGCCTTGGACGGGAGACAGGAAATCTAAGGCCGATCCTTCCACACACTGATATCCATGAGCAGAACCCACGTTGGTTCTGCTTTTTTCTTCAGATCGACCGCTCCAGACAGTGGCAGTTTGTGTCAGTCACGGGTTGGGCCGTCGCTTCCCGGAACCAGAAACTGCTTGACGGCAATGTCAGTCTATCATATCCTGATTAAAGAGAGTCTTCGGGGGAAGATACATCCAGAACTGTGCAATGTTTTCGCGGCCAGATGCCGTTACTTGCGGCTCGGTTGGCGTATCAGATTGACTATCGCGAGATCTCCCTCCTGAGTGACGTGACCTGGTTGATAAATACCAATTGCCGGATCGATCCCCAGGCAGCTCTATCGGTCCACTAGCAAGTATCTATTTGGAGGTAGTGAAGTGAAAACACTAATCATGTCGCTGCTGTTGGCCTTGGCGATGGCGGGAACATCGTTTGCAGGTGTAGTGCGAGGGACGCTCTCGGAGGAAGGAGAACTACTTGGCGAGGGATATGAAATAGAAATCCGACATGGAACCAAGGTCTACAGGACCTTAACAGACCAATATAGTAGATATCGATTAACTGTCCCTGAAGAGGGCTTGTGCCGACTCACAGTCGTGGGCGAAGAACAAGAGCCGTCCGTCTCAATCATTTCCAGCGGCGGCACCAGACGTTACAATCTGAACCTTGTCTGGAACGAGGACAAAGAAGAGTATGTGCTTGAGATAGAGGATTAATGTCTCCGAAACGAAAACTGACCAAAAGACGCTGGTTGACTCCCCGGATAACGGGCTCTCAAGATAGTAGTCGTGGCTCGACGGGCTCGTCCAGCCGGAACAAGACCATTCTGGTCACCACCACCGCGACGGTTCTCATCTCGATCATGGGGTATTTGAGCGCCAACTTTCTCGCGACCCGGCAGCAGAAGGAATTGGACAATCGTCTGTACATTGAGCTCATAACCGGCCGGGAAAAGGCCGAGAGCGACTTGCGAAAGGACATGTTCACCCAGATAATTAAGGCGTTTGTGGACACTTCCGAGGGCGGCGTGGAATCCCGCCTGTTGAATCTGGAGCTTCTGGCCTACAACTTCCACGAGTCCTTGAACCTGAAGCCCCTTTTTGTTTCCCTGCTGGAGGATATCGATGTGGGCCGCAACAGGTACAACGACGCTTGCAGTGCAGCCCTCCGGAGCGGCGGACTTGGTAAGCTGGGCGACCTGGACCGGAGCTACGGTGGACGCGTCCATCGGGACTTTGTCTACAAATCGCTCGGGAGCTTTGAACCCGAGGGAGAGAGAGATTCTAATGCAAAAGGAGATCCTGCTATATATCGCAGACCTGCCCTGGATTGCGATTCTGCGGTAGTCTACCGCGATTGGTACAGGAGGTTGTTGAGGGTGGCCTCTGAGATAAAAGATGACCAGGTGTCCATGCTGGATATGAAGGGTGACGTGAAAACCTTCGAGGTACCGATAGTCTCTCCCCACGCCACAGACTCGGCGTGTGGTCTGTATTACGGCCTGGGCCAGAGTGGCTTGGCGCACGACTCGGCGCTGTGGACTTTGAGCTGCGATTTTGGAGAAGGCGCAGAGAATCCCACACTGCCGTGCTTCGTCTATCTCATAGACGATACCTTGATCCAAATCGATAGCTTGGACGCCAAGCGAACGTTCGAAATCCAAGTAGGCGTCCCCGAAGATCCAACCGCGACCGAGTTGGATATTAGAGTTAGGGTGCATACCCTGTCGGATAAGGATAGGACTCCCCCGAATACGTCCAAGCCGCCGGAGGATTCTACCCCTAAAAGCCGTAGGTTCCCAAAGAGATCCGACGGCTCAGCGCCCAGCACGAATCTCCTGCCCAAGAGGTTCCCCGCTGATTGGGCGCCCGAGAAGGAGACCACAGAACTATCCAAAGGGCACTTCGGTTTGAGCCTTTTTGACTTTCCCTTGATAGACAACAGCCGATTGCCGGGCGACTATCGGTACGCGATCGTGCTGAACGGTATTGACTCATCGAATGCAGACAAGCCCGTCGTGGAGATGTCGCTCGTCTACTTTCGAGGTAAGTACTCCAGCTTGAAGGACAAGCGCTTCTACGACGATGTTATCGAACAACTCAGTAGAGAGAACTGACCTCCGATTAGGGGAAATCCCTACGGACAATTGCGCCCATGAAGCCAAGTGACTACTATCTCGGCGTGTCTGAGTTTTTCGCGGTTATAATGCCGGGATTCGCCGTGACCATCACGGGCGTGATCATGTTTGCACCGCCCCAGACAACGGTTGATCCGGCGGCTCTGGACTGGGCTATCATGGCGGTCGTTTCCTACATCGTGGGACACATTCTGTACGCTGTCGGCGCTACCTGGGACGTAGTGTACGACTGGATGAGACCTTCCGGCGACGAGGAACTGTACCAGAAAATCGGGGAGATAAGAGCCCAAACCTCGGAAAAAGACTGCGACCAGATCAATCGATACAAATGGTCGCGGGCGGTCCTCTCGAAGGAGCACAGCGAAGGGTTCATGGAGGTTCTCCGCCGGGAGTCCGATTCCAAGCTGTTTCGGTCATTGATCGTGCCGCTGGCCGTGCTGGCCGTGTTTTTGTACGCGAACCGAGGCAACGGCGCCGGGGGCATTGCCCTTATGTTAATGCTTCTGTCGTTCTGGCGTTATAGGGGGCAGCGTTCCAAAGCCTGCATCGCCGCATATACACACGTGATCACGCTGTTCGCGCTGGGGAAGATTATGCAAACTCCGGCTAAACAGCCTCCTGAATAGGCGAACGCTCCGGGAAGGATCAGACGCTTGATTAGTCAGCGTATCACTGGGACCGTCATCAGCCTACCAGACAATATTGTTGCGGCACGGTATTGAATAGTACCTAAAAGTGCTCAGAAATACATGAAGTCTGCATGTGAACGCTGCTACGGCTCCACTGGCATGACCTTATATTCGCCAAACCGAACGTCCAGACGGCTGGCCTCCTCCCTACACGACACTCGGTATTCCTATGCCTCAGGTCACGTACTTCACGCCCTGTTGCCGAGGATGTTGAGAGTGATCCAGTGAACACTTATGCACTCATTAAGTACGCCATCGAACAGAAAATGCAGGTAAAGGCCAATTACAATGGCTGCTACCGCGAACTGTGCCCACACGTTATTGGCCGAAGGAACGCACGCGGCCAGGGCCTCTTCTATCAGTTTGGGGGTACGAGCAGGCGCGGCCTTGACCAACCGGGGTCCGGAGGAAACTGGAGATGTATTCCGATTACCGGCCTCTCTGATGTGCGGATCGCTCTCGGAGATTGGCACACGGCACCAAACCACACACGACCGCAGACCTGCGTGGAAGTCGTCGATGTCGAGGTTGAGCAATGAGAAAACGGCGGTTCCTGCATTTGCGCAGGAACCGCCGCTGTGCGTTCATGAATATAACTGACGATGTCAGTCGGTTAGCCAGAAGTCGCGCGCGTACAGGCGGTACACCGGCTGCGGTGATTCAACCTGAGCGATATAGTCTTCGAGCGACTTGAACTGCTTCTCCGGGCCGATCAGGAAAAAGTTGCCGTCTTCACTCTGCGTCAGAGGCGCGCCGTAACCGATCAGCACCGGACCGTAGGCCTGTTCCATGCGCTCCTTCAGCTGGGCGTAAAGATTCTCCTCGCCCTGCATATCGAGCACCGTCTGGCGGTAGTTGCGAACTTTCTCGGCCGTGAACCCATCGGTGAGATCGGCGGCCATGGCCTGTCCGCGCTGTTCGTAGCGGGAAGGTGCCCGGGAGTATCCGAACACCTGGGCCACGGCGTAGTCGACCAGACCCGGATTCTCTTCGGCTCCTCTCAGATGACTAACGACAAATCGCATCGTCTCGGCTACATCGGGGCAGCGCTCGGCGTAATAAGACACGCGACCGTTGCTCTGCTGGTAGCCATAGCCGTTGCTGTAAGCAAGACCGGCCGCCCAGGTGTTCATGAAAATACCGTGGGGGCCGCCGCCGCCGTAGAGCTTGCCCGACAGACAGTCGAGAATCTTCTCGCGGCTGGTGTCGTACTCATCGGCAACCTTGGCGGAAAACATAAGAACGCCGTTCTGGGTACCTTCGTGAACCAGGCCGACATACACGGGATTGTCCAGGCCCGGTTCCCGACTGGCCAGGCGCTGCGAGACACGCTGAACGTCGGCGTATTGCTGTTTCTGCGGGGCGCCATCGGCGTCAAGCTTGTTGACCAGCTTCTTGATCTCCGGCATCGCGGCCGCACGGTCGTCCGTATTGGAGATCATATACATGCGGGCGTTACCGGCTTTACGGACCAGGTTGAGGAGCCCGTCGAATTTGGCCATCGCAGCCTCGGGTTTGACCATCAGGTCGGTCCCGGTCTGATTGCATAGATAGTCCCAATCCTCAGCCAGGTTGGCGTCGGGAATATCGCCGAGGGTTACTTTCAGGGCCTGGGCCACTTCGCGGGCAACCTGACGACCGTTGTCGTCCAGCCCGGCCAGGTTAAGGATCTCGCCCGTAGCCTCAGTATTCTCGTACTGCGACAGCATCTCTGAAAGCTCCTCGCGGGTCTTCCCCTTGCCCTGTTCGGCGAGATCGTCGATAAACAGGCGAATCGCCTGCTGCTGATCTTCACCACCCGGATCGGTCAGCATCCATTTCAGGCGCTGATAATTGTGGGTCTGGGTGAAGAAACAACTGGTGGCCATGTAAAGCGGGTTTTCCTGCATCCGGAAAGCGCTCGAGGGGTTCTGCACCCAGCGTTCTTCCGGAGCTTTCGTGCGGTTGCGGAAGCGCAACAGGGCCTGATCGAGAACGTCGGTCATACGCGGCAGGTTGTCGGTCGCAAGATATGGCGCGTTCAACGAGGCGTCCATCCAGTCAAGAACCTTGAACAGTTCGTCCCGGTTGCCGCCGTCACCGAACAGAACCAGTTCGACCCGACCGCGCTGAAGACTAGTAGTGAAGTAGGAGCCAAAATTGAGCACCTCCTTGCGAAGGCTCTCCTGCATGTCGTCGTACTTGACCACCTGACCGTCCTTGACCACACCTATGTCGGTCAGAAGGCTCGGCAGCAGCGAAGTATAGACCAGCAGTGATTCCGGGATGACATCAAGGCTCAACGCCAGACCGATTCGCGACGAAGACATATTGTCGAACGTCGAGGCAATCATGGGAATATCGCCCGGTAGGGCAACCGTTTCGTACTTGAGCTGATCATCAATCGTCATCGGCGGATTGTCGATGAAGCCGGGAAGGTCGTCGTGACCGGCGAGAGCTTCTAACTCAGTCGTCTTGGTGTCGAATTTCTCTTTGTACTTGGCTACTGCCAGTTGGGCGTCCTGAGTACCAAATTCCTGTTTGAAATCCTCAACGTAGCTGGCGAGGCGAGCTTCCTTGGCGACCTGGTTGGCCGGAATGATATCCGGGCTGGGGCTGGCGCCCAGGGCGTAGGGTTGAATTGTCAGCAGCTTCCAGCTATCGATAAAGTCCTTCCAGATGTTCTTGTCCAGACTGAGAAGGCTGTCGGCGTATGCGAAGTCCTCGGTGTATACCAGTGACTTGCGGAAACCGTCGCGCTTTTCGAGATCGCGCATCAGCGAAAGCCAGGCTCCGGCCGGGCCGCTTCGGAATCCAAACATCGGCGGCTGGTTCAGATGATTGGCTACTTGCTTGCGCTGCTGCTCGAGATGGCTGCGGGCGCGCTTGTTGAATTCCTGGAGTTCTACGGAACCGTCGGGAAGGTCGTGGATCGTGCGTATTGCCGAGACAATCATCGATCGGACGCTGTCCACCATAGTCTCGTTGATGTTGGCGTTATCGACTCCGGTCACATCGAATCCGATAGCGCATTCGATATCGTCGTCGAACCAACCGTCGGCTGCATTGCCACCGAGATCAATTACGCGCGTCTCGGAATTGACAAACAGGTCGTAAAGCGTGGAAGCCTCACCGCCGGAGAACGTTTCCAGAAACAGCGACAGGGCGCTTTCTTCCAGATAGTTCAAGTCCAGGACGGCTGGCCAGTGCACGATAAATGTGCCCGGATCCTCGGGCTTTTCGCTCGGGTAGGTGACCAGCTTGATGGTACCTTCGGGAGCGGGATTTGTTGATGGGAAGTCATATCCGAGCAGACCCGCCAACGGGTCGGAGTCGGCCTCGTCCTGACAGCGGTTCAGGATTTCATCCGTTCGTTTCAGAAACGACGCTACTGAGATGTTGTCCGGAATCGACACGACAACGCCCATATTGGCGAGGTGGTGCGTATTCTTGTGGAACTCCCACATGTCAGCGGGGACCATGTCGCGCATGACGTCCGGGTTGCCGCCGGATACGTTGGTCAGCGGGTGATCCTCACCATATATCAGGAGGTTCGAGGCCCGGTAGACGTGATACCAAGGACGTTCGAACGAGGAGACCATTTCGGTGTAGACAGTGCCCTTTTCGTCAACCGACATCTCCCCGGTCTGGGGATCAACATTTACACCGATGTGGCAAACCTCGCGACGAATCTCTTCATCGGTGAAATCCGGATGCAGAAGTGCCTGAAGTTTGGCCTCATACAGTTCGTAGAAAGTTTCGTCACCGGCGGT
>JAAERE010000264.1 GCA_024230675.1 bacterium | reverse complement strand
TAGACACCGGCAGGGCTCGAAAGCTCTGCCGGTTGTTTTTGTCGGATCTGCCGCTTGTCTCGAGGGCGAACGATAAGTATACTTAACAAAGTTACCCATAATCAACGAAGCAGGCGACGATTGCATCCGTGAAGAAACGAGCGCCCCGCAAAAAGAAAGCCCGATCCTTACCTCCGGCTATCGTCCTGACCTACGTTGGCAGCCTGTTGCTGTTTTTGTTAGCTGCCTTTTACCCTGATCATCACCTCTGGGCTGTAACTTGGTGGGCGTATTACCCGCCGCCGGTGGCGCTGGGACTGTTTTTTGCCGGACTGGCCGTTCTGTATGCGGCTTACCGATGGCATGCGAAGGGGGAAGCGGGCGAGTTGTCGGGGCACGGTTTCCTGATCGCGTCGGCCGTTTCTCTGCTGGTATTCGGAATCCTGTTCTGGCTGATGCGCGGGCATACGCACTTTCTCGGCGACGGCTATCAGTTGTTGTCGCGGTTGTCCTCGGACAATCCGATCATCAAGCCGTGGAACTTCGGCGGTATTGCGATTCCAATCTGGCTTAGCTCGCTGCTCGGCGAACGTTCGGAAGCAGGTGTCCGGTTCAGCTATCAGATTATCTCGGTCTTTGCGGGGTTAAGCTGCTTTGTCGTCACTTTTATTGCAGCGCGCCGGTTGTTCACGGATAATGTGGATCGTCTGCTGTTTGTCCTGGGGGTGATGACCGGAGGAACCTCGCTGCTGTTTTTCGGCTATGTCGAAAACTATGCACTGTTTGTCGTGACCGTGTTCTGTTTCGGCCTGATCGGACTGCTGGTGTCACGGGGCGAAGTCTCACGCTGGTGGGTTCTGCCGGCGCTGGCCTTGTGCTTGTTCTTCCACATATTCGGGGCTGCACTGATTCCGGCCGGACTGTACATACTGGTTTCGAACACTAAGTTGGGTGATTGGATTTCTGCGCAGTCGATGAAACTGACAATCCCGGCGTGTGTTGCGATTGTGCTGTTGTTGGTGACGGCCTTCTGGAATCTCTACACGACTCACTACTTCCTTCGCTTCTCGCTAGTGCCGTTGATTGCCGACGAGTTCACCGTTGAAGGATATACGCTCTTGTCCGCTCAACACGTTATGGACTGGTTGAGTCTGTGGGTATTGTGGCTGCCGGGGATTTTCGTCCTTGTCCCGCTCTTCCTCAGGCGCTCGGGACGCAGAGCCTTTTCGCAGCGCGACCACAGATTTCTGTTGATCCTGCTGATCTGCTGTGCCTGCGCCGTATTTGTGCTCGATCCGAGGCTTGGTATGCCGCGAGACTGGGATCTGTTTTCGTTTGCAGGCGTACCGTTGATCATCCTAGCATACTTTGCGTTGCTGGAAACTTCGGGGTCGAACAAGGGACGTCGCACGACCGCAATTCTGCTCATCGTCCTCGCCCTGCTGTCGCTCCTACCGCGGGCCTATGCCTTGACGGACAAAGAGATGTCATGGGATCATCTAAGAAACTACTTAGCTCACGACAACGCCAAGAACGTGGCGATCAGGTCCGTGTGGTTGTATCAGCTAGAGACATCGGAAGACACCGTGCTCGCCCGGACGGAATTGGAAAGGGCCAGGAAGGATTGTCCCGAAACTGGTCTGGAGCATTATGCCTGGGAGCTTTTCAGAGGCGGGCAAGTTCGTTCGGCAATGGAAGCGTTCCGCCGCGTTGTTCAAATGAATCCAATGAGATCGAAAAGTTGGGCCGCGATAGGCAGGTGCTTCATCGAGCTAAACGAACCTGATTCAGCCCTGAGATATCTTCGTATCTCGGACGGACTGAGCCCCTATCGTCCGTATGTATACTGCCAACTGGGTTACGCATATTTCGGTCTGGGAGAGTACGATCTTGCCCGGGATTACTGGCAGCGCGTGCGAGAGACCGACCCTGAGTATCTCAGTGCTCTGGTGGGGCTCACTACAATGTACACCACACTGGGAGATATAGACCGATACGATGAGACGTTCCTGTTGCTGGCAGCCAGGGAGGACACTCCCGTCAAGTTTTTTGCGGATCAGGTAGTGGAATGCCTTAACAGGGGATTACCTGAGCACGCATACAGAGCGTTCAAGTTGGCCGTGAAGCGCGGACCGCAGTCGGCGGAAGTTCAGGGCCTACTTCAAGATGTTCCTGAGTTGAGCAAATGGCTTGAATGATACGCAGAAGTAGCGGTGTGAAGCACCGAAAACATCTCAGTTGTCAACTGCGGCAAATTAGAAACCGGCAGAGCCCTTGCGGGGCCTGCCGGTTTTTTTGTGTCTGTGATCGCTTGTTTCCGACTTGAATCACCAGTATACTGAGAAAACTTACCCTGAATAGTAGGAGCAGCTGACCTTCGTGTTCCTGATGCAACGAAAACCACGCCAAGGGAAGACGACTTCCCTTCAGCCAGCGGTCGCTCTGACTTGTGTCGGCAGTCTTGTTCTGTTCCTTCTCGCCGCATTCTTTCCCAATCACAATCTCTGGGCCGTTACCTGGTGGGCATACTACCCGGCCTTCGTTTCGCTCGGACTCTTTGTTGTTGGTTTGGCGCTGCTGTATCGGGTGACGACGGTGCGTTGTGCCAGCCGATCAAGTGATCTGTCCGCACGGAGCTACTTCATGGCGTCAGCGGTCGCTCTCGTGGTCTTTCTGGGACTCTTCTGGCTTCTGCGAGCACAGACACATTATCTGGGCGACGGCTACCAACTGTTGTCGCGGCTATCCTCGGGAAATCCGATCATCAAGCCGTGGAACTTCGGCGGTATTGCGATCCCCCTCTGGCTCAGCTCCCTGCTCGGCGATCGTTCGGAGGCGGGCGTCCGGTTCAGCTATCAGGTTATTTCTGTTACGGCCGGAATGGGCTGTTTCGTGGCAGCGTTTGTTGCGGCGCGCAGACTGTTCTCGAACAATCTTGATCGTCTGCTGTTTGTGCTGGGGGTGATGACCGGGGGAACTTCGCTGCTGTTTTTCGGCTACTTGGAGAACTATGCGTTTTTCGTACTGGCGGTGTTCATCTTCGCTCTGGTCGGTCTTCTGGCGGCGCGGGGGGAAGTGTCACGATTCTGGGTCCTGCCGTGGCTGGCGCTGGCGGTTTTCTTCCACCTCTTTGGGGTCATTCTGATACCGGCCGCGGTCTACCTTCTGATCTCAGACAGTCGCCTCGGAGACTGGACAGCCGCAAGGTCAGCGGCCCTCAAGACAGGGGCAGGTATCGCAGCCGCATTGATTCTGGCGGTTGTCTTCTGGAAACTTTGCACCAGCCATTACTTCCTCCGATTTGCTCTGGTGCCGTTCGTTACCGACCGTTACACCGTCGAAGGTTACACGCTCCTGTCTATGAAGCACATTGTCGACTGGTTGAATCTGTGGATACTGTTGTTGCCGGGGATTCTTATTGCGCTCCCCGTGCTCTATACGCGCTCAGGACGGAAAGCTCTCTCGCGGCGTGACTACCGTTTCCTGCTAATTATGCTGGCGTGCTGTGCTGCGGCAGTATTTGTGCTCGACCCAAAGCTTGGCATGCCCCGTGACTGGGATCTGTTCTCGTTCGCCGGCGTTCCGTTGGTCGTGCTGGCTTTCTACGCGCTACTTGATCCCGAACAGATCGGCCGGGGGAGTCGGACCGCCGCCGTTCTCGTGATGTTCCTCGGACTGCTTGTGCTCCTTCCTCGCGTTTACGCACAGACGGACTACAAGGTTGCCGAGGCCCATTTGAGCAACTACTTCGCCCACGACCGGGCAAAAAACGTCGCCATCAAGACAGTCTGGATCAGCCATCTGAAGGCCCTGGGCCATAAAGACCGGGGGATAGCCGAGACGCGCAAAATGCGAATGGAATCTCCCGAGATCGATCTGGCCGACAGCGCGTGGGCTCTCGTGAGATCGGGGCAGTACCTCGAAGCCATGACAGGGTTCAGGAGAGTGGTCGAGTTGAATCCGATGAAAGCGAACAGTTGGGCCGGAATCGGCCACTGCTTCGGGGAGATGGGGCAGCCCGATTCCGCCCTGGAATACCTCTACATATCCGACGCTCTCAGTCCGTACCGATGGGTGGCCTCCAATTATCTGGCCCACGCTTACTATCGACTGCACGAGTACGACTCCGCCCAATACTACTGGCGGCGGGCGCTATGGCTGGATAGCAGTCTCCTCGACCCCTTGATGGGCCTTGGCACCATGTACGCCAGGCAGCACCAGGTAGACAAGTACTCCGAGATATTCTTCCAACTGGCGGTGCGGGAGGATGTCCCGGTCAAGCATGTGGTCGATCAGATCGGGACTTACCTGAAGCTCGGGGATGTGGAGCGCGGTCGCCGGGCGTTCAAGATTGCCCTGGAGCGTGGCGCGGATTCATCGGTACTCAGGAGCCTTGTGAAAGACTATCCGGAATTGAGCGATCTGATAGATTGAACTGCCAGTGAAGGCCTGGCTTCCGGGGAATCGGCCAAAAGTAAACCGGCAGAGCCCTTGCGGGTCCTGCCGGTTCTTGGTTGCGAAAACCAGGTGGTGGTGCCGCAACGGGATTTATTCGTCTTCGACTAAGACGGCCGTGCCGTAGACCAGAAGTTCGGCCGCGCCCTGCATCATTGATGAAGTCGAGAACCGCACCATCGTGATGGCGTTGGCGCCGAGCCGTTCGGCGTCTTTTTTCATCCGATCCATAGACTGTTCGCGCGATTCGGCGAGCATCTTGGTGTAGTCAGTTATCTCACCGCCGATCAAACCTCGAAGCATAGCGGCGAAGTCTCGTCCGAGATGTCGGGCGCGGATGGTGTTGCCTTTTACAAGGCCCAGGGACTTGACGATCTTCCTGCCGGCGATTTCAGGGGTTGTTACCAGAATCATTTTTGGACCTCGCGGTATCTCTCGCGGTTGTAGGCAAAGATCCGTTCGCGACCGAACGAGACCAGGAGTATTGCAGCCCCTGCGGCGGCGCCCGTAACGCCAATCTTCAGCCACAGCGGGGCTTCCGGATTGGCGTACAGTTCGCCAAAGAATTCATACAGACCAAAACACAAGAGGATGATCGCGCCCATAGACATGATGACCCAGCCGAAGCCCCTTTCGGACTTGCGGTATATGTTGGCCCAGTAGCTGTCCCAGACCTGGTCGGGGAGATCGGCGTATTTCATACCGGCGGTCACCTCCTTAATTGCTCTGAAATCTTCCAGTTCGGCCCGCAGTTCGGGGTTGGTCGCGAGTTCCTTTTCGAAAGCGGCAAGCTCCTTCTCTGAGAGTTCGCCGTCGACATACCCGGCCAGCAATTCTCTAAGCCTGTCATCCATCGGTGCGCCCCATGTGTTTGGCCAGTCTCTTACGGGCATAATAAAGCCGTGACATAACCGTGCC
>JAAERE010000263.1 GCA_024230675.1 bacterium | reverse complement strand
CAAAAAGGAAAACAAGCTGGGACTTCGCGGTTCAGATACTGCTTTCCTCCACTTCGACGACATGAAAGTGCCGTTCGAGAGCCTTCTCGGCAAAGTTGGCGAAGGCTTCAAACAGGCGTTGATAACGCTCGATGGCGGCCGCATATCCATCGGCGCCATGGCGCTTGGACTGGGGCAGGGAGCGCTCGACTGTGCTCTCAAGTACGCCTCGGAACGCGTCCAGTTCGGCAAACCGATCGCCTTCCATCAGGGGATCGGACATCGCCTGGCTGATATGGCTACGGAACTTCAGGCCGCTCGCCTGATGATTTACGAAGCCGCCGTTATGAAAGACGCCAAGGTGCCTTTCAGCCAGCAGTCGGCGATGTGCAAGCTGTACGCCTCCGAAGTCGCCACTCGGGCGGCAACCGCTGCCATGACTGTGTTGGGGTCTATCGGCTACTATACCGGACCTTACCCGGTCGAGCGCATCTGGCGCGACGTCAAGCTGTGCGAGATCGGCGAAGGAACCTCTGAGATTCAGAGGCTGGTGATTTCGAGAGATCTCTTGAAATCGCTCAAAGACGTATAAGACTGTTCCTTGACAAATAAGGGCCCGACGGAGATCTTTCCGCCGGGCCCTTTTTTTCCGGCTCATATTAGTCTTGATTTCTGGCTTGAGGGGATTTATTCTTGAGGAAACAATTCCCAGGGAAAGGACTCTATCCATGAATCTACGTGCCTCGTCGTTGACCGTCTACGATCTGATCAAGCCCTCAAGTCGATGGCTCGAACTGCCCTTGCTCATGAGCTTCAACCTGGTGCTCGTGGCGAGCGCCTATCTTTCGATCAACCTGCCGTTCTCGCCGGTCCCAATTACCGGCCAGACGCTCGGGGTGTTGCTGGTCGCCATGGCTCTCGGCCGCACGCGAGGTACCGCCGTCGTGCTGGCTTACCTTGTCGAAGGCGCCGCAGGCCTGCCGGTATTCGCCGGGGGTAAGGCCGGTGTAGCCGCCCTCATGGGACCGACCGGCGGTTATCTTCTGGGTTTTCTGGCGGCTGCCTGGATCGTGGGAACCCTCGCCGACAAGGGTTGGGACAAGGGCTATGTGAAGTCGATTCTGGCCATGACGCTTGGCACCACGATCATTTTCGTTTGCGGCTTGACCCAACTGTCGCTCTTCGTGCCGGGAAATACATTGCTGGCGATGGGGCTGTATCCGTTCCTCACGGGCGCTGCACTCAAAATCGCGGCGGCTTCGGTGCTGCTGCCTTCGATTTGGAAATTCCTCGGTTCTCGAAACTAGAACCGGATCGATACTGAAAAGATCAAGAGACTCGCTGTGAACGCCTGAAAGAGGCGTCCAGCGGGTCTTTTGTATTTCGAAGGTCTGGATTGCCGGTGAAGGCGTGGTATTTTGATTGAACCCCTACCTCTTTTTTCGTACTTTCCGGCAAGTTAGTATTCTATCCGGCACAAAATGAGGGAGCATACACGCATGGATAAATCCAAAGTTATCTGGATGGACGGCGAGCTGGTCAACTGGGACGACGCCAAAATCCACGTCCTCTCACACGTCGTTCATTACGGGTCTTCTGTTTTCGAAGGAATGCGGGCGTACAAGTCCGACAAAGGGCCGATCTTGTATCGGCTGCGCGATCATTCGATCCGCCTGCACAATTCGGCCAAGATATATCGTATGGAACTGAACTACACGCCGGAACAGATCGACCAGGCGATTATTGACCTGATCGACACCAACGGTCTGGAAGAATGTTACATCCGGCCGGTGGT
>JAAERE010000262.1 GCA_024230675.1 bacterium | reverse complement strand
CCGATTCTGCATACCGTACTATTCAGGCAATCGGGCCGTAAGTTGACGCTGGCCAGTTGTGATGGTTTCCGGCTGGCAGTTAATGAATTGCCCTTTGAGGAAGGCGAAAACGAGGCCAAAGTCGATATCGATGACCTGAAAGGTTTGATACCGGCCCTCAAGAAAGCTAAAAGGGTAAGACTGTGGTTTGAAAGCTGGCAGGACAAACCGGAACACCATAATCTGGTCATCGAAACCGAACTGGTCAAGTATCGCTATCGCAGCCTTGATGGTGACTTCCCTGAATATGATAGCTTCATCCCTCATGATGAGGCTGTTCAAGCTAGTGTAAGGTTCGATACCAGTCAAGCCGCCAAATCGGTCAATAGCCTTGCCTCACTGTGGTTTAATCATAATATCACTGGAAAGGAAAGACCTATCATAATAACCACAACCGAAGGAAAGCTGATCTTCGATACCAAGGATGAAAGGGGCAAGACTGAGATTGAAGCCGAGGTTGAAGGGGAAGGCAGAACCGCTATTCAGGCAGGATACTTATCTCAAGCCTTGAAAGCCTGTAACGGAATGGTTGATTTTAAGATCGGCAATCCTCAATCGGCCAGTCTGTTTTCGGTTAACGGGTATCGGCTGATTCAAATGCCCATGCTGGTAAGCCAAGCCAATGCGGTATCTGAGGCAGAGGCAATAGCAGCCCAAGCAGAAGAGAAGGGACAAGCGGAAGAGGAAAACCCAGAACAAGGCGAAGGCCAAACCCAAGCCGAAGGGCAACCGGAACCGGAAGCCCAAAAGCCAGAAGCCAAACCGAAATCCAAATCGAAGTCAAAGAAGAAAGGCAAAGCCAAGGAACCAGTGGCAGTATAAGCCATTATCCCAAAAGAAGCGTTTAACCTCAGAAAAGCAGTAGCCACGCAAAGGGAGGCGAGGGATCGCCTCTCTTTGCTCATTT
>JAAERE010000261.1 GCA_024230675.1 bacterium | reverse complement strand
TTGACCGGGTGCAGCGGGGCCAACTCGGCGCCGGTCCGGCCGTCCTGAGCCGCTGCCGATAAGCTCAACGCTGGAAGAGCCATAACAAACATTGCTTGCTTGAACATATCCCTGTCCTCCTTGTGTGTTCGACCTGAAGCCCCCCAAGAGCCAGGCGTGTCAGGCGGGGCTTTCCCACCTGACGTTGTCACTCTGGGTGGGTTACAGAGATCCTGTGCCGTAGCCCACAGCTTGCTGTGGGAGCCGTGGTGGTTTCGCCAATAACGTGCGCGACAGACGCCCTCGTCTGCCCCTCCGTCGAAACCGCTGGAGCTCTGCCCCACCAAACCCATGACTCGGTGCCCCACAGCTTGCTGTGGGAGCCGTGGTGGTTTCGCCAATAACGTGGGCGACAGACGCCCTCGTCTGCCCCTCCGTCGAAACCGCTGGAGCTCTGCCCCACCAGACCCATGACTCGGTGCCCCACAGCTTGCTGTGGGAGCCGTGGATGTGTCGCCAGTTTCAGGTTCACTTTGTCCCCCACCATAAAGGGTGGACTGCTCGTCTGCCCCATTAATCCAAGACTAGATTCCTGCCTCCGCAGGAATGACGGGCTATGGCCCGTCTAAGGCGCCGCCCTTCGACAGGCTCAGGGTGACTAGCCAACGGTCCAACCAACCCCAAACCTTTTCCCTTGCCTAAGAACAAATACTGGGATAACTTACCATACGGCAACAAAATAACGAATTTCTCAAAAACCATTGAATATTGCGCCAGAGCCCCGGTATGACCAGTAGAGTAGAAAGTGAGCCGATGAAAGCTGACTCCGAGCTGGTCATGAATATTAAGGCAGGTAACAAACAGGCACTTCAGACGCTGGTCGAACGGCACAAGAAGGCCGCCTACCGTATGGCATTGGGACTCGTGGGGAATCGCGATGACGCCTACGATATTTCGCAGGAGGCTTTCCTGCGAGTATATCGCTCCGCCGGTACTTTCGATCAGGCCCAGCCTTTTCTCCCCTGGTTCTACACTATCGTGGCCAACCTCTCTCGAACCTGGCTTCGGAAACGAAAGCGTGTCGACCACAAGATGGTTGATGTCGACGATGCCTCTTACCTGCTGGTCAGCGAGGATAACCCGGAACGTACGATGATCAAAAAAGAGACGATCAACGCTCTTCGCAACGCGCTGATGAAGCTTTCGTTCGAGGATCGGGAGATCATCACGCTGCAACATTTCCGGGGGATGTCTTACGACGAGATCGCGGAGCTGCTGGATATACCGAGGGGCACGGTTATGTCACGGCTTTATTATGCCCGTAAGAGACTGGCCAAACACATGGGGCGCACCGATGGATGACAGGCTTAGAGAATTGCTGGCCGGGTATGTCGACGGCGAACT
>JAAERE010000260.1 GCA_024230675.1 bacterium | reverse complement strand
TGTCGTAAATCGTAAGTCCGATCACGGCCAGGTCCACCCCCAGGACCCAACGTTTCCAGCGCTCAAGCTGCCCCCACGACGTCAGAAGGATCAATACGCCCGGTGTGGCGGCCAAAAAAACATGATCCCAGCCCTGCGGCGAGAGAAGGGGGATAAGCATCAGCAATATCGAGCCTTCGACCGCAAGCGCGCGGCTGCGTATTCGCTCAGGCACAGTCTCTGTGAGTACACGCCACGAATAGATGACGGCCGCGATTCCGAGGAGTGCGAGCACCGTCCCCGCTATTATCATCGAGGACGTCGACGGCTCCGGACCGAGCCATTTGGCCCAGGCTCCGAAAATCGAAACGTTGTCGGGGTTGGTCAGGAGGGCGGGTGTTGATCCCGATACAGTGTTCTTCCACGATACAAGAAGGTCCAGAAATCCCTGCGGTCCATATCGAAGCACCGGGAGCAGCATCGCCCCGACCAGAACGCCGATAGCTGTCAGGCAGCCGCGCCACTCCCTGCGGATCGCAAGATATGGCAGAAAAATCAGAGCGTGAGGTTTGAGGGCGATAGCCAACCCAATCAGCAAGCCTGCCAAACACGGACGCGACCGAATCATAAACCAGGTCGCGCCCGCCAGCGTGAGCGCGATCACGGCGTTGACCTGCCCCAATTCCAGTTCCCTGATGTAAAATCGCGCCAGGATCAATCCGGTCAACACGACGGCCAGGCGTGTATTCCTCGCGTCGGCGCCCAGGAGCTTTTGCGAGATCCAAAGCAGCCCGCCTACGGCAGAGGACACAACAAGTAGCCAGATGTATTTGGCAGCGGCTAGCGGCAGCCATCCCAGAGCCGAGAAGAAAAGAGCCGACACCGGGAAGTACTTGAATTTGTAATGGCCGTCCGAAG
>JAAERE010000259.1 GCA_024230675.1 bacterium | reverse complement strand
GGGAGCAGTTGGTAACTCGCTCTCCCGCTCATTGGGGGGGGAGCCATGCGGATTGACAAGAGACGCATCGACTTGGATTCCGGCCCGAGTCCGACACGCCCGTGAAGCGGTCGCCCTCACCGCTGAGAGGATCGTAGGCATCGACCCACGAACCGGCGTTATTGGCCAAATTACCTGCACAATCGCATCTCGTATAGGTTTCTGCGTCTATTCGGTCACGGTCTTGGACAAATGGGCTGTCAACATCTCCGATGGATAAGAAGTAGGCCCGTGCTTGGGTGCGTGGCTGGATTCCGTTCATGGAGGAACTTGGGTGATGCGGTTCCTGCTCGCACTATCTGTCGTCTTCTCATTTCTCTGTGCGCCCCGGTTGGACTACGCGCAGGAGTCGAATGCTCCATGTCACGAAACCAGTTGTTGCTGCGATTGCCTGCTTTGTCGTGACCAACTCACGGGCGATTGGTATGGCCACCGCGCATCTCTGGCACAGAATGGGATTGTCTTCGAATCGGCTCTGACACAGTTCTACCAGGGCGTGGCCAGCGGTGGTGCTGAACAGACATTTCGATACGGAGATAAACTCGACCTTTCTATCCTCGCCGACACGGGCCGGATGGGCCTGTGGCAAGGTGGAAAGATCAAGGTCCATGCCGCTGACTGGCAGTTCGGTCAGAACGTCATCGCGGATGCCGCGGGCTTGGCCCCTGTCAACGCAAACCTGGTCTCACCGGTCCCGGAGCCATCATTTGCGCTAACACACTTGCTCTACGAACATGAACTTGGAGGCGGCTTCGCTGCAGTCGTTGGCAGGAATAATACACTTGACTTCTGGGAAACGCTGTACCCAGACTACGGTTGCGGAGTTGACGGATTCATGAACTTATCGATTCCGATGCCAATGAACGCGACTCCCAGCATGCCGTTTATTACAAATATTGCCGCGATCATGAAGGCAGGTGACCGCGGATTGCAGGCTGCGTTTGTCGTGATGGAAAGTCAGGAATCGCCGACAACAGTGGGGCTCGATTTTCCGAATGGCATAACGTTCGTGGGGCTTGCAAGAAAGAACACTTCTTTCGGAAGTTTGCCAGGGTCGCATACCGTACTCGCAACATACGCCACTGGCGAGTACACGTCGTTCGACACGTCCGACTGGGTCATCATTCCGCCGGGGGGCGTGATGCCGGCTCAACAAACGGGCACTTGGAAGGTGCAGTACCTTGCTGAACAGAGGCTATGGGCCGACCCCAGCAACGATCGGCGATATACCAAACTGTTTGGTCGCGTAGGCGTATCCGATGAAGAGACTTCGCCGTACGGCCTAACAGCATCGGTCTCGCTAGAAGCTTTCGGAACGATGGACTGTCGGCCTAACGACCGCATGGGCGTTGGCTACTTCTATAGCGGGCTCAACAGCGACTTCAAGAGTCTGTTTGTCCCTGCGAATCCGCTAGAAAATGTGCACGGCGGCGAAGTCTACTACAATGCGGAAATCACTCCCTGGTTCCATTTGACCGGGGACCTGCAAGTGATCAACCCCGGGCCCCAGGCCTTAGACACGGCGATTGTTCTTGGACTCCGCGGGAAGATTGACTTCTAGTCTAGTCGATTGGCGCAATACAACGAGCCTGTGAGCTGGCCCACACCGTGGTCGCAGGACCTCGCTTCAACTACTTGACGCCACCGGAGGACAAATCGAGGACGCCGTTGTCCTTCTTGTACTGTTCCCAGCGGGCGACAAGTTCCTTGAGCCTTTGCGGGTATTGTGTGCCTAGGTCATTCAGCTCGCCAGGGTCCTGCTTCAGGTCAAACAACTCCCACTCACCCGTACCATTTGGTTCCGGCATCCATAGAGCTTTCCAGCGGCCCGCAAAGAAGGCTTTCATTCCAAACAGTTCGTATCCGACTTCGCTGACCGTTTCTACTTTCTTCCCCTCAAGCAGCGGCAGTACGGACGTTCCCTGGATGGGCTGCACCGACCTCCCCGCGAAACGGTTCACTGGCTGTTCGATATCGGCCGCGTCAAGAACCGTCGGCATGATATCCCTGATGTGCAAGAACGAATGGTTGATGCTGCCGGCGTCTGCCATCTTGCCTGGCAGTTTCACTAGCAGCGGAGAACGGATACCACCTTCCGCGGTGAAGCCCTTAAACATGCGGCTGGGCGTCATGCTGGCCTGAGCCCAGCCTGGGCCCATGTCGATGAGCGAGTTCTTCAAGCCACGGTTTTCGAGACGATTGTCGAACTTGCTCATGTATTCACTCGTTTGACCAGGATAGTGCGTTAACGATGCGCCGTTGGCGCCGTTGTCTGAGAAAAAGATGATCATCGTGTTCTCATATTTACCAGCCGCTTTCAGTTGATCGAAAACTCGCTTGATCTGTTCGTCCATATAATCCACCATCGCGGCGTAGACCTCCATGTCGCGAGCTGCCATTGCCCGCTCCTCCTCTGGCAACTCTTCCCAGGCCTTCACAGACGGTAAACGCGGGAAAGGCTTGGCATTCTTCTCAACGATGCCGAGCTCTTTAAGTCGTTGTAGGCGTTTCTCACGCAAGGCGTCCCAACCGCCGTCGTATGCGCCTTTGTACTTGTCGATGTACGCTTGTGGAGCGTGAAGCGGGTCGTGCGGAGCGGTATACGCAAGGTAGGCAAAGAATGGTTTGTCGCTGTCCTGATCCCGCTTGATCCACTCGACCACGTTGTCGGTGTAATTCCTGGTCGAGTAGAAATCTTCCGGCAGCGACTTCACCTCTTTGCCGTTACGGCTGTATTCCACCGGAATAGTTGGCGTTAGCCATTTCTGGTCACTCCAATGACTGCCACCGCCGCCAACGAGCGCAAACGTTTCGTCAAATCCTCTGGCGTGAGGAATCGTCGTTTCATCCTCACCAAGATGCCACTTGCCAACCATGTACGTGCGGTAGCCGTTGGCCTTCAGCACCTCGGGCAACGCAGCGACGCGATGGTTCAGGTAGCCTTCGTAGCCAGGCTTGCCTTTGACTTGCTCCGTCATCCGTTCGCTCATCGTGCCCAAACCCGCCCGATGGTTGTCAATCCCGGACAGGAGAACCGAACGCGAAGGAGAACAACTCGCGAGCACGTGAAAGTTGCTCAGCAGAAGACCTTCTTTAGCCAGCGTATCAAGGGTTGGCGTTGCAATTTCCGCACCGAACGGTCCGACGTCCGAGTAGCCCATGTC
>JAAERE010000258.1 GCA_024230675.1 bacterium | reverse complement strand
GCTGGAACCGTGCACTATGTGCGCCGGGGCGGCTGTGCTTTCGAGAATCAAGACAATTGTCTATGGCGCCCGCGATCCCAAGTTTGGCGGTTGCGGCTCGATTTTTGATATTCCCTCGGAGAAGAAGCTCAACCACCGGATAGAGGTGGTCGGCGGGGTCATGGAATCTGAGATTGCCGAGTTGATGAAAGCCTTCTTCCGGCAGGTCCGCTCCGGGAAGGAGAAGATCAATTGACGGTACAGCCGCTTAGTAGCGAGGGCGAGTTTAAGAAGGCGAAGATCCTGGCATTCGCCATCCTCGTAGCTGCGCCACTGATCTACCTGCTGGTCGCCGCGTTTCTCGACAGAGAGATGTTCGCTACCGAAGGCGTGTCAGATATGTTGGCCTACATGCTGTTGGTAGTCGCGATGGTTCAGGGGGGGCTGGTGAAGGTCATTGAGCGCTTCCAGATACAGAGCTATCGCAGGAATCCCCAGCCGTCGGCCACACCCGCACAGTTTTTTGTTAGTGTCAGCATTGTTACTATGGCCATGATCGAGTCGGCGTTCCTGCTGGGGCTGGTTGTTTTTCTGCTGACCGGAGACTATCTGCATCTGCTTCGATTCTATATTATAGGTGCGGCCTGGGCCGTTTTCTGCTGGCCGCGCCGAGCTAAGTTCAACGAGTTTATAGAGAAGTTACAAACCAAATGAGTTTACGAGATTACGAAAATTACGATGTCACCGGCATGGTGGCCAAACCGTTGTATCTGGGCATGGTGATAAACGTCATGGTCCCCGGCGGCCTGCTGTTCTTGTGCTTTTACCTCAACCGTCATTATCCGCTCGAAAACCGGATCCCGGACCTGGCCGACGGCCTTTTCTGGGTCTTTGCGTTGATTTCCGTGGCGCAGGCCGGGCTGGCTTTGTGGTGGCGGCATAAGAATTTCGGAGCCCCGATGGTCCGCCGGAAGGAAACCATCGAGAAGGACCTGATGCGGGGGATAATGGCCTGTTCGCGCCCTTCGTTTCTGCTG
>JAAERE010000257.1 GCA_024230675.1 bacterium | reverse complement strand
CTTTTCCGTGACGCCGGCGACGTTGTCTTTCACTTTCCTGGCGAAGTCGCGCAGAATGCGGAGTTCTTCGTATTTCCTTTGGATCAGGACGGGCCGCAGATCAATCTCCTCAAAGTCCATGTAGTACGATTGAGCATCCACCTCCGACTCGAAGACCAGCTCGACCCCGTCGATCTCCTGCCAGGCGCTCTCGTACTTGTTGAAGGATCTAAAGGGCTCTTCACTCAGGGTTTTTTGGGGATTGTCCAGCAGGTACAGTCGGCCGCTGGTGCCGTGCCGAATGATGAATCCTTCGTTGATCGGAAGCGCCGTCGGTAATCCCTTAGGGTCCGGATTGTCGAAGTCCGGGCGGAAAACGTGAAAAGACGGGGCCTTTCCAAGCTGCTTGACGCACCAGGATCCATTCTCCGTATCCAGAAGGTGGTGGCTCTCATCCTTCCACCATTCCTCATTATTGACGTCGAAACCCCAGGACTTCTCAAAATACCCCCGGATCGCCGCAATCGCCTCGGCACCGGCGTCGGCGAGAGCATCGTCGGTTATGATTTCACCCCAGGGAATCTCGACCTCGCGTTTGCGCCTGAATGCCAAGATGGGCGATGCCTTGGACGCGTTGTCGGGTGGGTGGATTCCGAGGTACTGTTGCAGAGCGCTGCTATCGCCACACACTTCGAACAGATTCTGTTGGGTCGGTTCCTTAGTCAAGTCATTGGCCATGATACACCTCCGTGGCGGCTGCACACATTAACTCTTTCTGTTTCAAAGTACCCACCTTTCAGCAATGAATAATCGCCGACGTGACAACGCGCTCCGCCAAAAACAATTGCGGCGGAGGCCGTTGCTGTCGCGCAGGCCAAAGCGATGTTCCAAGTACAGCACT
>JAAERE010000256.1 GCA_024230675.1 bacterium | reverse complement strand
GATTTGAATCTCCAGAAGAGCTTAAAACCCTGCCGATGCCATTTCACAACGGTCTCCGGTTGAACGATTACCAGAACATCTCGCCACCTTGCCCAAAACCTTGAGAGCAACACCCAAAAGACCCGGTCTCTTAACCTGAGCCGCGGTCTTTTTGTTTTGTGGTTCAACGCGGCAAGCTGCTGTCGAAGGGCCAGGTTCTCCGCCGCGAGGTCATGCACCATAAATAATTTGAAGGCGATCAGGACCAATGTTATCAGGATTATGAAACTCAGTATATTCATCATGCAGGTGAATTTATCCATGAGTTCCAAAATGTCAATTTTCGCCGTCTCCGAACATTCCGAATAAAAGAACTGAGCTTGGTTCTAATTTCGGCCTGACGCGCCGTGGAAAGATCCACGGGCGAGCCCATGGCCAGCGTCCCCCTGGATCTGGTCATTACCCTGAAGGGATTTGAGCGAAAATACGAGGTGTTCACCGAGCAGGACGGATCCTTTTCCCACACCTTCCAGCCTCTTTCAGGAGAATCCGGCGCATATAAGGTCCGGGCCATGCACCCGGCCCTTTTGGATCGCCCGATTCACGGCCGGTTCATCATCAACCGGTTGAGGATCAACCCTTCCACCATCAACATGAACATCCCCAGGAATTACCCGAAAACCATCCGCGTCAACATCGCCGCGGGAGACGGGGATCCGGTGAGTAATCTTCGGCTCGTTTTCGCGGCCGAGGATCAGCCCGAAGGCGTACTGCCCGAGGGCGTCCACCTGACTCCCGGGAGCACGGTTGCAAGCCTGGCGCCGGGAAAATCCGTGAATCTGCCCTTCACCATCTGGGCCGACAACTTCGCGGAAAACGGAACCCTGGTGTTGAAAGTGATCAGCGACGAAACCGCCCCGGACGCCTGGGGAGCGGTAAGAATAAACGCACAATACTCGGAAGCCAGGCCCGCGCTCTTCTTTACGCCCTCTTTTATAGAGTCCGGCGTCGCCAGGAATAACATCGTCACAGAAACGGTCACCCTGGAGAACAAGGGGCTGGCCGACATGAGAAACATCCAACTCTCCCTGTCGGCCCCGGACGGCGGCGCCGTCCCAACCTGGATCCAGCTCAACAGCGCCGAGAGCCAGGGAACCCTCGCCGTGGGTGAGCGAAGAGAGATTCGCGTCTCCTTCAGCCCAACGGATTCAGTCGCAGAGGGATATCACCATTACTATTTAAAATTCTCCGCCGCCAACCACCCCGACAGAAGCATCAACATGTTCGCCTCCGTCACCCAATCCGGCGTGGGAGGCGTCTTATTCAAAGTGTCCGACATCTACACCGGAACCCTGGACAACGACAACAACCCGATACCGGGCCTCGCCGGCGCCAGGATACGCCTCCAGAACGAACGAGTGCTCACCGAGGAGTACAACAAAACAACGGACAGCCTTGGCGAGGCGGTGTTCAGCGACCTCCCCGCGGGAAGATACAAATACAGGATTCGCGCCCAAAACCACCAGTCGAGGACCGGCCGGTTCTGGGTCCGGCCCGGTGTGACCGCGAGCCAGGAGGTGCTGTTGGATTACAACTTGGTCACCGTGGAGTGGGAGGTCGCGGAGACCACCATCGAGGATAAATACGAGATCGTGCTGAGCGCGGTCTATGAAACCGACGTCCCCGCGGCCGTGGTGGTTATCGCACCCGTGTCCGTGACGCTGCCGGACATGAAACCGGGCGACGTTTTCAACGGCGAGAGCGTGCTGACCAACCACGGCCTCGTCCGCGCGGTAGAGCTGGTGTACACCCTGCCGGAAGAGGATCAATTCTTCCGCTATGAACTGCTGACCCCGGCGCCGGACTCTTTAGAGGCCAAACAGAGCGTGACCCTCCCCTACCGGGT
>JAAERE010000255.1 GCA_024230675.1 bacterium | reverse complement strand
GATACGCCCATCGTCATAGACAGCCTCGGTTGGGCAGCCGCGGATTGGTTCCCGGCCTTGCAGCCCACCGGGGACCCGCGCACCGTGTACAGCGTACACGCCTACGAACCGGATATGTACATCGTCCAACAGGAGGGAGAGGCCGCCATTGGCTACCCCGATGTTATCGACGATTATGGCGAGACGGTCGCCTTTGACCGGGCCTGGCTGGATGAAAATTACCGCCCCGTCCGCGAGTTTGCCCAACAGCACGACGTACCCATCTACGCCGGCGAGTTCGGCGTTGTGCGCTGGGTACCGGATGCGGCCGCCTTCCTGCACGACCAGACCGCTCTATTCGAGCAATACGGCTGGAACTATGCCGTCTATGTCTGGCGGGGCGACGAACCCTACTTTGACGGCTTCAACCTGGAATATGGCCCGGATTATGAGAACCACGCCCCCAGCCTCGACAACTCCCTGCTGGGCGTTTTAAGTGACCGCTGGGCCCAAAACGTAGTCTTTCCCGCTGGCTTCTTTTCACCGGGCGAAACGACAGCCCCCACCCCGGCGATCACCTTCGCCTCCGAAACCCGCCCAGACGGCGCGCTGCGCCTGACCGACCCACCTCCAAACACCAGCGACCAGAATGCGGCCTTCTCCCCGGACGGGACGCGCCTGCTCTTCACCCGCTTTGAAAACGGCTACAACGAGGGGCCGGCGGCCATTTACTTGCTTGATCTGGCCAACGGCGCCGTCAACCTGCTCACCGCTGCCCCCGACAGCGATAGCGTCAACCTGCCCGGTACCAGTTGGAACGCCGCCAGCGGCCGTATCACCTTCGCCTCTGACCGTGAGGACATCGACGAGGTATGGACGATGGCGGCCGATGGGAGTGATCTTTTCCGCGTCACCGATCACACCACAGACAATTACTTTATCGAACCGAGTTTCTCGCCGGACGGGCAATGGATCGTCTTTGAAGTCGATCCCGATATACCCGAAGAACAGCAGCAGGGCAGTATCTGGAAAGTGGGCGCCGACGGCGCCGGATTGACGCAACTGACCGATGGCCCCGATGGCAACACCGATGACCGCCAACCCAACTGGTCCCCCAGTGGCGACCACATTCTCTTTCAACGGCGGGCGGCCGGCAGCGAGGACTGGAACCTGTACACTATGGCCCCCGATGGCAGCGATGTACAGCAGGTAACAACGGCCCCCTCTGGCGACACCGACGCCAGTTGGTCGCCCGATGGCCGCTGGATTGTGTATTCTTCTGACCATGGCGAACTGCCGGCCCCAAATATCTTCGTCATCCCGGCTGATGGTGGCCAACCGATCCGCGTCACCCGTGACGAGACCCGCTATGACGGCGCGCCTTCCTGGTCGCCCGATGGAGGGTGGATTGCCTTTGAATCACAGCCAGGGGACGAAGACATACCAACCGCCCTGTGGCTCATCGCCGCTCCTACCATCGAGCCGGCAGCAACAGCTCCGCCCGCAGACAGTGACCGCCCCCCCAGCAAAGTACGCCTGGCCGACGTCCGCCACTGGTTTTACATGATCGACGTCAACCTGGAGACAGATATGGTCGAGCAGATTGCCGCCTCCGAATATGATATGGTGGTCCTCGACTTCATCCCCTTTGAAGCCAACAACACCGATTATCCAATGGCCGAGGTCGTGGATAGCCTGCATAACGCCCCTCAGCCCAAGTTAGCCATTGCCTATATTGATATTGGCCAGGCCGAGGACTTTCGTACCTATTGGCAGCCCGGCTGGTCTATTGGCAAGCCCGAGTGGATTGTCGGCGGCGACCCGGACGGCTGGGCCGGCAACTACCCGGTGGCCTACTGGTACGAAGAATGGCGAGAAATATGGCTCGGCCCGGAGGGGGTGCTGCAAGCCATT